>JBJOID010000061.1:0-15310 GCA_046047315.1 Candidatus Hydrogenedentota bacterium | reverse complement strand
ACGCTCTGGCGCAACGTCTCGGCCACCTGTATCGCGCCCGCCTCGTCCGTGTCCGCCATGATGACCGCGAACTCCTCACCGCCATAGCGCGCCACATGGTCCCCGCCGCGTTCGGCGCCCTCGTGCAACACCGTCGCCACGGACTTGAGGGTCTCATCGCCCTTCTGGTGCCCATAGTTGTCGTTGTACAACTTGAAAGCGTCAATGTCGATCATCGCCAGCGACAGCGGAGTCTTGCCGCGCTGGGCGCGCCGGAACTCGCGCTCAATGATGTCGTCGAAGGCGCGCCGGTTATAGATGCCCGTGAGGCCGTCCATGCGCGAAAGCCGCCGCCACTCGGCCTCGATAAGCTTGCGCTCGGTGATGTCCTGCAGCGCCATCTGGATGCCCACCTGACCCTCGTACACCACGCAGGCGCCGAACACCTCCAAGCCCACTTTGCTGCCATCCGGCCGCACCAACTCGGTCTCGAACGGCTCGGCGCGGCCGCCCTGCGAAACGATTCGGTTCATGCTCTTCTCGGTGGCCGCACGGTATTTCTCGTGCACGAAATCCAGAATGGATTGTCGCATCAGGGTCTCGCGGTCCTCGACGCCCAAGGTCTTGAGCACGGCGGTGTTCACATAGCTCATACGGCCATTGGTCTCGACCACGATGGACACTGGAGAAAGTTCGAGAAGTGAGCGGTAGCGTACTTCGCTTTCCTGCACCGCCAGTTCCATGTGCTTACGCTCGCGCAATTCTTCGGAAAACTTCTTGTTCGCCGCCTCGAGCGACTTGAGGTATTGCTCGCTCTCCTGCTGCTTCTTGAACAACTCGAAAAAGACATACACCTTGCTGCGGAATATCTGCGGCTGAACCGGCTTGTAGAGAAAGTCCACCGCCCCGGCCTCATATCCCCTGAAGGTCAACTCGGGTTGCTGATCCATGGCGGTGACAAACATGATGGGCAGGCGGCGGGTCGGATTGGCCTCGCGCAGCCGTTGCGCCGTTTCGAAACCGCTCATGCCCGGCATGTTCACGTCCATCACGACAAGAAACACCGCCGGGTCCTGCGCAACTTGGAGCGCCTCTTCACCACTGGAAGCCACCACCACCCGGTAGTCGTCGGACTGAATGGACTTCTCCGACACCATCAGGGACGTGCGCGCGTCATCCACCAGCAGCACTGCTGGTTTATCCGGCTCAGCCATGCAAATCTCCCCGCCTGCTTAAAACAAGAAACACCCCTGAATCCAGTATAAGCAGATTCCGCATTCGCATCAAAATGCGAAATTACCCTAGCGCGCGCTGGAATACGGCCCCTTTTCCAAGCGCTCGACACTCCCCAGTGTACCATCAATTTTGACCAAGTCACCGTCTCGAAGGTCCCCCATGATGCCCGGTACTTCCATCACCATGGGCACACGGTACTCCCGCGCGAGAATCGCGGCGTGCGAAAGCAGTCCGCCGCGCTCGACCACCAGCCCGGCCGCCTGCTGAATCAAGAGGGAACAAGCCGGGTCAAGACTCCGCAGTACGAGAACGCATCCCGCTTCCGGCGGGCGCGCCGGGTCGGGCTTGTGCACGAGCAGCGCACGCCCGGTGGCGCTGCCAAATGAGGCAGCCGCACCATGCCAGATCTCGGATGGGTCACGAAGCGCCTGAGTCCCTCCCTCGGCAATGGGCGCGACCAAAGGTGGCGCGTCCGCCACTGCCTGGACCCGTTGGATGTGACGCCTCAGTTCGAGTTCCGTCGTCTCGGGCGCGGGACCACCCGAAAGCGCCGCAAGACACTCCCGCCACGTGAGCATCCAGATTTCCTCTTCAAGGGCGAGCTTTCCCGACTGCCTTAGTAGATGCGCGGCATGCAGCAGCAGTCGCCGCTGCCGCGCGAGGATACGCTCCCAGACAGAACGCTGTTCCTCGCGCAACTCCAGCAGCCGAGCCAGCAGGCCCAGCGCATCCCGCCAGCCACGCTCGACCGGCAGTTCGGCGCGAGGCGGGACGATGCCCTCCCCATAAAGCTCGCCCCAGGTCGGCGTGGCAAAGTCCAGGGATGTCGAGCGGTCGCCAAAGCGGCGCAAGAGTTCGTCTCGATGCGACCCGTCATTCCCCGTCTGAAGCAAGCGCAGGGCTTCGTTCGCGGAGAGGGTATGAAGTTCCATGCGGTCGGCGAGCGCGGCCTCCAGACGGCGGCCCCAAGTCTCCGGCAGCAGGATCAGCAATGCGCGGTAGAGCCGAAAGCCGTAATCCGCCCAGAGAATGCTCCAGCGGTGGATCTCAAGATAGCGTCGGCTTAGCGCGTCGCAGGCGCGCCAGGCGTGCTCAAGTTCTTCCACGCTGTCGAAGGTAGCGGGGAGGGCCTCCAGTTCCGGGACAAGCCCGCGCTTGTAGTCCTCCCAGGCGCGCAAGTTAAAGAACACGTCCCGCCGATGATGCAGCACGGTGCGCAGGGCGCACCAGGCATAGTGCAACAAGGCCGCCACCCCGCCGGGGGGACGGCGCGCCGGACGGAAGATAGCGCGCAGGTCGGGCGAGAGCCACCACCCGGGCGCTCCCCGCAGCATGTCCGAGAGCACACGCAGCGGTACGTAGGCGCGGCCCGCGTAGTAGTGCACGAGCTTTTCCGGCGGCGCATGCCCGCGCATTCGCATGGCATCGCCGAAAGCCACGTCGGCCACCAGCGGCAGCAGCGTGTCGCGCGTTATCATGCTGATCGGGTCGGGAAAGCGCTGGTCAAGAAACCACGACGACAAGGTTTCCCCGGGAACTTCCCGGGCAGCGAGGTGCAGCGCGGTGATGGGACGCGCCTGAAGCACCCAGAGCACGTTCCCGCGCTGGCACCACTCCATATCCACCGCGCAACCCAGGCACTCCTCGGCCACGCGGAGAGACTCCAGCAGCACGGGCACAAAGGCGGGCGCCTCCGCCGGGATAGGCTGCCCCAGCCACGGGCAAGTCAGCGCGTTCGGCGTTGCTTCCCCCTGTGCCAAGGCCTCCCCCGCACCCGGCAACCATTCCATGTAGCTGGCTTCCGGGTCGGCCTCGGCGGGGTTCGCGCTGAAGGCAATGCCCGATACATCGGCACCAACGACCGCCTGCAACACAACGGGTATAGCGTCGCCTTGCCCCGCACCGGGACCCCAACCGGCCACGGCCCGGAAGGCCCCGGAGAGCTCATGGCGTTCGCGCACGAATAGCGTGCGATATTGTCCCGCCATGCTGTGCTGGCGGTCGTCTTCACCGGGAGCGGACGAGCGTATTGCGAGGCCATCGAAGGGCGGCTGAAGCCAATCCTTCAGGAGAAGCGCGAGCCAGCATTCAATCACGGAGTCCGGGGCCGCGAGCATGGCCTCGACCGTGGACAAGGGAACGGCCAGCCAGGGCGGCACGGCAAGGCCCGCCACTGTGAGCCGTGCGAGACCCAGGGCCTTTCCGCCAACCCGCGCTGTCTCGGTGGCCAGGGTCTCGTGCGCGTCCAGCGTTCCCTCGGGACGTGCCCCGGCGGGTATCAACGCGCGGCTTTCCACTGGCTGAGAATGTCGTACAGCACCACCCCGAAGGCGGTGGCGACGTTGATACTGTTCTTGTATCCATGCATCGGGATTTCCACGACCTGGTCGCAGCGGGCGAGGTTGTCCGCGTGGATGCCGTTAACCTCGTTTCCAAAGACAATGGCGACCGGCTGGGGCCATTCCATGGCATCCATCGACTTCGCCCCCGGCGCCACCTCGATACCCACCACCGTTATCCCCTGGGCGCGCAGCGAGGCGATGCAGTCCTTCGTGCGCTCGTAGTAGGTCCAGGGTACGTACTCATAGGCGCCCAGCGCGGTCTTGGCGAGCTTGGGGTGGGGCGGATGCGCGGCCATGCCGCACAGGTGGATGTGCTCCACCGCGCCCGCGTCCGCTGTGCGGAAGATCGAGCCCACGTTGAAGGCGCTGCGTATATTGTCCACCACCACGTGCACGGGCTGGCGCGGCAGCGGCGCAAGCGCGTCGCGGCGCACCCCGGCGTAGTGCGGTTCGAGTTCAGCCATGTTGAAGCTCCCGGGGGCGAATGGTAGCGAAGCGGGCGGCGCGGGGAAAAGCCGGGGGCATGGTGTATACTTGGCGCGCTTTGTTTCCCACCCCGCGCATGCGCGCCGGAGTTTGAGTGTGACGCAATCGTTGAAGTTCGCCGCGGCGGTGGCGATTGGTCTCTTCCTCGCCGTGTCCGGCCTTGCCCACGCGGCTCCCGAGGAAGCCGATTTCTGGTCGGAAGCCACCTTGTACCGGGACGAATGGGGTGTGCCGCATGTCTATGCGAAGACGGCCCGCGGGCTTGGATTCGCCTTCGGCTATGCCCAGGCGGAGGACCATGCCGAGCCGATGCTCCTCGCGTATCGCGCGGTTACGGGCCGGCTTGCCGAGGTGAAAGGCGAAAGCGCGGCCGCCTCGGACGCCTTCGCCATACGCATGGGACATGCGCAACTGGCCATGGCCGCCGTGGAACAACTCGACGAAGTGACCCGCGCCTTGTGCGAGGGCTTCGCCGCCGGCGTAAACGCATGGCTGGCGGAGCATATCGACACCGCCCCCGAGTGGGCCGAGGGCGTGGCCCCTTACGAAATCCTGGCGCTGTGGCACGCCTTCGCCACGGGACAATCCCCGCTGGACCTGCCCGACGCGGCGGCCCCGCCCCGCGCGATGGAGACAGGCAATGCCTGGGCCGTGGCTCCTTCTCACAGCGCCGAAGGCCAGACGGTGCTCGTGGTCAACCCGCACCAGTATCATGCAGGGCCCTTCCTTTGGTACGAGGCCCACCTCGCACTCGACGACTATGAAGTATATGGCGCGACCCTGTATGGCCTTCCCGTCATTGTGATGGGACACAACCCGGTGCTGGGCTGGGGGTTGACACCCAACGATGCCGACACGGCGGACGTCTTCGAGCGCCCCTTGGGCGGCGGCGCGACGCGGCGCGCGAACGACCCGACCTTCCTCGCCGAGTCGGGCGGCGGCCAGGAAGCGCTGCTGCTCGAATACTACAGCAAGGCGCGCCCCTACTACGTGAAGACGGAGACCGGGCTGGATGAACGGCTGGAGCCCTCCCACGTGACGGAGACCGGGCCCATCGTCGAGCAAGGAGGCCTGCTCTATCTCTGGCAGATTCAGGGCTATGGCAACTTCGGCGGGCTCCGTCAGTTGATCGAGATGGGACGTGCGCAATCCTTGGCGGACTTTCAAGGAGCGCTGATGGCGCAGGCCCTTCCCCCCGCGCACCTGGTTTATGGCGACGCGATGGGAAACATTTTTTACAGTTACCACGCGCCCATGGGATTCCGCCAGCAACCGGACGTGGAGACCGCCTTTGTCCGCAACTTGTCGGAGGGGCAGCTGGCCTGGAAGGAGCCGCTGCCGAATGCCATGCAAGACTGGGGATGGAGCTACGTGCTCGGCGTGGCCGAGCTTCCCTTCATCATGAATCCAGAGACGGGATTTATACAGGCCTGCGACACCAGCCCTTGGACAGTGACCGACACGGTGCCCTACACCCCGGACCTTTGGCCCGCCACGCTCTTCGGCGAACCGGATTCCTACCGGGCGCAGCGGGTGCGCCAGCTCCTGCGCAGCGGCAAGAGAAGTTTTCCGGATAACCAGTCCATGCTCTATGACCTGGTGGCGCCAGCCGCGCAGGAAATGAAGGCTGTCTTGCTGGCGGCGGCGCGGGAGAATCCCGAGTGGGTGCGCAATTCCCACCCGGACCTCGTCGAGTTTCTGGAAATACTGGAAGACTGGGACAACCTTGCCGAGGTGAAAGCCCCGGGCATGACGGCGTTTCACCTGTGGTGGGCAATGCTCCGGGCGAGGACTCCGGAGCTGGGCGACGACGCGGCCACGCAGGCCGCGCTGCTATCGGGCGACGCGGGGATGCTCGAGCAGGCCGTGGCGGCAGCGGGTGATGCGGCGCGTATGATGCGCAACGAGTTCGACCGGATATCGCTGCCGTGGGGAGACGCCCACCGCGTCCGCCGTGGGGAGCGGGAGGAGCCCATGCCGGGCTCGGTGAGCGGCGGCCCCATCTTCGTGTCGGGTGACTTTACCTACGAGCAGGGCGGCTGGAAGGCGGACTATGGCTACGGCTTCGCCATGGCGGTGCAGTTCGGGAACCAGCCCAGCGCCGTTTCGATGACCCCCTTCGGCGCATCCGACGTGCCCGGCTCCCCCCACTTCGACGACCAGCTGGACCTGATGCTCACGCGGCGTTTCAAGCGAACGCGTTTCCAGGCGAATGACGTGATGCGGAATGCCACGCTGGCGCGCGGCATGGAAGTGACGCTTTACCCGCTTGGGGTCGAGGCCGCTTTCCGGTTCCGGGCGAACGAGCCCATGCTGGCCGCACTCAAGACCCTGCCTGAGGCGCCCGGATTCCTCCCCCCGGGCACGGCGCCCTTCAGTCTCTATGTGAAGCCCCAGGCCGAGCGGCCCGCCGGAGCGGAAACGGCGCTCGACATGACCTTCTACATCCCGCCGGAATTCTGCCTCGACGAAGACTTAACCAGCCTCGCCCTGTACCGCTTCGATCCACCCGGTGCATGGACGCCGGTGCCCGACCAGTCATGGAATCTGGAGCAGCGCGTAGTGGAGGGCAGCGGATCGGTGGATGCGATATACGCCGTGCTGGGGCCGGAGCAGGCCTTTTCGCGGGCGGTGCCGCCCAGGGAGGGCGAATCCGAAGGAGAGCCAGCGGCCTCCCCATTGCCCGCGCCCATCGCGCCACGCTCGATTTCGGAAACCAAGGCATCCCCTGTGCCCAACCTCGTGGAACTGTTGCCAGAACAGGAGCCGGCGCAGGAGGAACCCGAGGCACAGAAGCTCTTCAAGTTTGATTGGGCAACGCCACCCAAGCCGATCGAGAGCTCGGGGCTGAGTACGTTCCAGCAGCCGACGGGCCAGCGTCAATTCAAGTTCGAGCGCAAGGACGCGCCCACTGGCACGGATGCGGAGCAGCCTGCCATGCCCACGATAATTGAGCAGCCCGACAACGCCCCGCCCCCCCCTCCAGGTGAGATTGCGGCGGAAGGCCCCACCGGCACGCGCCAGTTCAAGTTCCGCAAGAAGGACGGTGAGACCGCCACGGAGGCTCCCGAGGCCCCCAAGCGCGGCAAGGTGGTCTACGGGCTGCCGCCGCATGTGCTGGAACGGCAACAGAAAATGCAGGAACAACAGGGGCAGCAGCCATGATCCGCTGGATGGCGCTGCTGCTGCTTGCATCCCCCGCGATGGCGGCGGAACCGGAGGTCTTCTTCCAGTCCCACCGTGGCGGGATGAACGAGGTCCCCGAGAATACCCTTGCCGCGCTGGAGCACTCTTGGGCCATCCCCGGTGCGGTGCCCGAAGTGGACCTGCGGACCACGCGCGATGGGGTAATCATCTGCCTGCACGACGCCACGCTGGAGCGCACCACCAATGCGGCGCCGCCGGAGGCGAGCATACCGGTGGAGCAGATGGACTACGAGCAGGTATTGCGCTGGGATGCGGGAGTCCGCTTTCACGAGCGGTACCAAGGCGAGCGCGTGCCCCGGCTGGACGAGGTCTTCTCTCGAATGAAGGAGCGGCCGGAACGCCAGATTAACCTGGACCTCAAGGCCGTATCGCTGGAGGCGGTGGTGGCGTTGATCGACGCGCATGGGCTGCGGGAGCAAGTGTGGTGGGTACATGGCCAGCCTTCGATGTGTGAAAAGCTCGCCGCGCTCTGGCCGGGTTCCCGGGTGATGACCTGGATTAGCGACCCGCCCGAAACGCTCAAGAGGCGCTTCGAGCGCATGGCGGAGCGCGATTTCCACAACGTTTCGCTGTTGCAGTTTCACTTGCGCCCCGTCGAGTCGGTCTCGCCCATCCGCTACGAACTGGACGACGCCTATCTTCAGTCTGCCATCGAGACGCTGGCCTCGAAGGGCGTGCAGTTGCAGGTGCGCCCATTCGCTTTTGACGCTGAATCACTGCGACGTCTGACGGGGCTGGGTATTCGCTGGTTCGTCACGGACGACCCAAAGGCCTTCCGGGAGGCGCTCACGGCGGCGGGCCTGCCCTGAACCGCCGGAATGGATTCTCTTCCGCTGTTGTCTCCTAGGGTGTAGAATAGGCTTTTGCCGCAATCAACCCGATTTTGGAGATAGCCCTGTGTCTTCCTGGTTTGCCAAAGTATTCGACAAAAAGAAAGCGGAGGAGCAAGCCTCGGCCGCTGTGGCGGTGGAGTCTCCGGTTGAAGTCGCCTCCGAACCTGTGGAGCGCATCCCGAAGCAGCGCAAGGTGGTTCATGCGCCCGTTATCCCCCCCGTGGAAGAGTCCGCGCCGGAGGCGGGCGGCATCCGCATCAAGGCCAAGATCGACCCCTCCGGACAACGTATTGTGCTGATGGTGGACCGCCCGGTGCTGCCCGGGTATTCCTGCCTCTGCGCCTCGCCCGACGCCGCCGCCGAATGGTCGCCGCTGGCCGAGACGCTCTTCAGCGTGGGCGGCATCGAAGAGGTGGTGCTGCACGAGATGAACGTGACGGTGACCCGCGACGGCACGGGCGGCGAATCGCCCCAGGACGTGGCGCGCCGGTTGGGACAGGCCTTGCGCAAGCACTTGGAGTCCGGTGAGCCGGTCGTGTCCGCGGCCTTCACTGAGGGCATGCCCGCAGAAGAGGAAATCCGATTTGCCCTGCAACGGGTCATCGACGAGGAGATCAATCCGGGAATCGCGTCGCATTCTGGCGTGATCACTTTGACGGCCGTGAAGGGCAACACGGCCTACATCAAGATGGGGGGCGGTTGCCAGGGATGCGCGGCGTCAAGCATTACGCTGAGACAGGGCGTTGAGCAGTCCTTCCGTGCGGCCATGCCGCATCTTGGCGCCCTGCTCGACGAGACCGACCACGCGGCAGGCACGAACCCGTTCTTTACGCAACTGCCCATGGGCATGGGAGGCTGAGTCGTGCCGCGCCTTGAACGCATCGAGATGAAGATCACCACCGGCGACCGCGGCCCCAACCGCGCGCCACGTTATGAAATCAACGGCTTCTCACTGGATTTCGACGAGATTGAGGGCGGCAACGGACCCGGCGAAGTGCTCGAACTGAGCGGCGAGCCGCAGAGCTTCCCCCACTCGCTGCTGCTGGTGGGGCCGGAATCAGGACACTGGGACATCGCCGGGGCGGAAATCGTCTATCATGTAATGGGCGGTGAGCCGTATTCGGTGCGGCTGGGTCCCGTGACGCTGGATGAAGAGAGCAGCTTGAACATCTGGCACGACCGGCCGCCCGTGCTGCTGGATGTCTAGAGGAGGCGCGTGATGAGCAGTTGTGATCTGTTGGCGGCCAAGGACTGCGTTCCCTGCCGGGGCGGCGTGCCGCCCTTGAAGGGCGAGGAACTAACCCGTCTGCACGAGCAACTGGGCAACGGCTGGGAGGTGGTGGATGAACACCACCTGGAGAAAGAGTTTAAGTTTCCCGATTTCAAGTCCGCGCTGGCATACACCAACGCCGTTGGTGAAATCGCGGAATCGGTGAACCACCATCCCGACTTGTTGACGGCCTGGGGCAAGGTAAAGGTGACGGTGTGGACGCACAAGGCCGGGGGCCTTACGGAGGCGGACTTCGTGTTCGCCGCCAAGTGCGAGAAGGCTTACACCTGACCATGCCGTGCAGTGACGTTACCGAACTGATTCGCGTGGAGCTGGACGAGCAGGACCGGCTCACCCATTACCGCTTTGTGAAGCGCACCTGCGGTCAGGGTGTGGGTGCGGACTCCCTCATTTTGAGTGCACTGCAGGGGCGCGGGGCCGAGGATATCCTCTCGATGGAACCCGATGAATTCCTGACGATGCACCCCGTCGAGCAGGAGATCGAGGAGTTCCTGACGCTCAAGCACTTAATCGCGGTGCAAAGCGCCCTGGAGGTGCTGCTGGGCAAGGCGCATGGCGGCCCCGGCGAAATGTGCGCCGCCGCCGAGGTTGGGTTCGAGGACGGGCTGACCACCCTCGACGCGCGTATCTCGGTGGATCTGGTGACCGAAAAGATCGCCGCATGCGGCAACTGCCGGGGCTGCGGCAAGAACGCCAAGCCCAAGCCTCGGGTTATCTTCAACTAGCGCGATGGTCGTTTCGAAATCTTGCCTCGGAGCGCGCGGGACACTACACTGCGCGTGAGGGCACGCGAGCACGATGTGGAAAAAACACGCGATTCTGGTGGCCGCCGCATGTTTGCTGGCCGTGGCTTGTTCCAAGCAGCCCGCGCCGGAACCGCCCGCCGCTGACTCAGCGGAAATAGTAAGCGAGTCCATCCCGCAGCCCGAGTCTCCGGATGCGCCGCCCGCCGAGGGCGAATCCCCGGCATCCTCTCCCGTGCCTCAGCCGGAGCCCGCCCCGCCATCGGAGGCTTCGCCGCAGGAGCCTCCGCTGCTGCCGCCGGGCGAGCAGCCCGCTCCCGCCGAGTCACTCCCGGCGTCTGCCGCTCCGCCGGAGAGCGCACCCGCCTCCGAGATGCCCCCCGCGCCGAAGTCATACTTCATCGAGCCCGGCATGCGTCACGAGGACGTAGTGAAGATGTATGGAAGCGCGGGGCAGGTGGTGATGGGCAATCCTCCCGAGGACGGCGTGGTTCGTTGGCAACTTGAAGGGGGCGCAAGCGTGCAGGTGCGCTTTCGCGCGGGAGCGGTGGAGCGGTTGACCAACTATGCGCGCCAGGCGCAGCCCGCACCGGATCTCAGTGGTGCGCAGCGGATCACCAAGGCGCAGTACGAACAGATCGCCCCGGGCATGTCGCTCTACGAGGTGACGGAGTATCTCGATATCGAGGGTCGCCTGATGGCAACCGGCTCCTCGGGTGAAAAGGTTTACCGATGGGCCGACGAGGCGGGCGGCGGATTCAGCGCGCGCTTCGTGGATGACAAGTTGGTGCGCAAGACTGCCCTTACGGAAGTCCAGGTCGAAGAGACGCCGGTGACGGAGGAGGGAGAATCGGACCTTACCGAGGCCGAGGTGGATGACGGCGTTGACGAAGTGGCCGAGGCTGCGATGGAAGGCGAGGGTGCATGGGAGGAGGAGACGATTTACATGGATGAACGTCCCGCTCCGCCAGCCACGCGCACCGTATACAGCAGCCGCCCCGCACCGGCCCCGGCTGGCGACGATGCCGCGCCAGAGGCCATACGCGTGGACAGCCGTGTGCGCGTGATCGGCAAGTCGAGCGCCGACTACAACGTCGAGGAAGCCGCGCCAGAGGAGACCTATCGGGATCGCCGCAGACGCGCGCGACTTCCGGAATACAAGCACTCGCTCCGCCGAGGTGTGTATGAAATCCGGGTGAAGAACGACTCGAGCGCGCGAGCCAACGTGGGCGTGCGTCAGGGCAAGCAGGGACGCGACCAGACCATCGCCGCGGGACGCAGCGCCTCATTCCAACTGGATCGCGGCAGCTTTGAGTTTTATTACATTCTCGAATCCGACCCCTACTCCCTCAAGCAGGGCCCTACCATCAACGTGGATGGACAGGTTCAGGCCGACATGGAGGTGCGCGTCGGCGACGACGGCGCATCCGTCCAGTCGCTGGAGACCCCCATCTTCTATTGAGCGGCCAGCAGGGCGGCGGCCTTGTCGAGCGCGATTTGGGCCTCCGCTTGCGTGATGGCAAACTCTTCGCAGCGGCCTTCGTCGAGATAGACCAGCACGCCGCGCCGTGGAAGACATCCCGTCAGAGCCTGTGAGGCGGCCGCGTAGAGCAGCAGCTGCCACCGGTAGCGCTCCCGTTTCTTGTCGCTCCCCCTGCCCGTCTTGTAGTCCACCAGAGTGTCGCCGTCAAGCAGCGCGTCGATGGTGCCCCGCAGGAGCCAGGCTCCGATTCGCAGCACGAAGGGATGCTCGCGCAACAATCCCGACGCCGCCGACAACTCAGCACAAAGGGAGGTCGCCGAAAAATCGCGCGCCATCGCCATCAGGTCCACACGCAATCGCTCTCGGTCTTCCGGCTCTAGGCTGGCCGCGTTCAGCGCCTCCTCCATCGGGGGCGGACCAGTGAAGTCCCAGAGCTCCATCAGGCGGTGTGCCAACACGCCGCGCTCCATGGCCTCGTAACGGCCAGGACTCTCCACGGCGTCATCACCGGAGAAGCGCGCCTCCTCATCGCCCAGGCCGGACTCCAACAGATTTAGCAGCGCCGAGATGCTTATCTCCCCTGCGGCAGCGGGCGGCGCAACCGGCTGACGAACCCGCTCGAAGAGCTGCTCCCAGTCCACTTCCGGGGGGGCGGATTCTGCGGCGGGCATGCGTTGCTCGGGCGCATCGCGGCGCACCAGGGCAGACCAGCCCTCTCCTCGCATAACCGCACCGTCGGGGCGATCGAGAAAGTGCAGGGTCTCGTCCAGCATGTGGAGCCAACTTCCCGCGTTTGGCGCCGGACTGCCGGACACGATGAGGTAATCCCGGGCACGCGTTAGCGCCACGTAGAGTAGACGCGCGTGCTCGTCGCGCTCTTCGCGGCTCGAGCGGCGCTTGAGCACTTCCTTCCAGACATGGCGCTTGTCCATGTCGTATTCCATGGGCGTGAGCACCAGGCCCAGATCGCGATGGCTGGGCACATCGTCCGGCCGGGCATCCGGCTTGGCGGAGGCATCCGCCACAATCACCACCGGAAACTCAAGGCCCTTGGACTTGTGGACGGTCATGATGGTTACCGCCCCGGTTTCCTGTGGCTGAAGCAGGGCGTCACCTTCCCGCACCACGGCCGAGCGCATGTCGTCGAGATAGGCCGTGAAGGCCCGGAGCGAAGGGCTTCCATCCGCCGCGAAGGACTCGGCAAGGTCCGCCAGTTTGCGCAGGTTGGAGGCGCGCTGGATTCCATTGGGCAAGCCCAACAGGAGCGCCTCGAAATGGGTCCGCCGCAACACATAATCCATGAAGGCATTGACCGGCAGGGTGGCGCGCGCATGAATATCCCGCAGGAGTTGGCGTGCGTTCGCAAGCGCCCCGGCGTCCATCACCCCCTCGGGCACCTGATCCCCGGCTATAGCCCTGGGCAGCGCGGTCCGGTGCTCGCAAAGCAGGGCCAGGGTGTCGTCGCGCAGGGCGCAGAAGGGACCGCGAAGCACCGCCAGCAGGGCGGGCTCGTCCAGCGGATCGAGTGCCACCTTGAACAGGTTGAGCAGATCGAGCACCTCCTGCCGTTCATAAAACCCGGCTCCCGCCACCACGGCATACTCGATGCCCGCGCGCCGGAGGGCTTCCTCGTACAAGTGCACGTTGGACATTGCCCGCAGCAGGATGGCGAAGTCTCCGGGCCGGGGCGGACGCAGCCCGTCGCCATCGGGAATCAAGCCCTCCCCCTCGCACAGGGAGACGATGCGCCGTGCAATCAGGGCCGCCTCCCGCTCCCGTGATTCCGCGCTGTTGCGCTTCTCGGCGTCGTCGGCTGGAACCAGCAGTTCGACCCCGTGCGCCGCCGGAGCGGGGCGGTGGGGCTCAAGCGCGGCGTAGTCGGGTTCCACATCACAAAGCCATTGCGACCGCTGGAAGAATTCATTCACGAAGTTCAGTACCGAAGCGGCGCTGCGAAAGTTCTTCAACAGCTTGTGCTTGACGTTTGCGCGTTTGCGCGCCTTGTGAAACACCTCCACCTCCGCACCGCGAAACCGGTAGATGCTCTGCTTGGCGTCGCCCACCACAAAGAGGCTGGGACCATCCGCCGTCCCACAGAGGGCCTCGGCAATACCCAGCTGGGTGTGGTCGGTATCCTGGAATTCATCCAGCAGCAAGTGCTGGATATCGGACGCGGCGCGCGCCCGAAAGGACTCGTTGCCTTCGAGCGCCTCGGCGCACCGGACGATGAGATCGTCGAAGTCCATGGCGTTGCGGCGGCGCTTCATTTCGGAGAGCCGCTGATGCAATGCCTCAAGCAGTCCAAGCAGCGCAATGCTCAATGCCGCCGCCCGCTCTTCAATGTCCGCCTCCTGCGGGTCGGGCAGCTTGCAGAGCGATGCGATCAGCTTCTCCGCCTCTTCGTTGCTCTCCTTCAGGCTGCGCGCGGCCGCTTCATCGTCCCAGACCTTCGGCGCGCCGCGCTTGCCCTTGTGGGGATACTCCCGCAGGCCAATCGCCAGCAGCTCCTTCGCTGTGCCCGGCGGCGCGGCGAGCGCATCGAGCTGCTCCAGCAGGAAGAGCCGCTTCAGTTCATAACCACATTTTTCCGGCGCGCCGCATCGCCCCGCATAAGCCATCAGGTTGGAACGCGTGCTCGACACAAGACGCTGGACGCTGAGCGTTTTGATTTCCTCCAGCAATACTTCGCCCGCGCGTTCCCGCCAATAGGCCGCCAGCCGGGCGGAATTGTCGAGGGGCCAGTCGCGCGTGGCTCGGTGAATCAGCGTCGCCTTCGGCAACAGGCCAATCAGCATGCGGGAAAGCGAACGAAAGGAACGCTCCGTGGCGAGCGCCAGCACGCCGGGATCACCCTGGGCTATGCGGTCGATCAGGGTCTCCCTCACCGCATCGCGCGCCAGGAGTCGGCTCTGGGGCTCGCTCAACAGCCCGAAGCCGGGGTCGATGCCAAGCTGAAGCGCGTTCTCCTTGAGCAACCGCATGCAGAAGGAGTGGATGGTGGAGACGCGCGCCGTGTCCAGGCGCCGCTCAAACTCTCGCCAGCGCGTCATCACCGCCGCATCCCCCACCGCGGCCCGCCTGCGAAACTCGGCGCAGAGGCGCTCCTTCATCTCGGCCGCCGCCTTCTCGGTGAAGGTGATGGCGACAATGCCGTCTAAATCAGCCCCCTCTTCGAGCAGGCTTACAATGCGCTGCACCAGAACATAGGTCTTGCCAGAGCCCGCCCCCGCCGCCACGCAGATGCGGGAAGCGCGGCTGATGATGGCGTTGGCCTGATCCTCGGTGTGCTTCATGGCTGAGGATTGTAGCCCAGCGGGCGTGCCGGTTGCAGTCGCGAAAAAACTCAGGCGGCGGACCCCGCATCCGAAGTCCGCCGCCCTTTTGAGTGAGTGCGCTGGGTAAGCGCTATGTGAGCAAGCTTAGAACCAGGACACCTTCACCGTGCGCACCACCTGCGTGGCGGTGTTTCCGGCCTTGTCCTTCACGTTGTAGTAGAGGTAGTAGGTGCCGGCCTTGCTGGTGTTGACCGTGCCGGTCCTGACGATGCTGCTGGTCAGGTTGCCGTCCACGTTGTCGGTTGCCGTGGCGCCGGGGTCGGTGAAGGTTCTGTTGCGCCGAATGGATATCGAGGAACTGCCGACCAGTGTAATAACCGGCTTCACGGTGTCCACCGCGACCACGGTGACCGTGCGGGTAATCGGGGTGGCCGC
>JBJOID010000060.1:0-3852 GCA_046047315.1 Candidatus Hydrogenedentota bacterium | reverse complement strand
GCTCGGATTATTCTGTAAAGGATGTCCCGGGTTTGACACAGAATACAGCCCAAGCAAACCTTGGCACGGAGAGAACTCCGAATAAATCAACAAGCAGTGCTGCGCTTCGGACGACCGAACGCAAAACCCAAAAGGAGAACATGATGGCCCATCCCCTACTTGCCGCCGCGCTGATAACCGCTGCCAGCCTGGGCGGCATGACTGACGGAGAGATCGAGAAAGTTCGAGGAGACCATAAGTTCACCGAGGGGCCGCTGTATCTGCCTACGGGGAAGATCATCTTCAGCGACATCCCGGCGAACCGCATTTACCATGAGGACGGCACGGTCTTCCGCGAGCCGAGCAATTACTCGAATGGCCTGACGCTGGACAGCGAAGGTCGGCTCATCGCCGCCGAGCACAAGCGGCGGGTCTCGCGCACGGAGAAGGACGGTACGGTCGTCACGCTGGCGGAGGAGTTCGAAGGGAAGAAGCTGAACAGCCCGAACGACATCATCGTGCGCTCGGACGGAACCATCTTCTTCACCGACCCTCCCTACGGCGGCAACAAGGCGGAGCTGGATTTCCAGGCGGTCTACAAGATTGCGACCGATGGAACCCTTACGGCCCTGGTGCGCGACTTCAAGAAACCGAATGGGCTGGCGCTGTCGCCCGATGAGAAAGTGCTCTACGTGGCCGACACCGAGGGTGCGCACATCCGCGCGTTTGATGTGGCCGAGGACGGAAGCCTGTCAAACGACCGGGTGCATTGTGAACTGCCGGGTCCGGACGGCATCAAGGTGGACGTGGAGGGAAGCATCTGGGCCACGGCGGGAGACGGGGTGCGGGTGATATCGTCCAAGGGCGAGCTGCTCGAGACCATCGAGTTTCCCGAGAAGCCCGCGAATTGCTGCTTCGGTGGCGAAGACGGCAAGACACTCTATGTCACGGCGCGCACGGGTGTCTACAACGTGCGCACCACTGTCGCGGGGATTTATCCAAAGCCAGCGGAGTAGCCGTTCTCTACAGCTAAAAGAATTGCGGGCGCATCCCAGTGGGATGCGCCCGCAGCTTTTGTGCGATCAGTTTAGTTCTGGCAGAAGGGGCTTACGGGATCCGGAGCGTCGAGCTTGATCTCCACGCGCCGGTTCTGGGCCTTGCCCGCCGACGTGCTGTTGTCCGCCTTGGGGGCGCCTTCGCCATGGTGGCTGCCCATGATCATGGTCTGCTTCGCGCCCGACTCCACCAGGTAGTTCATCACGGCCGCTTCACGCTTGCTGGAGAGTTCCTGGTTGTAGGCGTCCGAGGCGTCGCTGTCGGTGTGGGCCGAGATGTACACGGTCACTTCCTTGTAGCCATCGATGAGCATGTCGGCAATGCCGTTCAGGTAGCCCTTGGCGTTGGCGTTCAGCTTGGCGCTGTCCGAATCGAAGTTCACGTCTTCGAGCACCGGGTAGGGCTTGGGCTCCGGCATGCCGTCGGCGTCTTCATACCCGTCGGCGTCCTCGGCGATCCAGGGCTCGCCGTCCTTCATGTCCACCACGCCGTCGCCGTCGGTGTCCTTCGCCCAGATGGCGTCGATGTCCGGCTCCACCTCGCGCAGGTGCTCCCAAGCATCGGGCGTGTTGCAGTTCTCGTTGAGCTCATGCTCGGCCTGCGCCAGGTTGCTCTCGACATGGGCGTAGACATAGGGCGCCACCACCTTGGCCTTGCAGGGGTCAAGCTCGCGGAAACGGGCCACCAAGCGGTCAAACTCGACGCGGGCCTCCTCGTTGTTCGCGGGCATGGGCATCTCGCCCTTGTCTTCGATGCCCGAGCCACGCTCAATCGCCTGATGCGCAAAGTCGCGCGCCAAGGCCGCATAGTCCTTCCGGCCCTTGTGGTCGCCCTCGGCCTGGGCCTCCTTGGCAAATTCGAGATAGCGCTCCGCCGACACCGCCTCATAAGGCGCAAAGTGATGCGCGCCAACACGATGCGACTTGTCGACGCAGGGCTCCACTTCGCAAATGGTCACACATTCGAGATTCTTGTAGTCGCGAGTCACCGGGATGTGGTGCTCGCCCCGCCCATGCAGACAGCCCGAAAGGGCAAGTCCGGCGGCTCCGGCAATGATAAGGTGCTTGTACATGTCATTTTCCTCCGCGATTGGTCTTGAGGCAGCGATGCCAGCCTGTGTTCTCCCCTGATACACACCCTAAGCGTACCCCGAAATGCAGCTTTCGTCAAGGAATTATCCAAATAGGGAGCCACGCAGGACGGCCGGGGTCGTGCTATGCTTCGCCCCATGAACCAAGTGAACTGGATACTTACCGCGCTGGCGGTGCTTTTTGGGGCCTTCGTTTTTTCGAGTCCCTATGTGGCCTTCGCGGTGTACGTTTTCCTGGCGCTGGCCTTGTTGGCCAAGGGCACGTCGAAGTTGTGGCTTTGGCGGCTGGACTGCGAGCGGAGCATCTCGCGCACGTTGTTGCAGCAGGGGGAAGAGACGGAGGTGAAGGTGAAGCTGACGAACCCCAACCCGTGGCCGGTGCCGTGGGTTTATCTGGAGGACCATGTGCCGCCCTATTGCGAGGTGAAGGGGGAGCACCGCCGTCTGGCCTCGCTCATGCCGGGGAAGTCGATGGAATTGTCGTACACGCTCACCTGCCCCAAGCGGGGCTATCACCGGGTGGGGCCGGCCCTGATGGAGTCGGGCGATTTGTTCGGGCTCGAGAAGCGCTTCCGCACGGGGGCGCGGCGCGACTATTTCAGTGTGCTGCCGACCGTGGCCTATATCGAGACTTTCAACATCGCCACACGCCGTCCCCAGGGCCCGGTGCGCCACACCAACCGCATCTATGAAGACCCCACCCGGATCAACAACATTCGGCTCTACGCGCCCGGCGACCCGCTCAAGCGGATTCATTGGAAGCTAACGGCGCGCACCGGGCAGCTGCATGTGAAGACGTATGAGCCGACGAGCGTGACAGGCGGCACGCTCGTGCTGGACCTCCACGACGAGAGCTACCTGCCGGAGCATAAGGAGGAGCGGCTGGAGCTCGCGATCACCACCGCCGCCTCCATCGCCTACCTGTTGCAGATGTCGGGGGAGCAGACGGGGATGGTGACCAACGCGCGCGACGCGGCGGAGTTGGCGCGCTACGAGGCGGAACGCGCCAACGCGCTCAGCCGCTACGACATCGAGGCGGACCTCGCGCGCGAAGAAACACTTTCGATGCGCATCAGCCCGCTCTCGGTGGAGACGGCCCGCTCGCCGGTGCAGGCGCAGCGCATCATCGAGAACCTGGCGCGGGTGATGCCGGCCCATGGGCTGGACTGCTCCGGGTTGATCGAGGCCACGTATCCCACCCTGCCGCGCGACGCGGCGCTGCTGCCCATCGTGCCGCAGGTGGACCCCAAGCTGGCGTGGACCCTGGCCACGATGAAGCAGATGGGCTTCAACGTGACGGTGTTCGTCATCAAACACCGCAAGGCTTTCGATGAGGCGGCGAAGCTGCTGGCGCCGCACGAGATCAATGTGATGCACATCGAGCATGAGCGCTCGCTGCACGAAATCAACCCCGCGGCGATAGGGCAGTAAGGGCATGCCGCAAGCCTTTGATCCCAACTGGAAGAAACCCGAGGAGGGTTATGGTCCCGGCTATACGCTGGATGACCTGATGACCAGCGCGCCGGTGCACGAGCTCCAGGCGGCGGACAAGGCTGCGGCGCGCATGGAGTTCAACCCCACCGATTTCGCCGCCCTGCGCGCCGGGGCGCCCAAGCCCAAGCGCACCGTGCCGTTGACCCTCGCGGACTATTTCATCGACGGCATCACGCCGACATTGATTTACGCGATGATGTTGTCCTTCATCCTGTTCCTGCTGGACGTGCGAT
>JBJOID010000059.1:0-3816 GCA_046047315.1 Candidatus Hydrogenedentota bacterium | reverse complement strand
CCAATCCCCGCCATAGCGGAGTTGTGCCGCATGTTTCAGGTACGTGAGCTCGCGGTGTTCGGGTCATACCTGCGTGACGATTTTTCCCCCGAGAGCGATCTGGATTTCCTTGTGCTCTTCGAGAACGACGACGCGGGCGAGTGGGGAGAAAAGTTCGACTTGCTGCAATCAGATCTTGCCCGGCTGCTGGGCCGTGAGGTCGATGTGGTCGACAAGCGCGCTGTCGAGCAAAGCCAGAATACGATTCGCAGGGAACACATTCTCGACACAGCGCAAACCATCTATGTGGCGTGACGAGGCCTATCTGCTCGACATTCGCCTTAACGCGCAAAAGGCACGCGATTTCCCGGGAGACGCCTCACTCGACTAGTTCCTCGCCGACGAGAAGCTTCAATATGCCACGCAACATGCATTGCAGATTCTAGGGGAAGCGGCGTCCAAACTCTCCCCGGCGTGTCGAGAACGAATCTCAGGCGTACCTTGGGCAAAAATTATCGGGCTGCGGCATAGGCTTGTGCATGACTACCCGGGCATCGAGATGAAACGCCTGTGGCAAATCGTCCAGCGTGACGTGCCTCGACTCATCTCCTCGCTGGAGTCTCCGCCGGATCGCCCTGCATCGGGCGAGTAAGGTCCGCGCCCTACAGATACCCCAGCGCCTCAAGCTCCTGCTGACGGTTCCCAATGTCCGTCACCTCGCGCACCTTGACCGCCGCGCGCTTCGGGTGCTTCTCCTCCCACTCCCGGATATGCTTGGCCATCCGATAGGCCACGTCCGGATGGAAGTCCAGCTGGTTGGTGTGCTTGCCGTCCACATAGCCCTCCAGCGTCTGCAACTCGAACTCGCCGCACCCCGCATGCAGGTCACGGTTGTGCACATAAGTCCACGCCGAAGAGTGACAGGCAATCTTGTCCATGCCAAAGTTAAAGGTCTCGCTCACCAGCGGTCCGCGCGAAGCCGAGGCAGGCTTGCCCTCGAGCGCGCCCGCAAGCGACAAGCCATGCAGCGTCTCCGGCTTGTCCGCGCCCACAAGCTCCATCAGCGTGGGGTAGATGTCCAGCAGCGACACCGGCTCATACACCTTCGCCGCCTTCAGCTTGCCCGCCGGATAATGCCAAATCATCGGCACCCGCACGTTGCTCGCATACAGCAGGATGCCGTGCGAGTTGGACCGCCACACGCGCGGATGATCATTCAAGCCCTCGCCATGATCCCCGATAATCACAAACAGCGTGTCGTCCCATCCCGGCAGCGCGCGCAATTCCTTGATGAACTTGGCCGTTTCGATAGACGCCTGCCGCACCGACTGGAAATACTGCCGCCGGCTGGCCGACGTCGTGATGTCCGGATACAGCCCGTCAAACTCCGCCCGCGTCAGCTTCCCCTCACCCCGGTAATACTCGTGCGGCTCCATGATGTTCAGCTGCAAATATCCCGGCTTGCCCGCCTCCTTCGTCTTCGCCATCTTCAGCGCATCACGAAACACCTCATCGCTCGAGGCCGTCCGCTTGCCCGGCACCTCCCAGTTGATGTTCGCATCCTGGTATTGCAGAAAGCCCCGGCCAAATCCTGCCACGCTGTTGATCACCGCGTTCGCCGTCACGCTCCACGTGCCATAGCCCGCCTTCTGCAACTGCTGCGCTATCGACGGCGCAATGTCGTCCAGGTAGTCCGTCGTGTCATACAGCCCCACCGTGCGCGGATATCGCCCCGTCGTCAGGCCGCCAATCGACGCCAGCGTCCAGCTCGACGCCGCGAAGGTGTTCATAAACTGCACGCCCGAAGCGGCGATCTCGTCCAGCTCCTCGCTCGCCCCCACCGTCGACCCATAGCATCCCAGCGCGTCCGCGCGCAGCGTGTCGATGATCAACAGCACCACGTTCGGCTTGCCCGCCCCCTGCGCCCAGGCCCCGCCGCCCAGCGCCAGCCCCGCCGCCAGCGCGCCCGACGCCGCCAGAAACTCGCGGCGATTCATGTCCATGGCCTCAGGCATCGGCGTTCTCCGGCAGGTCGTATTGCGGCGCAACTTCCTCGTGCCAAAACTGCGCCTCGTCCACATCCACCGGGCCGCTGCCCGGCCGCACGATGATCTCCACGTTGAAGCTCTCCAGGTCGGCCGTGCGTGGAATGTCGAACAAAGTCTCCATCAAGGCCCACTCGCCATCGCCCGGATGCATCACCCGCACCTTCCTCTGCCCCTCCGGCGTGTTGAAGGAAATCACCGCCTGCAACTGAAGTGCGGCGTCGCTGCGGCCCCACATGCTGAAGCGCATGGTGGTTTCATGGGCCAGCGCCTTCGCGGGGATGGGCTGGTGCACGATGGCCATATCGCCCTCCGGCGGCGCGGGAATCCGAAGGGCGGCCTTCCCTTCCTTGGCCTCCGGCGACTTCTCCGGCTCGAAGGGCGCCCATTTCGATTGGCCGCCCGCGGTCGCCTTCCACGGGCCCAGCAGGCCCGCCGCCTCAAAACCGGGATTCTCCAGCAGGTTGTCTCCCACATCCGCAGACGCGGCCAGAGCGCAGATCAGCGCCCCGCAAAGCAGGCGTGGCATGCGGCCAGAAGCCCGTTGAAAAAGAGCGATCGTCATGGGCAATCTTTCCCCTTGAGGCGATTAAACTAACGCGCACCGAAGCTACACTTAGTGTAGAGCCGGACGCGTCACGCACGCAAACTCCGCGAACTCCGTTCGTCCAAACAACCCGCCGCAACACGCGCAGCCATAGAAGGTCAACCCATGCCGCTCCTCGCCCTGCCGTTCCTTGCCCTCGCCGCCTCCGCCGAAATCCTCTGCCCCGGCAACCACGGCGGACACCTGCAGGGCATCGCCACCGACCCCGCCTACAACATCTACTGGTCCTTCACCGTCGCCCTCATCAAGACCGACGACACCGGCCAGCTCCTCGCCCAGGTCGAGGCGCCCTCCCACCAGGGCGATCTCACCTGGCACGACGGCCGCCTCTATGTCGCCGTGAACCTCGGCGCCTTCAACCGCGAACCCGGCCACGCCGACTCCTGGGTCTACGTCTACGACGACGAAAGCCTCGAGCTGCTCGAGAAACACCCCGTGCCCGAGCTCGTGCACGGCGCGGGCGGCATCACCACGCACGACGGCGAATTCATCCTCGTCGGCGGCCTGCCCCGCGGTTACGACAAGAACCACGCCTACCGCTACGACGCCGCGTGGAACTTCCTCGGCGCACACCCCATCGAAAGCGGCTACACCAACATGGGCATCCAGACCGCCTGCTATCTCGACGGCCACTTCTGGTTCGGCACCTACAACGGCGTGGACAGCCTCATCGTCACCCGCGAAGACTTCACCGTAGAACACCGCTCCCAGCTGAACGCCGCCTACGGTATCGCCCCCTGGAAAGACGGCCAATGGCTCCGCGCCCAGTCCGCCAAAGGCGAAACCCGCGGCACCTGGACCGCCACCGCCCTCATCGAAACCCCGCCCACCATCCCCGCCCGCTGAAGCCCCAACGCACCCGCATCGAAATAGGCATCCCCGCTCGCGGCAACATCCCCCGGTTCGCGGCGGGAACGCCGCCGCAAACCACCGTCCTTCAGAAGGGGGACACACTTGCCAATACCCCGCGCCGACATCGGTGACCGCACCAAGGTCCCCCTTTGAAGGGGGTGGCGCACCCGAGCGTGCCGAGGGCGTGACGGGGGATGTGCCCGCTCCACCCCGCCCCCTCCAAGGTTTGAACCCGCCCCGCCCTTGGGGCCAGTATAGCGGGCTGGGTTGACAGTGGCATGGACTATCGAAGGGAGAACCTTGCATGAAGACGCCACGCACTTTGAGCCGCCG
>JBJOID010000058.1:0-4415 GCA_046047315.1 Candidatus Hydrogenedentota bacterium | reverse complement strand
GTGGTGCTGCCCATGATCGCGCCCGCGGCCGGCGCGGCCGCCGGCCTGGCACTCGCGTCGAGCCTGGGCGAGTTCGTCGCCTCCATCCTGGTGTTCGTACCGGGAAACACCCCCATCGCCGTCCACATCAACCAGTTGTCGCGCAGCGGCGCGGGACAGGCCTTTGCCTACAGCGTGCTGCTGATGCTGCTGACGGGAGCGACCTTCGCGCTGGCGCGCCGCTTTTCGTCGCGCTCGTTGTAACGTGCTATAGTCGCGCCAAGAGAGGGACGAACCCATGGCGCTGCTTTCCGACTTTTTTCTGGCCGAGCGCGCGGCGGATGCCGCGGGATACGACGCCCAACGCGACGCCTATGAGGGGCTCCGTATCCAGCACAAGCGGATCACGGACGTGGAATTGTCGATCCTGTGGAGCATCCTGCGGGATGAGGAATGGGACAGCGACACCCTCGACCTCTTCGAGATGGTCTTCGAGGCAGACAATGGGGACCGCCTCATTATCCAACTTCCGCATGACTTGCTGAGCGATCTTGCTTCCGTGCCGTCAGATTTGGAGATGGAACTGGCGGAGGCGTGGGCCGACACGGAGGAGTTATCCTGCCCGGCGAGGGAGGTGCTGCCCGTGGTGCGCGGCCTGGCGGACCTGTCGCGGCGTGCGCTCGAAAGAGAATGCGGGGTGTACCTGTGGATTCAGGTGGACTGAGGGGATATCGCCGCGATGCCTGAACGACAGGAAGCCCTGCGCCGGGTGCTGCTCTTTGGCGCGGAAGCCGACCGCCTGGCCCCGCTCTTGGCGGAACACCCAGAGCTGGAGATCGTCACCGAGTCGCCCGAGGTGGTGGTTTGCTACGGGGGTGATGGCACCCTGTTGGCGGCCGAACTGCACTACCCCGGCCTGCCCAAGGTGCCGATTCTCAACAGCCGCCGTGGCCACCGCTGCATTCCGCATCCTCCCGCACAGGTGATTGCCGGGCTGGCACGGCGCGAGCTCGCGGTCAATGAATACACCAAGCTTGGCTGCACCCTGACGCGCGCGGGCAAGGCCGAAGCCCCGCAGACGCTGGCCGCACTGAATGAATTCGCGGTGCACATGGGGCGCATCAACAGCGCGGTGCGTTTCCAGATTTGGCTCAATGGCGAGCCCTATGACGAAGGAGTCGAGATCCTCGGCGACGGCTTCATCGTGTGCACGCCTTTTGGCAGCACGGCCTACTTCAACAAAATCACGCGCGGCGTGTTTACGAAGGGCATCGGCATTGCCTTTAAGGCCACAACAGAACACACGGATCACCTCGTGCTACCGTCCGACACGGAGATTCGAATCCTGATCACGCGCGGTCCTGCGCAACTGGCCTACGACAGCGAGCCCGAAATCATGGACATCGACGAGGGTGACGAGATGCTTTTCGTGAAACATCCGCAGGGAGCCGTCATCCTGACCTACGGCCCCGTGAAGCGACTGGATGAGCCCTTCTAACGTGTCGAACGAAATGACCAACCTTTTCATCGAATCCTTTCGTGCGGTGCGCGGACATGCCCATGCGGTGGTGAATGAAGCCGGTGCCGTGGATACCGTCGCCCGTATCGTTCGGGATGCGGCATCCAACTGCGTGGCGCTTGCCGCTCTGCCCGACAGCCTTGCCGCTGCCATCAAGACGCGCCTTGAAAGCGAGGGCGTCGAGGTGATGGGACCCGCGTATGAATCCGCCACGCTGCCGCTGGCGCTGGACCGCCCGACTATTGGCATTACCGGTGCGGCTTTTGGCATCGCGCAGACGGGCACGCTCGCCGAGGTCTGCACGGACGATGCCGTGCGACTGGTCAGCGGGCTGCCGCGCACGCATATCGGCATTGTGTGGGCAGGCGACCTGGTGGACACCCTCCACGATGCCGCGCCTCGCCTGCGCGAACTCTTGATGCAGCAAGATCGCAACGTGACGGTGAGTTTCCTCAGCGGCCCCAGCCGCACGGGGGATATCGAACTGGTGCTCACCCTCGGTGTGCACGGTCCCGAGATCGCCCATGCAATCATCATTGGAGACGGGGCATGAGGGCCAAGACGCGCGAGGAATTGAAGGCCGCGGTGACGGAGTCCATCGAGCACCCGAAAAAGCGCAACGCGCTTTGGAAGGCGATGGCGCGCGGACGGCAGACGCGCTCGGACAGGCTGGAAACCCTGCCCGGCGGCACGGCATTTCGTGATGAAGTGAAAGCTATCAAGGACCGCTGCATTGAAAATCTCGACGCGCTGCTGGAGCAGTTCATTGCTAACGCCGAAAAGCGCGGATGCAAGGTTTACCTGGCGAAGGATGGCGCCGAGGCCATCGCCATCAGCGTGAAGATTGCGATGGAGCGCGGCTACAGGAACGTGTCGAAGTCAAAGTCCCTCACCACTGAGGAGATTGAGATTAACCACGGTCTCGAAGCCGCTGGACTCACCGTGGTGGAGACCGACCTCGGCGAGTTGATCATCCAGCTGGTGGGCGACAAGCCCTATCACCTGGTGTTCCCCTCCGTGCACAAGCTGCGCGACGAGGTGGCGGAGATTTTCACCAAGGCCACCGGCAAGCCGGTGAGCAATGACATCGACGAGATCATGAAGGTGGTGCGGGCCTACCTGCGGCCCATCTTCCTCGATACGGACATCGGCATTACCGGCGCCAACATCGGCATTGCCGAGACGGGCGGCATCGTCATCGAGACGAACGAGGGCAACGGCCGCCTGGTGTCCAGCATCGGCAAGTGCCACATCTGCGTGATGGGCATCGAGAAGGTGGTGGCCACGGTGGAGGACGCGTTGATGATGGTGCTGGCGCACCCCGTGAGCGCGAGCGGCCAACTGCCCACCACCTACGTGACCTGGATGCACGGTCGTTCACCGCTGGGTGCGGACGGTGCGCCGCGCGAAAGCCATCTCATCCTTTTGGACAACGGCCGCACCCAGATGCGGCAAGACCCACTGATGCGCGAGGGGCTGAACTGCATCCGCTGCGCGGCCTGCATGAACATCTGCCCCACCTATGGCGTGGTGGGCGGACATACTTTCGGCCACATTTACCCCGGTCCCATCGGCATCCCGTGGACGGCCACCACTCACGGCCTCGACATCGCCGGTGGCTTCGCAGAGTTGTGCGTGAGCTGCGGGCTCTGCAAAGAGATCTGCCCCGCGAAGATCGACATGCCGCTGATGATTGCGCAGGTGAAGCAGGAGTTTTATCGCGAGCATGATCAGCCCGCCGTGAATAAACTGATGATGCAGGCGGAAACTCAGGCCCGGCTGGGCAGCGCCTTTGCGCCGCTCAGCAACTGGCTAATGGAAAACGCGCTCTTCCGCCTCGGCATGGAGAAGTTCGCCGGCATCGACCGGCGAAGGAAGCTGCCACCCTTTGCAAGGCAGACCTTGGCAAAGTGGTGGGCACAACGCGACGGGAACACCGCGCTTCCGCGCGGCAAGAGTGCGCGTGTTGTCCCCGAGCAACATCCCCCGGTTCACGGCGGGAACACCGCCGCAAATCCCCCCCTTCAAAGGGGGACACAAGAAGAAACCTCGGCGCGGCCTAGGTCCCCCTTCGAAGGGGGTGGCGCGCCCGAGCGTGCCGAGGGCGTGACGGGGGATGTTCTCCCCCGCAAGGTTGTCCTCTTCTATGATCTCTATCTCAACCATAACCGCCCCGACCTCGGCATCAAGGCCATCGAGAAGTTGGAGTCCCTCGGCGTGGAGGTGGTCCTCCCGCCGCAGCGGCCCTGTGGATACCCGTTCATCGCCTATGGCGATCTAGATTCCGCGCGCGATGTGGCGTTGGACAACCTGCGCCTGCTGGCGCCCTGGGTGGATGCGGGCTACACCATACTCGCCACCGAGCCCACCGCCGCCTACACGCTGGCGGTGTCGTATCCCAAGCTGCTGCCCATGCATCCCAAGGCGAAAGCCGTGGCCGAGGCCACGCGGGAATTCTTCGAGTACCTCTGCGAGTTCGACCGCGCCACTAGCGACCGCTTGAAGGGTAAACGCTACGGCTTCCACTGTGCCTGCCACCAGCGGCCCCTCGGTTCGGGCGAGGGTGCCAAGACGTGGCTCGCCCGCCACGGCGCGGACACCACCCTCATCGAGACCGGCACCTGCTGCGGCATGGCCGGAACCTTCGGCCTCAAGCACGGCCCCTCGGCTACGACCTCGCCAACGCCGTCGGCGAGCCCCTATTCAAGCTCTTCAACGAAAGCGGTGTGGAAGCGATTGTCACTGAAAGCAGCGTCTGCGGAATCCACCTCGGCGAGGGGACAGGTATGCCAGTGGTGCATCCGCTGGAGCTCTTGTAGATTCACGATTTCAATTTCTAGGACTCAGTCCTCGGTGAGCACGTTGCTCCAGCACCGTCTTCTGCCCCCCTCCGACTCAATCTGCGCCGCTGTAAACC
>JBJOID010000057.1:0-3502 GCA_046047315.1 Candidatus Hydrogenedentota bacterium | reverse complement strand
AAGCCCCGAGTCCATCGCGCTGGAGCCCACGCACGAAGCCTATGGAAAGCGTGTGGTGCGCGCGAAGGCGGTGTTTCCAGGAGGACACACCGAGGAATGGACCCTGCGAGGCGAGCCCGTGCAGGTGGGCTTCGACTGGATACGTCAGCCCGACACCCTGGGTCAGCGCAGGATATTCCGCATTTGGACGCCCGCCTCTGCGCGCGGGCTTCAATTCTGGAGGACCACCGAAGGCGAGCAGAGCACGGTGGGATGGCATCCCGGGTCCCGCGGAAAGACCCGCCCCGCCGTCTGGGAGGGCGAGACCGACGGCGTAATGCTGTACTCCGAATTGCCCCGGGCCGGCCTGCGCCTGGGGGTGGCCAACATCGGCCAGCTTCGCATCACCCTCGACGAGCGCGGCCCTGTGCTGGACCGGCATGAGCAGCCCGGTCCATGCTGGCGGCTGGACTGGGAAATCACGCACGGCCAGATCATCCGGCTTGAAGGCAACGCCGGACTGCGCGCCGCCACGCGCGTGTTCAAGGCCGGCGATGATCGCCCTTATGCCGATGCCTCGCTTGACTTCGGCGCCCATTACGACCAGGTGCTGCTTGGCGGGCTGGCCTACCTGGACCAGCCCGGCGCCCTGCCCCGTTCCGCATGCCTGACGGCAACGGAGGACATCGCTCATACGGTGGCGATCGATGAAGTGGCGCTGGCCTGCGAGTCGCTTTGCTGGTGCGCACCGGGTGAAACGGCCGAGCTGCTGCGCAAGGCCATCACCGCCGCCATCGAAACTCCGGGCGCGCGCGGCATAAGCGATACTTTCGCGCTGCCAGCAGAATGCTCCCATGCGCTGTTGCTCATGATGGCGGGACGTTATCTTCGTCTCACGGGCGACGTGGAATTCATCTGCGCGCACGCGGAGCCGCTGCGCAGCGGGGCCAACGCACTGCTCGCCCTGCGCCGCCCGGGAGAAGCGCTGCCTTCGTTCCACACCAAGGCTCGCGGCGGCATGCTGCTCAAGACCCCCGCGTCCTCGGCCGTGGTCCATGCCGGATTGTCACGCTGGGCCGCTATCGAAGGCCGTCTGGGCAACCGCCCCCTCAGCGCGGAATATGCCGAGGCGGCCTTCGCGATGCAGTGGGCGGCCATCGCGCCGCTGGCCGCCGGCGGGCTCTGGCACATGAATCGCAACACCTTCGTTCATTACCGGGACGCGGAGGGCGAAACGCCGCGCGAGGAAGAACTGACCGACCAGATTCCAGGCAGCGAGTTCGATTTCGGCGGTCATGTGCTGGCGATGTGGCTGGGGCTTTGCCCCGACGAGGACCTTATTCGCCGTTCCTACGAATGGCTGGACTACACCTACACCTATGCCAGCGGCCGGGGCGGGCCCGATTATCCACCCGGATATCGCCGCACCTTTCATGCCCTGCTCGACATCTCCGTGAGAATACGGCACGCTTGCGGCGATGTCCCCCCCATTCTTCAGCGTGTGCTGGACACCTGCTCCCGCGCGGGACTGCCCTTCTCGCGCGACGTGCACGGATCGGCGCTGCCGGCCGGCATGCTGCTCGACAACGCCCCCTACTTCGAAATCGTGCTTCATCGCCATTATGGACTCGACTATGACGCGGGGGGATGGCGCCTCTCTACACCACGCCCCGTGAGGAACTATCCCCTTACCCGCGTGACGAACCTGCGCCACCAGAATGCCGTCTTTGCCGTAACCTGGCAGGGCCGGGGCACGATTCAGCGTGTCACCATCAATGGTGCGCCGCTCCCCTCGCGTGTGCTCGACCGCGCCACCGGCGAGCACGAAGTGCTGGTGACGCTCGGCTGACCCTGCTTCAAGGATTCCCGTTCTTTCCTTTCGGGTTATCCTTCAAGTAACCCTCAATCAGCGGAGCCAGCGACTCCGCGAACAGGGCATGCCCGGCGGAAGTAAAGTGATTGTCGAGGGGAAAATAAAGCGAAGGGTCCTCCATCCGTTGCCGGAATACCTGGGTGACGCTGAGGCAATCCAACCCGGCACGGGCGCTGGCTTCACGCGTAAGGCGGTCGGGGATGTCGCTGCTCAACATGGATTCATCCGTCTCGAATCCCAGTCGGACGAGGGACTTGTTTTGGGAACGGTTGGTGTAGGGTCCCGCTGGCACGATGGCGACCAGGGTCTCGGCGCCGTGCTTCATGGCCACTTGCTTCACGGCTTCCAGGTTCGCGGCCACGCGATTTACGGTTTCTTCAAAGGCAGCCTCGTCAAGGCGCGCAACCGAGGAATAGAAAAATGGAGCCGTCACCCCAACGGAGACCATAAACGGATTGAGCATCCCGCCGAAGTACTGGTCGCGAATTTCTGGGGACAGGGCGTCCAGCCGGGCGCGCTGCTCCGCAGTCATGCGGGAGGCTTGAAAGTTTGCCGCCTCCTTCGACATTTCCCGGTTGCGCTCGATGGATATTTCCGGTGGTCCCTGTGTCGTCGGCGTCAACAGGGCCTTCTCCATGCGCGATTGGTCGATGCGGGCCATCGTATTTGGAAACAAGAATCCCAGGGCATCCAGCCAGAACGGCTTGTCCAGATCAACCCGTTCGGCATGTGAGAGGCCGACATCGTTGTGCAGCATGCCGATGAGGAGAATGTCGGGTTGGAGCACCGGCAATATGCGGGCCGCCATCTCCTCGTAGGACGCGCTCCCCGTCCCACTGCGTCCCGCGTTGATAACTTCGACTTCGTGGCCCAGCCCACGCAGGGAAGACTCCAGGCGCTTGACCCAAGTGTCCTGGATGTCCACGCCCCAGCCGTAGGTGAAGGAATCGCCGATGGCCACAATGCGGAGGCGCTTCTGCTTGCCGGGCACAATAGGCACGTCGCGCAGGCCCAGCGCATTCATCTCCGCCGTGAAACGGAACTCGCTGCTTTCGAAATGTTCCTTCGCATTGGGCGCGAAAAGAAGTGAAAGCTGCTTGCCGTCGAAGTTGGGTGGCGGCGGCGGCCCGATAACCCAATCGGCGGCGCAACCGGCAACCAACACGAGCAGCAGTGTCAGAAGCAGTAGGGACAGATTAACGAGCAAGGGCTTCATGAGGGTATCCCGTAGGAATCGAAGGGAAGGGAATTCTATTGTCTATGCTGCGGAACGGCAAGTTTGCGCATTGTTACGCCTCATCTTGTACCCCTTGCGAGGCCTCGGGTATACTCCGCTCCGTTATTGGGGAGCCCTGTCTGATCGCCGGCTGACTGGAGAAGCGTCTTGTTGCCAGATTCCAATTTGCGGCGCCGCCTCTCGGGGATGGACGCGTTCTTTCTCTATGCCGAGCGGGAAGACCAGCCGATGCATGTCGGTGCGACATGCCTTTTCGAAGGCCGCATCCCCTACCTTCAGTTCATGAAGAATCTTGAGGCTCGGCTGCACCTCATCCCGCGTTACCGACAGCGTGTGGTGCCCTGGGCGCTGGTGATCGGAATAGCAAACTTGTTTTATGAAGTCTAATTGAATTTTCTCTTTTTCGTTTTCAT
>JBJOID010000056.1:0-6311 GCA_046047315.1 Candidatus Hydrogenedentota bacterium | reverse complement strand
AACTTTGAATCCGCCAATTATTAAAAGTGCGAAACTTTGAATGCTATAGTTTTTCTTGAATTGGTGTTGTAGGTGGGCTTATGCTACCACCCATAGTACCCCAGTGAGGGGGCGCGACTATTCGAAGATGGAGCCGGCGGCGCCTTTGTGGGCGGGCACCGGAGCGCAAAAAACATGGCACGGGCCAAAGCTTAGGGAGAATACCAACATGCCGCGACCGAAACATGAATCCTCCGAAGAAATGTTGGCGATGCTTTCCAGCATCGACATTCACAGCAGCGTGGCTGTGTATGTGCAAATTGAGAACCACATTCAGTTCGCGATTGCCTCGGGCCGTCTGAAGCAGGGCGACCAGCTTCCGTCGGTGCGCGAGCTCTCCGAGCGCCTGAAGGTCAACCCGAACACGGTGGCCAAGTCCTACCGCGACCTCGAAGTCCTCGGCCTATTGTATACCCGCCGTGGAATGGGGGTCTACGTGAACAAGGGCGTGGAGCAGAAGTGCCGCGAGGAGTGCCACCGCCGCATCGTGTCCCGTATGCACGAGGTGATGATGGAAGCGAAGGCCGCTGGCATTCCCGACCGCGACATCAACGCGATCATCAAGGCTAGCCTGAGCAGCGACTCCAGCCCCTACGATTCCACCCCGGCCTCCGTGCTGGCGATCGCCAAGAGCATCAAGCGCAAGTAAGCATCAGCGCAGCATTCAACACGCCCCGGGGCTCTGTTCCCGGGGCGTTTTCGCTTTTTTTGGGGGCACGGCGCGGAATGCGCATAGGCGGGGAGAACGCGGGATAGTACATCGAAGGAGAGGAGCGAATCATGCAGGACTCTGAGGAACACTTTGCCCGGAAGCTGGCGCACGAGACTGATTCGTGGGACCTGCACGAGGCGTTGAATCGTGGTGACGCGGTGACCGTGGTGGATGCGCGCTCTCCTGAGGCATACGCCCTGGAACACCTGCCGGGCGCCATCAATCTTCCTCATCGACAGATGGACCCTTCCACCACGGCGACATTTGATGCGACGCGACTCTACGTTGTCTATTGCGATGGCATCGGGTGCAATGCCTCGACCAAGGGGGCGCTTCAGTTGGCACGGCTTGGATTCCACGTGAAGGAGTTGATGGGAGGACTCGACTGGTGGAAGCGTGACGGATACGCCACCGATGGTGACGAAGGACGCGATGGCCGGCGCGCTCGCTGTGGATGCTAGGGCGAACCTGAAATGAGAATCCCCCGGCCAGCGGCGCTGACCGGGGGATTGGCTTTGGAGAAAAAGGGGCCTAGCCCTTGAGCATGCGCTTGCGGCTGCTCCATGCCAGCAGGGCCAGCAGGGCCGACACCAGCAGAATGTCTCCGGCGCGACCTTCGAGCGGGGCGTTGCTTCCGCAACCCGTGGCGCTGGCGCCCTTGTCGAAGAGGGTGCCGGTGCCGTTGAGGGCGATGGTCACATCGCCCCCCGCGCCGCCGCTGAGGCGGAGCGTTCCGGAGAAGCCGCGCACGCCGTTCGGGGAGAAGCGGACGGTGATGGTGCGGGACTGGCCGCTGTTCAGCGTGTAGGGGCTGTCATCGAGCAGCGAGAATCCAGCGCCTTCGATCAGCGGGCTCCCGTTCAAGGCGGAGTCCCCGGAGTTGGTGATCGTCACGGACAGCTCGCGGCTGCCGCCCTGCACCAAACTGCCGAAGTTCAGCGCATCCCTGTCGGCCGAAAGATCCGCGGGGAGGTCCACCGCAACGAATGCGCCGAAGGTGGAGAGATGGCGCAGCTTGGCGGAAAGGCGCCCGCTGAGGCTGACTACGTTCTCCACGCCCTGACGCGTCCAGGCGCCGCTGGCGGGGCGCAGGCGCAGACCAGTGTCTGTGCTTTCAATGGTTGAGGGGTAAGCCCGGAAGGTGCTGCCGCGCGCCAGTCCTGAAGACAGGTAAGTCAGCTCCACGGCCGGCTGGCCGTCAACCTCCACCTGTTCGAGCTGGGTGTAGGTGGCACCGCCATCGCTGCTCACGATGATGCTGAGGTCAAGGTAGGCCTGCCCCGCGATGGGACCGGCAGGCAGCGCATCGATTAGCGCGTCCACTTTGTAAGGATCGAAGAGGCTGGGCAGGTCACAGGAGAAGTTGGCAATCAGCACGCCCTGTTCGCCGGGCTGAAGGAGGGCGCGGTTCACGCGGATGAGCACGCTCTGCTCCGTGTTTGCCGGGTTCACGAGGCTGGCCTCTATCGTTCCACCCGTTTCGTCGCCGCTCCACGACTGCAAAACGACCGCCCGGTCGCATCCGGCGGCGGACACGCTGGCGCTCCAGAAGTCGCCGTCTCCCGGCAGGTTGCTAAAGGGGTTGTCGAGGATGCCATTGGCGTCCGCGTCGCGGGCTTCCAGCACCGACAGGGGGCGTACCGTCGACACGGCTGTACTCCGGTCTGTCGGCAGCGCGGTGACGGACAGGACGTATTCACCCAGCCCCAGCGATACCTGAACCGGATAGCCGCCCGCCGCGTTGGTCGAGCTTCCCACAAGCACGCCGTCGATGGCATACAGCACGGTGACATTCGCGGGCAGTTCGCAGTCCACTTCGGACGCAAACCGGACCTGCGCCTGTAGGTCAACCGTAGCGGTGGTGGTGCCCACTGGCACCAGCACGTTGGCCACCGGGCTGATCAGCGAGACGGATTCCGGCGCGCAGGCGGGCAGTTCCACATCGCCCTCGCCTTCACCTTCGGCCGGGCTGCCCTCGCCTTCGCCTTCCTCCTCGCATCCTGCCTCGAGCACGGTCACCGTGCGCGTGACTTGCGAACGGTTGCCGGCGGCGTCGCGCACGCTGTAGTTCACAAGGTACGTTCCCGGAACATCGGTATTGATGCCTGCGCCCTCGACCGTGATTGCGGCCGTCAGGCTGCCGTCGCAATCGTCGTTCGCGCTCGCGCCGAGATCCTCATACTCCTCGCCGCAGAACAAGGTGACGTCGCCACCGTTCAACCGCATCTCCGGTGCGCGGGTGTCCACCACGCGCACGGTGCGGGTCAACGCCGTGGCAGCGTTGCCGGCCGCGTCCGTGGCGGTGTAGGTGACCACGTATTCGCCCGGCACCGAGGCCACGATTCGATCGCCGCCCACGACGATGGTCGACGTCAAGTCGCCATCGCAGGTGTCCACTGCAGTCGCGCCGGGATCGGTGAATGCGGTCGTGCATTCCACCGTCACCGTGCTTGCGCCCAGCAGCGTCATCTCCGGCGGGGTGGAGTCCTGCACGATGACAAGGCGCGACGCTTCGTCGCGGTTGCCCGAGCCGTCCTCTGTCGAGTACTTCACGCGGTAGGAGCCCGGCTGGTTCGTGTACACCGTCGCACCGGAAATCAGCAGCGACAGATCCCTTTCGCAGGAATCGGTAACGGTACCGCCGAGTTCCGTGTATGCCGAGCCGCACTCAACAAAGAGCACCTCGTCACCGACGAGATTGATACGGGGCGCGGTGCGGTCCACCACGTTCACGGTGCGCGTGGCAGTCCTCGCCTGGGTAACGCCGTCGGTCGCCGAATAGCGCACCGTATACGTGCCCGGCACGTTCATGTTCAGGGCGCTGGTATTCACCGACACGGGCAACGCGCCCGCGCAAGCGTCAGATGCGGTGGCCCCTGGGTCGGTGTAGGTTGTGCCGCACTCCAGCGTGAGCGAGGCTCCTCCCTGAAGGGTGATGGTCGGGCGGGTCGTGTCACTCACCACCACCGTGCGGGTTACCTGCGTGGCGCGGTTTCCGTTGGCGTCCACCAGATTGTAGGTCACAGTGTAGGTGCCCGCGCGTGAGGTGTTCACCTGGCTGGCATTGCGCACCACATTCGCGGAGAGGTCGCCTTCGCAGGTGTCGTTGGCGGTGAAGCCCGGGTCCACGAAGGGGCTGCCGCATTCCACCGGCACGCTCGAGCCGCCAAGCAGGGTGATGATGGGCGCGCGCGTGTCGCGGACGATAACGGTGCGGGTGACCGGGCTCGATGAATTGCCACCGTTATCGGTCGCCACGTAGCTCAACAGATAGGTGCCGGGCACGCGATTGTTCACGCTGCCCGTGCGCTGCGGCGTCACGTTGCCCTGGCAGACGTCCACGGCGGAAGCACCGGGATCATTGAAGGGGGTGCCGCACTCGACGATGATGGTCTCGTCGCCCAGCAGGGTGATTTCAGGCGGCGCCGTGTCCGTCACCGTAACGACGCGCTGCACGGATACCGTCTGCTCGAAGGCGTTCGTCACGCCATAGGTGATGACATAGGTTCCGGCGGACTGTGTGTTTACTTCACCGCTGATCTGAATGCGATTGGTGATGTCGCCCTCTGCCGGGTCGATCGCAGTGGCGCCCAGTTCAGTGTAGGTGTCGCCGCAGGCCAACAGCACGGTCTGGCTGCCTACGAGCGAAATGGTGGGCGGGCGTACGTATTTGACCGTGGAGCTGGCGGTGGAAATCTGCTGGGCGCCGTCTTTCACACGGAACAGAGCCGAACCCGTGATGTTTTGATCCTGGCCGTCCTGTCCCTCGGGAAGTTCCGGGATTTCAACGAAATACGTGAAGGTGATGGGGAACTGGGGCACGGGAATCCAGACGTATTCCACCGTTCCGCCCGCCGTTGGGTTGAGCGTGTTCCAGTCGGGAAGGTCGGCCTCGTCCCCGGCGACCCCCTTCCATATCCAGCCGGCGGGCAACACTTCCCGCAGGCCAATGGCGAAGACATCGTCGCAAGTGCTGCTTATGGTCACTTCGACCGGGAACTGGGTTTCCCCGCCGGCATAGGCCAACTGCGGAAAGCTGCGCGAAATGGTGATGCATTGCGCTTCCGCAGACGGGCTCAGGCCCGCCATGGCCGCGAAGGCCAAAACCCCGGCGATACCCCGGATCCATCGTGCCCCACTCAACATCCGGGAAAACCGTCCTTCCCTGCTACCCATGCGAAACGCCTCCGGGTTCCTGCCGCCATGGCGTCAACGCCCATGGCCCAGCCTATGACTCATGATATCCAGTGACATGATCGGCGCCCGGCGCAAACCCCATTGGTTCGCCCCTGATGCGCGCCACGGAAGCACCGCCGCGGACACGCGGGCACTCGTCGCCCAAAGTACCTACCCTGTCAATTGATTACGCTAACACGATACGCGCCTGAACGCAAGTATCTTGATGCCGCGCAAGCACTTAAATTGCGAATTATGCAGGTTGCAAAGCGGGCCGTATGACCGGCTGAAAAGCGAAAGGCGCCGCCTGGGTAGCGGCGCCTTCCAAGGAGGGGAAGACCTTGGGACATGCTGTCGGTCGCGTCGGCGCTGGGATAGGCGCCCCTTCAGCTGGCCCGTGTCTATCGGGATGACATCCGTGTCCGTGTCGCCTCGACGTCCTTGTCTCGGCCTAGTGAATGTATCGGCCTCTTCGCCAAATTCTTTAGCACGGATTTAGAGTTTACGAAACAAGGAAAAGTCAGAAAAAAGAAAAACCCTCGACACCCAAAACGTGGGCATCGAGGGAAGAGATGTAGACTTTCCCAGGGTATTAAGCGAAGAACTTCAGCAGCTTTTCGGCCACCTTGGCTGCCACCTCGGGGTCGCGGTAGCTTCCCGCAAGTAAGCGTTCCTTCGCGGCCTGAATCTTTTCGGCGCGGATCTCATCCTGCGAGCGGGTCAAAGCGACGATCCGGCTCACCTCGGCGGCGGCGCGCGCCTCGAGACTGATGCTGACATCATCCTGGGAACTCGCAGCCGAGGCTGCCTTTGCACTGTTCGAGGAGGCTTCCGTGCGCTCGTTTCTCGAACTGGCCGGCCGCTCGGACTTCGGTTCGGGAATCCCGCCAAGTCCATTTATACCAACCATTTGCGTAACTCCTCCGGCTTGGCCTCCGTGCCTGCCGGTCATTCCATCAGCCGATCTATCGGCAGAAAATAGCCAGACTTTAGCGGCTGGCGCAAATAATTTCAGGCTAGCCCGAACTCACCCGCTTGCGGGGCGTCGTTACGGTTGCCCTCGATTCGGAAGTAATAATGCTCCACAAAGGCGTGCAAGGCCTCTGGCGATGCTGGCAGTTCCGAGGGAAGAACGCCTCTGCGGGCAAGGCGTTCGAGTCCCTGCTGGTGCTCGGCGTAAAGCGTATCGAGGGCGGGGTCATCCGCGCGCCGCACCATGACGCCCCGGTGCGGCATGCTCGCGCGGTTGAAGGCGGTGGTAGTCAGAAGAATACCGTGCCCGGCGAGATCGCTGACGACCCCCCGATAGCCCACCCCAAGCTGCCCCACCGATTCCATCAACAGGCTTCGGCGGTCGGGGGAGGTGTAGATTCTCAGGAATTCA
>JBJOID010000055.1:0-6273 GCA_046047315.1 Candidatus Hydrogenedentota bacterium | reverse complement strand
AGGGGGCCGGCGACCAGCACTATGATGCGCTGATAGACTGGCTTATTGTTGAACCAGCGATCCGAGGGCACGTGGCCATAGGTGGCCTCGCGCTCTTCGTCCGAAAGCGGCGCGTCTTCCTGGCCCGCCATCTTGACAAACCCGCCGAAGGGAAGCGCCCCGATGCAGTAGTCGGTTTCGCCCCACTTGAATCCGAACAGGCGCGGCGGCATACCGATGCTGAAGCGGTCGCAATAGATATTGCATGCCTTCGCGGCGAGGAAATGCCCGAGCTCGTGCACGAACACCAGCAGGCTGAGCACCAAGATGAATACGACAAAACCGGTCATGCCAAGGTTCCTATCTGGGATATCACTTTCGCCGCCGCCTCGCGCGCCTGGCGATCCGCATCGAGAACGCTCTCAATGCTGTAATCGGGCGACAACGGGCAGCGATCCATCACCGCGCCCACCACGTCACTGATGGAAAGAAACGGGATCCGCCGCTGGCGGAACGCCGCCACCGCCTCTTCGTTCGCTGCGTTCAGGATGGCCGTGGCCGTCCCGCCCGCCGCCGCCGCACGGCGGGCCAAGGCGAGGCACGGGAACTCGCTAAAGTCTGGCGCCGCAAAGGTCAACGCGCCCATCGCCGTAAGGTCGAGGCGCTGCATTGGCGATTGTACCCGCTCCGGCCAAGTCAGTGCGAACAGGATTGGAAAGCGCATGTCGGTAACGCCAAGCTGTGCGAGGATGTTCCCATCGCGGTATTCGACTAAGCTGTGAACGATGCTTTGTGGATGTATAACGACATTTATATCGCTTTCCGGTAACCCAAACAGCCACATGGCCTCGACGATTTCGAGGCCTTTATTCATAAGGGTGGCGCTGTCCACGCTGATCTTCGCGCCCATGTCCCAGGTGGGGTGGTTTACGGCTTGCTCCGGGGTCACCCCCCGCAGGCTTTCGCGCGGCTTTCCATAGAAGGGCCCGCCCGAGGCGGTGAGGTGAATGCATTGCACGTCTTCCGGGCGGTAGCCATGGAGGCATTGGAAAATGGCATTGTGCTCACTATCCACCGGCAGTACGGCCACGCCCCTCCGGGCGGCCTCCTCCATGATGACCTTGCCCGCCATCACCAGGGGTTCCTTGTTCGCAACCGCGACATGGTTGCCCGCCTGGATGGCGGCCAGCAGCGGGTCCAAACCGGCCGCCCCGACCACCGCGCAGAGCACCACATCGACGCCGATCTGGGCGGCCTCGCGCAAGCCCTCCGGCCCACGCAACAGGCGCGCCGCCACGCCGTAGCCCGCGAATTGATCCGCCGCCTCGGGGTGCGACACCACCACGTACTCGGGCTGAAACTCGTTCACCTGCGCCAGCAGTGCCTCGCACTGCGTGTGCGCCCCAAGCGCCACCACCTCGAACAAATCGGGATAGGCGCGCACGACATCGAGGGCGCTTTGCCCGATTGAACCCGTGGAGGTGAGTATGGATATCCGCCGCCGTCTCATGGGCGCGCCCCGCTGCCGTGCATCGTGGATGATTCCTCCGCGTCGTAGTAGGCGTCCAGCATGGCGTCGATCTCCTCGGCGGTGGTCAGGGTGAGCGCACGATCCGCCAGGGCGAGCGCATCCTCCATGCGCATGGAGTTGATCCGCGCGCGCAACTGCGGCAACACGAACCCCGACATGCTAAGCGACTTTATGCCGAGCCCCGCGAGCAAAGCCGTGTAGCGCGGCTCGCTGGCCATTTCGCCGCAAACCGTGCAAGGGATGCGCGCCTCGCGCGCGGCCGCCGCCGTCATCTGGATCATGCGCAGCACCGCCGGATGCGTGGGCTGGTAAAGCTGCGCGATGTGCTCATTGCCCCGGTCCACCGCCAGCGTATACTGAATCAGGTCGTTGGTACCGATGCTGAAGAAGTCGCACTCGCGGGCAAGCATGGGGGCAATGACCACCGCCGAGGGGATCTCCACCATGGCGCCCACCCGCATCCGTCGATCGTAGGCAATGCCTGCGGCGTCACACTCGGCGGAGACCTCGCGCAGAATGAGGCGCGCCTCGCGCAGCTCCTTCAGTCCACCCACCATCGGGAACATGATGCTGATGTTTCCCAATGTTGATGCGCGCAAAATCGCCCGAAGCTGCGTCTTGAATATATCCTGCCGGTCCAGGCAGAAGCGCAGCGCACGCCAGCCCAGCTGAGGATTTTCCTCGATGGCTCGCCCCATTTCCGAAACGAACTTGTCACCGCCAATATCCATCGTGCGTATGGTCACCGGTAGCGGGTGCATCGCGGCCGCGGCCACCCGGTAGGCCTCATACTGCTCGTCTTCGCTGGGCAGCGCGCCCCGGTTCAGGTACAGAAATTCGGTTCGGTAGAGACCGATGCCCCGCGCTCCGTCCTTCAGGCGCGGACTTACCTCAAGCGGCAAAGCCACGTTGGCGAGGATTTCGATTTCTACTCCATCCAACGTCCGGCAGGGCCCCGTGCCCGCCGCGCTTTCCAGGGCCGCGCGCTCCTGAATCAGGCGCGCCTGCGCTTCCCGGTATGTAGCCAGGGTCTCCGGGCGGGGATTGGTGATCGCCAGGCCGCGACCGCCATCCACGATGACCGGGGTGTCGTGGCCGACGTGCGCCGTGAAGTCCTCCAGACCCATGACGGCGGGGATGCCGAGTGCACGCGCGAGGATGGCCGTGTGCGACGTGGTGCCGCCGGTGTCGAGCGCAATCCCGCGCACGGCGGCGAGATTCATCGAAGCCGCCTGGCTGGGAGGAAGCGCCTCGCCAACAACAATCACGGGGTCGCTGATATCGCGCAGGTCAAGGCGGGTCTCGTTCAACAAGTGCCGCAACAGGCGATCAGCCACGTCGGCCAGATCTTCCACCCGTTCGCGCATGGCAGCATCATTCGTGCCGTTCAGCAACCCGATGTTGAACGCCGTCACGTCCAGCACGACCGACTCGGCGTTGCGCCCCTCGCGCCGTATGCGCGACTCGACTTCCTCCACGGTGGCGATGTCGTCAAGCAACATCAGGTGCGCGCTAAAGATGCTCGCGTGGTCGTCGCCCAGTTCCGCCGCGGTCTTGCGGTAGAGCCGTTCGAGGTCCGCCCGGGTGGCGTCGCGCGCCGCAGTGAACCGCGCCACCTCCTCCTCTGTGTCTGCCACCTCGTATTCAGGCGCCTCGCGGCGGAGTCCGCCCGCCACCAGGGCGGGGGCGATGGCAATGCCGGGCGACACGGCGATTCCGTGGAACTCGCGCTCCAACAGTTCAGTCCTCTCCGAAACCGCGCGCGAACAGGTCCGACACGGCGTCCATCGCCTGGTCCGCGTCTTCCCCTTCGCACACCACGCGCAGGCGGGTGCCCTGCGTGGCCGCGAGCGTTAACAGGCCCATGATGCTTTTGGCGTTGATGCGCGCGCCCTCGTGTATGAAATGCACTTCGCACTTGAACTTCAGGACCGCGTGCACAATGGCGGCCGCAGGCCGGGCATGCACACCGAGGCGGTTCACCACTTCTATCTCACGTTCAACGGTCACGATGGATTGCTCTCCAAATCATCCTTGGCCCAGCGGTTCCGCCACGGCCTCGATGGCCACGCTGAACTCACCCGACGGTGCAAGCCGCACTTCCCAACTCGGCAGCACCACGCTGCCTTGATAAACCTTTTCCTGTCCGCCTTCCGACTGGCTGACCGTCTCCAGGGGAAAACGGTAGACTGTGGCCGGCAGCGAAAAACGCAGCGAAAAACGGATGCCGGTGTATTCGTCGCAAAGCGCGATGTGCCCAAGGCCGTCCAGTTCGTCCCGCGTTCCCAGCATGGCGCGTCCGAGGTCCACGTCATCGGAAACATAATAGCGGTCGTGCGCGCTGCCGGTCAGGAAATTCACGGCCCAGTCCATCCCGAACTGGAAGTGCGTCTCAGCCGCGCCCACGTTCGCCACAGTATAGGCGACCCGGAGGGCCGATGCATCCGGGGAGAGGGTCAGCCTTTTCGAGACGGCGATGTGTCCATCGATCGGCCCGGACACCACGCTGGCGGCATGCAGCCGGAGCGTGCCGCCCGCTTCCACTTCATGCGCGTAGACAGTGCCCGGCAGCGCGCTCAGTTCCGTATAGGCGTCGCGCCACAAGGCGGACACCGGCGTGCGCGGCGGAAAACATCGGTCGCGCAAGGAAGCCCGCCGATGCCTATCGTAGTTGAGCAATTGCTGAAGACCGGCCTCTTTCACGTGCAGTATGTCGTGAATGCTCGTTGAACCCTCATGCCCATCGGCGTGCTGCTGCTCTGCTTCAGCTAGTTTCGCGTGATAGGCCTCCTCGCGCCGCGTCAACACGTTCATCAGGTTGAAAGGGCGCGCCTTGTAGTCCCATTCAAACAGGGTGCCCCCGTCGGAGGGGGCAATGAACAGCGTGGAGGCGGAATTATCGAGCACGACTTCATCGCGGCCATCGCCGTCGAAATCCTCCACGCTCACGCGAACGCCGCCTGATTTTTCTTCGAGCGCATCCATGGCGATATCGGCGGCGATGCAGCGTTCGTATATCGCCGTGCGCAGATGGTTGAGATAGAGCCCGCCAAAGACGCCGTGCCAATACGCGCAGTTGCACTGGCTTTCGTGGAGCAGGCGCTCCGCCTCCTCCAGTCCTCCAAGACCCTGCGCCTTCAACCGCGCGAGGTGGTTGCTACTGCGCAACAAGCGCTTCTGAAGGTTATTGGACTCCTCGTACTTCGCAAGGAAATTCCGCCAGAAGCCCCCGCGTATAAAGAGACCGAAGCGCGCCTTTCGCTCCGGGTCCGCTGCAAGTTCCTGCTCCACGGCGTGCAAGCGATGCTGCATCGGGGTGGGCAGGGCCCAGCCCATCATCTCCGAATAGGAGGCGCAGGTCAGGTAGGTGCGGCCCAGCGCGGGGTTGTGTTCGAGGTACTCGGAATAGGTGACGCAGCGAATCCAGTCGGAGTTCTCTTCGATGGCCGAGAAAAACTGATCGAGCCAGCCTTCCTCGTAAACGCTCTTGAAGGTGCCCGGCCAAACGCCGAACTTTTCGGTGTCGTCGTGAAAGACCGCGCAGCGGCGTCCGTCCTCGGTCGCATGCTCCCGCAGGTAGGCGATGGTGTCCTCCACCGGATGAAAGGGAATCGTGTAACGAAGCCGCTCGTGAATGGGAAACACGCGCACTGCCCGCCCTTCATCCTCGGTCATGTAATACCCGAAGAGCGACTCGCGGTCCAGACCCGACACGATGAAGTGGCTGTCGTCCAGCGCGGTGTAGCGAATGCCCGCTTCCGCCAGCACCCGCGCCATGTGGGGCTCCCACACCCGCTCCGTCAGCCACATGCCCGCTGGGGGCTTGCCAAAGCGACGCTCGCAATACGCGTTCATTCGGCGAATCTGCGCCAGTGCGTCCCGTTCAGGTATGGCGCAAAGCAGCGGCTCGTAATACGCCCCGCCCATGATCTCCACCTGTCCCGACCGCACAAGCCCGGCAAGGCGCTGCACATACTCAGGGCGGTGCGCCTCGAACCAGTCCCAGAGGGGGCCTGTGTAGTGCAGCGTTGTCTTTACGCCGGGATGCTTCTCCAGCAATTCGACGAAGGGAAGATAGGAATTATCGTAGGCCTCCTCGAAGACAAAGCCGAAATTGCCCACGGGCTGGTGGGCGTGGCATCCGAGTATCAGGTGAATGGACTTCATGACGCTCCTTGCGGCGGCGGAGGATCGAACACGTGGCGACTACAGGGCGCCGCGAACGGCGTCCATCGTGATCTTGGAAATTTGTCCCGGGAGAGCAACCTGAACATCAGCGGCCCAAAGGGCGCGCGCTCAGTTTGAATTCTTGTTCATCATACCAAGGATGCGCTGGTTGAGTTCCTGCGCCGTGTTTACGCCCAACTCCTTGAGGCGATGGTTCAACGAGGCGACCTCGATGATGATTGAGATGTTGCGGCCCGGCCGCACGGGAATGCGGATGTAGGGAATGGTTGCCCCGAGGATCTCCACATGATCCACATCCAGCCCGGTACGGTCGTACTGCGCCTCAGGCGACCACATCTCCAGCTCGATCACCAGCCCGATGCGCTTGATGTTGCGCACGCAACCCACGCCGAAAATCGAGCGCACGTCGATGATGCCCACCCCGCGGATTTCCATCCGGTGCTCAATCACGGGGTTGGTCTCGGCGTAGAGTTGTCCCTCGCGGAGGCGCTTCACCCGCACCACGTCGTCAGCCACCAGCCGGTGCCCGCGCTCCACCAGTTCCAGCGCGGTTTCGCTCTTGCCGATGCCGGGCG
>JBJOID010000054.1:0-10306 GCA_046047315.1 Candidatus Hydrogenedentota bacterium | reverse complement strand
CAGGGGTGGACTTTCAAGAACGCGCGCGATCAAGGCTGGCCCGTGCCGGGAGCGCTTGAGGTGCACGCCGACGGCCCCTCCCCCGGGCTGTTGAGTCCGCTCACCTTTTGGCGGGCGGAGGACGCGGGCAAACTCGCCATCACGCTGGAGGGCGCAAGGGAAGAAAGCAGCTTGCGCGTGTGTTGGAGACGGCATGCGAATGAACAATTCGACGAATCCAATGAAATCGTGGTGCTGATTGGCGGCAACGAGGGTGTGACAACCAAGACCGTGGACCTGTCGCAGTGGCCGGGCTACACCGGAGGCATGCTGCAGTTGAGGCTTACCCTGCCCGAAGGTATCGAAAAATTGCGCGTGCACGCCGTCGAGCTGCTTCCCTGAGCCGCCACATACCCTGAAAGGGAACACACACTGATGACCGTTATCCGTGCAGCACGAACCATCGTACTGGCTTTGACGCTTACCTGCGGTGCCTTGTCGGCCTGCGCACAAGCAGCGGAACCGCCGGAAGTCGAGATATCGGAAAAGCCCAGCATCACCGCGGAGGAGATACGCGAAATGACCCGAAGCGAACGCATCGACTTTATTTACAACTCGGTCAACAAGGAAACCATGCACCTGTTGGGTGAGTTCTATGCGGAGGACGTCGTCTTCGAGGACCCTCTGGGACGCATCGAAGGACTGCCCGCCCTTCGGGCCTACTATGAAAACATGTACAAGAACGTGCAGGAAATTCGCTTCGAGATTACCGACGAAGTGGAGCAAGGGGACAAGCACGTCATCTGCTGGACATTGCGCATGAATGTCAAGGGCTTGAACAAGGGTGAAGAGGTTTCCTGCATCGGGAACTCGTTTCTGAAGTTCAACGAGGCGGGTCTGGTGAGATATCACCGCGACTACTTCGACATGGGCGAGTTCATCTATCAGCACGTGCCGGTGGTCCGCTTCTTCACGCGGCAGGTGAACAAGCGACTCGAGCACAAGCCGGAGTGAGCCACACCTCGCTCCCGTGCCCCGAAACTACGGCGTCCGTGGGGAAAATCGCTTGCTGGAAGATCTGCTCTGAATTATAATCCACCCCGAGGTGGGACATGAGCGGGGCAAATACAGGGCATTTCTTAAGCTCCAGACCGTGTGGAAAACACGGTGCTGGGGCTTTTGCCTCTTCCACCAAGTCTCTCGTGACGCTCGAAGACCGCTCTTTGTCACGCTTAGCGTCGCCCAATTTTTCAAAATGCTGCTCAATTCTCGGGCGCTATGCGCTTGTTGGTTCTCATCTTTCCCGCTTTTGAAAGGTTTGAAATGAACACTATTGTAAACCTGCGCTTGTTGATCGTTGTGGCTCTTGTCGTCTTGGCTGTCCCGTCAGGGCACACGCAGGATGGCACCTCGAACACGATTCTCTTCCAGACCCGGGTGGAGACGCCGGAAGGTGACCCGATTCCGAATGGAAGCTATCCGGTCCGCTTCAGCATTTACGCCACGGAGAACGACACGAGCACCCTGTGGTCGGAGACGCAGCCACTGGTGGAAGTGACGGATGGTACGTCCAATACGATCATTTTCGGGGAGACGCCGCCGCCGAGCAACCTTTTCGACCAGCACGACAATCTCTGGCTGGAGGTGGCTATCGACCGGGACAACGATGGCTTCGACCCGGAGGACATCTTCAACCCGCGCACACCGCTGCATGCGGTTCCCTTCGCCCTTTACGCCAAAGATTCCGGCAGCCTGGGAGGCGTTCCAGCGGAGGAGTATGCAAAGACGGCGGACGTGACGGCGGAGCTGGAAGCCCTGGAGTCATCCGTGAACTCCGCTCAGGACGCGCAAGACACGGCAATTGCCTCAAAGGCGGACGCAGTGGATGTCTATACGAAGGCGGAGGTGTACACGAAGTCAGAGGTAGACGCGCAACAGGCAGCGCAAGATGCCGCGATTGACGGGAAAGCGGACGCTGCAGCGGTGCAGTCGCAGCAAGATGCGCAAGACACGGCGATCGCCGGGAAAGCGGATGCTGACTCGGTGTTTTTGTGGGAGGAAGCGACAAGCGGCCCGGTGCTGGCGCAGGCCAACCGGGGGTATGTCACTACGGCGGACTCTCAGGTATCAATTACGTTGCCGTCGAGCGCTTCGCTCGATGTGGGCGATGTGGTCCGCGTGAGCGGTACCGGAACAGGCGGTTGGCGCATTGGCCAAGGTGCCGGACAACAGACGCTTACACAAGGGATCGCGGCGCCCCGGTATCTGGACGACTGGAAGACCAGCGAGACGAGCCGCATTTGGTACACGATCGGTTGCTCATCGGACGGGAAGACAGTGCTTGCAGCCGATGGGGGCGGGCCGGGACCGGTGTTCCGCTCGACCGACGGCGGCGAGACGTGGGATCAGGTTTACAGCAATGGCTTTTGGCGGGCGGTGGCGCTCTCTGCGGACGGCAGCCGCATGGCGGCAGCGGGAGCGGGCCCCGGTGTATTGGTGGTGTCTGACGACGGCGGCACCACGTGGAATATTCGCGATGACGTGCGGGCATGGGGCGATGTTGCCATGTCGTCGGATGGTTCGATTCTCGCCGCTGTGGTCCGCTTTGGCGGCTTGATCTATGTCTCAGACGATGGCGGGGCAACCTGGGAGCCGCGTGACAGTGGACGGGAATGGAACTCGATCGCTATGTCTGCGGATGGCTCGCGAATGATCGCCTGCGCGGGCCCGGGATTCATCTACGTATCTGACGACTCAGGCGAGACCTGGACCCCGAGAAACAATAGCGGGGATTACCGTGCGGTCGCCTCGTCGGCGGACGGGCAAAAGCTGGCGGCCGTGGCCTACGGCGGCCAGATCCACATTTCAACCGACGGCGGCCTCAACTGGTCATCTTTCGAGAGCACGCGGAATTGGACCAACATCGCCATGTCTGCGGACGGTTCCATTCTCGCGGCAACCGTGTTTGGCGGGCAGGTGTATGTTTCAACAGACAGCGGGCTTGACTGGAAGGCGCTGGAAAGCAACCGCAACTGGCGCGCGGCAGCACTGTCCTCGGACGGGGGAAAACTGTTTGCGCTGGGCGAGAACACGCTAATATACCGGACGGACCGCAACCCGAGTTTCATTGGTCAGCCCACCACGTCAGGCGTTACCGGCGCGATCATTGGAAGGCAATATTCCGCAATCGAACTGCAATACGCGGGCAACGGTTTCTTTATGCCCTTGGGCAGCATCGGGGATATTGATGTCCGCTGAAGCTTGTGGTGAACATGAACACGGCATACTTCCAGGTATGAGAGGTGACGCATGAACATGCAGTGGTACACGAGCGCCACCAGACAGTTGCTCAAGGCAGCCTTGCTGCTTGCCGCCGCAATAATCCTGCAACCTGCCTTCGCCGCGCAGGATGGCGCAGGCAACACACTGGACGCCTTCGTAGGCGCGCCCGCGATCTTCACGTCGCAGGACAGCGCGGGCAACACGCTGAATGCGATTCTGCCCGGCCCCTTCTCGTTGGCTTCCACTTCGGGCAACGGGCTCATCCTTTCCACTCCCACCCTATTGGATGAGGGAGAGGCCACGGGTGAGGGCGAAGGCGAGGGTGAAGGCATCACCGAAGGCGAAGGCGCAGTGGATGGAGAAGGCGAGGGCGAAGGTGTCACAGAGGGCGAAGGCGCAGTGGATGGAGAAGGCAGTATTGATGGAGAGGGCAGCGTCGATGGCGAGGGTTCCGTGGATGGAGAAGGCACGGGCGAGGGAGAGGGCAGCAACGAGGGCGAGGGAGAACCCATCCTTTGCGAGATAACCCTCTCGCCCGTGAAGGACGCGACGATCTACAACAACGCGGTGGACCCGGGCGAAGCGGCCAACGGCGCGGGCCAGCGGCTCTTTGTGGGCACCACCGGCACGGGCGCGGCGCGCCGTGCATTGCTTACATTCCCGGTTTCAGCTTCCCTGCCGCCGGACGCGCAGGTGGTCTCCGCCGAGTTGCGACTGACCATGGACAAGGCGAGCTCGCCCGCTGCGAGGGAGATCGATCTGTTCCGCCTGACCAACGATTTCAGCGGCGGCGTAACCGATCCTCCGGACAGTGGCGATGGCAGCGGGGAGGGCAACGGCGCGCAAGCGGTGACGGGCGACGCGACCTGGCTGCACATCACCTATGACAGCAGCTTCTGGGTGGCAGCAGGCGGAGACTTCGCTTCACAGGTCAGCGCGTCGACCTCGGTGGGCGACAACGGCGAATACGTATGGAGCGGCCAGCCCCTGGTGGATGACATACAAGCCTGGGTCGATGGAACCTTCAATGAGTTCGGCTGGATCTTGATAGGCGAGGAATCCGCCAATGGCACGGTAAAGCGCTTCCATTCGGTGGACACGTTGGACGACACGGCTGCCCCGAGCCTTGTAATCCAGTACACATCGGCCGAGTGCGTGGAGGGCGAAGGCGAGGGAAGCGTGGACGGTGAACCCGAGGGCGAAGGCGAGACCCCGGTCCCCCACTCCGCCGACACCACGGATGACTTCGCGATCGGTCTTTCCGAAGTGCTGCGCGTGATTCAGTTCTACAATGCGGGCCGCTATGGCTGCGACAACCAGAACCTCGAAGACGGGTATGCGCCATTCTCTGAGAATGACACCTGCCCGAACCACGACAGCGATTACAACCCGGCGGACTTCCGCATACAGTTGTCGGAACTGCTGCGCCTGATCCAGATTTACAACCTGGGCGGCTATGCCCGTTGTGCGAACCCGCAGGATACGGAGGACGGCTTCTGCTTCCCCTGAGCGGGGCCCGCATGCTCTAATCCCCCGGGGCGCGCCACCGAAACAGGCCGCGCCCCGGGTTTCATTTTGAACGGAGGATAAGCCCCATGAAGTGGTGCATCTTAGTTGGCTTTCTTGCGACTGCGGCTGCGGCCAGCGCGGAAATCGTCCATGAGCACGTGATCGGGCCGGAGTTTCCGGGGGCGTATAAGCACCCAGCCTCCATCACCGAACTAAACAGCGGCGAACTCTACGTGGCCTACTACGGCGGTGGCGGGGAATACGAGGACGACTCGAAGGTTTGGGGCATGCGCCGCCCCTTGGAGGGCGGAGCGTGGAGCGAGCCGGTGATCATAGCCGACACCCCCTTCCTCGCCGAGGGCAACCCGGTGCTCTGGCAGTCTCCCGATGGCACGGTGTGGCTCTGGTACGTGCAGCGCTACGGAGAGACCTGGTCGGAGTCGCGCATCAAAGGAAAGATTTCGCGCGACAACGCGAAGACCTGGTCGGACTCCTTCGTGGCCGCTTATGACCTCGGCATGATGGTGCGGTCGCGTCCCATCGTCATGAATGATGGACGCTTCCTTCTGCCCATCTACCACGAGACTGGCGCGGATCGGGAGAAGGTCGGCGCGGACACCACCTCGCTTTTCCTTTATTTCAATGCGGAAACCTACGGCTGGGAGAAAAGCGGGCGCATCCAATCCCCCACCGGAAACCTGCAGCCCTCGGTCGTTCAGTTGGACGACGGCACGCTCATTGCCTATTGCCGCCGCGGTGGGGACTACGAGCCAACCACCGAGGGTTACATGGTGCGCTCGGAGTCGAAAGATGGCGGCAAGACCTGGAGCGAGGGAAAGAACTCCCCCTTCAAGAACCCGAACGCCGCCATCGACTTCATCAAGCTGACCAACGGCCACCTGATGCTGGTGTACAACGACAGCATGAACGAAAGAACACCCTTAACCGTGGCGATTTCGGAAGACAACGATAAGAGCTGGCCGCACGTGCGCGACATCGCCACCGGCCCGCACGACTTCGCCTATCCCGTGGCGCTGCAAACCCACGACGGCAAACTGCGCGTGCTATACACGCGCGATGAGCGCACCCGCGTGATGCTGGCCACCTTCGACGAAGCGGATATCACCGGGTACTCCAAGCCATAAGGAAGACGCTTTTACTTGCTCGCCAGCACGATGTCCGCGTAGTTGAGGATGCCCTCCCAAAAATCGCGATTAAGCTCGTGGCGGTGGTCAAGGCGCAACTGAAGCAGCGGCCCTGCGTTTCCAGGGCTGATGGCCTCGTTGCAGGTGGCCAGCAGCGGTGCCTCGCCGAAGTCCGCGCCAAGCAATTCCCAAACGGGCTTGGCGGCTTCAAGCGCGCGCAGCGCGCCGGGCGGGTTGGCCCAGTGATCCTTGGCGCCTTCAGTGTCGAGCAGGGCACGCGGCGCCACCAACGCAACCAGGCAATGCTGGTCGAAGGGTAGCTTATCCTCGTTGTCGCCAAAGGCCAGGAAGGCGTCGTTGAACCAATGCGGAAAAACCCGGTTAATGCGCTCGACCGTTTCTTGATCTTTGTCGCGCGAAAGTGCGCAGCCGCCGGTGCCAGACTGGTGCGGCACCGCCAGCGCGACACGCTCATCCAAGGCCGCCGCCAATAACGCCGTCTTGCCGCGGCGACTGTGGCCAATCACGGCGATGCGCTTCGGGTCGATGTCTGCATCGGTGACGAGGTAGTCCACGCAGCGGTGGAAGCCCCATGCCCACGCGCGTATGGTGCCCCATTGGTTGTCCCTGGCCCAGGGCAGGTTCGGGTAGAAGGGATGGATGCCATCCGTGAAATCATCGCGGTCGGGATCGATGTCAGATTCGAGGAAGGTGGCGAAGGCGTAGCCACGCCGAATCAGATAGTCCACGCACCAGAAATCCGCCCGCTGTCCGCGCTCGTGCGGATCGGGATAGAATGCTTCCTTGTTCCAGATCAACGCCTCGTCGGCCGCAACCGCATGGTTGCCGATCCGGTTGATGCCAAGGAATACCGGGAAGGGGCCTTCCCCCTCGCGCGGCACGAAGACGGCGAGATGAATGCGCGGCGCATTATCCGGCAATCCCTTCACGCGAATGGCCAGCTGCTTCAGGCGGGCCGTGCCATTGAGCACGATGGTCTCTGGGGCATCTTCGCTCACCTCAACCCCCTCCACCTCCGGGGCGAATCCGTACATGTAGTGCTGGATCAGGGCCAGCAACTCCGGGCGGCGTTGTTCGTGCCACATGGCCGCCGAGGTCACCGGGGTGCCATCCATCATCCTTAGGGGATCGGGCAGCGGTGCGGACTCCGGCAGAGCATCGAAAGCTGGAAAGTTATTCGCGGCGGAAGGGGCGGCCTGCATCAGCGATACTCCAAGGATAAGGATGTGGGCGGCAGCACACATGATGGCGGAATAGAAAATTTTCACTATTGGTTCTCCCAAATCGGGCTCGTTGTAAACACAGCTTAGCATGGCTGGTACTGTCTGCATGACATGATCGCTTGAAGCCAAATTGTTAAATTGCTCATTGAATGATTATGCTCTCCTCCGAGAATACACTGTCACTGGCTTCACGAACCTACGCGAGCGATGAACTAAAGGAGACTGCACTTCATGGCAAGCGGAAAGAGCGGTTGCAGCCGCTGTGAACAGGTGCCCGTGCTGGACGGGGACGCCATCTACTTCTACGTGGGGCCGCCCGAAGCGGCCACGGCAGCAAACCTCCGGCGCATCGCGCGCTAACAGGGACTCGAGTTCTCCGAATCGGGCGATGGGTTGATCTGCATTGAGCTGCCAGTGGAGAAACGCGCAGCCTTCGCCGACGCCTGTCGGCAACAGCTGTTGAGCAATGAACTGATTGACACTCGGGCGCTGCTCACCACCCGGCGCGAAGGTTGGAGCGCCTCGGAGATCCTTGCAGCGCGTCCGCTAAACGAGTACGTCGCCCTGCTGCAACATGGTTTCCTACTCAGCATCCTGCGCGAGAACCGTCTGACTACCATCTTTCATCCGATTGTCTACTGCGATGACCCCGCGAATGTCTTCGCGAATGAATGCCTGTTGAGGGCGATCGGAGAGGACGGCGGCATGCTGCCGCCTTCGCGCATCTTCTCGATAGCGCGCGATGCGCAACTGCTGTTTCAACTTGACCGTGCCGCACGCCTGACCGCCCTGTCCGCTGCAGCGGAGTACGGCGTGTCGAGCAACATCTTCATCAACTTCGTGCCGACGGCCATCTACCGCCCGGAGTTTTGTCTGCGCACCACTTTCGCGGCAGCGAAAGAGTATGGCCTTGACCCGGCGAAGATCGTTTTCGAGGTGGTCGAAAGTGAGTCGGTGACGGACATTCATCACCTGCGAAAGATTCTGAATGAGTATCGCGCGCAAGGATTCCGCGTGGCGCTGAACGATCTCGGGGCGGGCTTCTCGTCGCTGAACATGCTGCACGAGCTGCGCCCGGACATCGTCAAGCTGGACATGGACCTGGTGCGCGGCATCGACAAGGACCCCTACAAGGCGAGCATCTGCACGACGCTCCTGAAGCTGGCGAACGACCTGGGCATCCAGTCGGTGGCGGAGGGCGTGGAAACGGTGGGCGAATGGGAAGTACTGAAGCAGGCGGGCGCCACCTTCGTGCAGGGATTCCTCTTCGCCAAGCCGGGCGCGCCGCCCCCCGTGCCGGTGCTGCCCACGGCCTGAACGCCACCCGCGCCGCTTGGCTATTGCCTTCCCGGTTTCTATAATGGCGGCTCGTTTGGCATTTCGAACCGGGAGGATATCCATATGGCCAAGACGGTTAATGTTGCGCTGATAGGCACGAAGTTCATGGGCAAGGCCCACAGCAACGGCTTCCTGCAGGCGCCGCGCTTTTTCGACATGAAGGTGAAGCCGGTGATGAAGGTGATCTGCGGGCACGACCCCAAGGGCACCGCCGCCGCCGCCGAGCAGTATGGCTGGCAGGAATGGAGCACCAACTGGGAAGAGGTCATCAACCGTCCCGATATCGACATCGTGGACATTTCCACCCCCGGTGACCTGCATGCGCCGATGGCGATCGCCGCGGCCAAGGCCGGCAAGCACATCATCTGCGAGAAGCCGCTGGCCAACACGCTGAAGGAAGCCGAAGCGATGACCGCCGCCGTGAAGAAGGCCGGCGTGAAGAACATGTGCGGCTTCACCTACCGCTTTAATCCCGCCGTGCAGACCATCAAGAAGATGATCACCAAGGGCGAACTGGGCCGCATCTTTCACGTGCGCGCCTGTTACCAGCAGGACTGGATTGTCGACCCCGAGTTCCCCGTGAACTGGCGCCTGCAAAAGGCCACCGCCGGCAGCGGCGCGCTGGGCGATATCGGCGCGCACATCACCGACATTGCGCAGTACCTGGTGGCCGACGTGGCCGAGGTGAGCGCGGCCATGGAAACCTTCATCAAACAGCGCCCCCTGGCCGACGCCCAAACCACCATCGCCAACAAGAATACGAAGAAGTCGGGCAAGAAGGGCACGGTCGACGTGGACGACGCGGCCGTGTGGGTCGCCCGCTTCAAGGGTTCCGACACCCTGGGCTCCTTCGAGGCCACCCGCTTCGCCCCCGGCCGCCGCAACTACAACTGCATCGAAGTCTACGGCAGCAAGGGCAGCATCATCTGGAACCAGGAAGACATGCACAAGTTCCAGTATTACAACAGCGCCGACGCCGCCGACCGCCAGGGCTTCCGCACCGTCCTCGCCACGGACGGCGCCCACCCCTACGCCGCCAACTGGTGGCCCAGCGCCCACAACATCGGCTACGAACACCTCTTCGTGCACGAGGTCTACGAGTTCATCACCCAGCTCAACGCCAAGAAGGTGACCTACCCCACCTTCGAAGACGGCGTGAAAGTGCAGAAAGTCCTCGACGCGGTGGAGAAATCCGCCAAGACCCGCAAGTGGGAGAAGGTTTGAATGGATTAACACGAAGGACACAAAGGCACACGAAGGACACTAAGGAGGCCCAATTGAAGGAGGCGTCCGAAGAACTTATCTCGACTGTGCTGAACTCGGCCTTCGTGGTTCATACTGAACTGGGCTGTGGACTACTCGAGTCCGTGTATCAAAAGGCCTTGGCAATTGAACTTGAAGACAAGGGGTTCTTGGTAGAAGCCGAGAAGCCCGTGCCGTTGACCTATCGTGGTCGGGATTTGGGAGTCGCCTTTCGAGCAGATATAGTTGTAGACGATTCTTTGTTGCTCGAATTGAAATCCGTTGACCGATTGAACGACACACACTTGGCTCAGGTACTTACCTACCTGCGCCTGATGGATTTGAAGCGAGGCTTGCTACTCAATTTTGGAGAACGCCGTCTAAAGGACGGTATTGAGCGCATTAGTATCTAAGGGCTTCCTTGGTGTCCTTTGTGAACCTTAGTGGGCGGATTCAAAGTTGAAGTGCAACACGTGCTTCTTCGAGTGCTTCTCTTGGAGTCCGGAATCCGAGTTTCTTCCTTGGCCTATTGTTGAGCCTGTCGAGGATGTGGTTCAACTGTTCCTG
>JBJOID010000053.1:0-10994 GCA_046047315.1 Candidatus Hydrogenedentota bacterium | reverse complement strand
ATCCCCCCGCCGACCCGCCCAAGGAAGCGGAAGAGCTCAACCCCTACACCGTCGGCGGTCCCATCCTCTTCGAAGACGGCCCCCCCCACCCCGCCGCCGTCGCCCCCCTGCCCGACTACATGAAAAACCCCAACGACCCCGTGCCCGAGTGCTACGACAAGCCCGCCGTCGTACGCGCCCTCTACGCACGACTTGGCCTCCCCATGCCCCCCAACGCCCTCGACGAAGGCTTCATCCCCGAACGACGTGGCAAGCGCCCCCCCATCAACGACGAATACGAATTCCCCCTCGCCATCGACCCCGAACTCGACAAGCCCCCCAGCGAATCCGCCGCATAAGGGAAGCGCCGCCTCCGGGAGCGCCGCGCCTTGTCCGCCTCGGGAGGATTCTGCGCGGCACAGGTAGCGCGCGAGAGACATGGAGACCTGTCGGTCCGCCGAGTGACGGGGTCAGGAGACCATCGCCACGGAAAGGGGGCTTCTTTTCCCCTTGGGTCCCTTGCCAACCTTGCACCCTGCGATGGCGTCTCGATGGGCTACCCCGCGTCCCGTGCGGCGGCGAGGCGTTGTTCCCATTCCTCCTGCAAGCGCGGGCGTTCTTTCCAGCGGCGGTGAAACCAGAGCCACTGGCCGGGGTGACGACGGATGAATTCCTCGAGGACGTCCTGGCAGCGCTGGGTGTTGTATTGCAGGTCGGCCAACTTGTCGCCGGTGTCGCGCATGATGATCGGCGGAGAAATCTCCACGTCGTAGCCGCCATCCGGCCTGCGGGCCATGCCGAGGAAATGGATGGGGATGGCGGCGCGGGTGGCGATGAGGGCGGGGCCGATGGTGGCCCAGGTGTCGCGTCCGAAGAAGGTTACGGGCACGGCGTTCTCGCGCGGGCTCTGGTCGACGAGGATGCCGATGTCGCAGCCTTCGCCGAGGAGGCGCATGATTTCGGAAGCGGCGTCGGCCTTGGGGATGGTGTCGATGCCCATGCTTCTCCGCGTGCGATCGACATAGGCGTTCATGGCGGGGAAGTCGAGGGGGCGCACCACTTCCGCAAGGCGGCGGCCGCCCTGCACGTGGACCGCCGCCATCCATTCCCAGTTGCCCATATGACCGCTAATCAGCACGAGAGGGCGGGTGGGGTCGATGTGTTCGCGGCCATGCACGGTCACGCCGGGCAATCCGGCGCGGGCCATGCGGGCGGCATGGGGAAACTCGGCGGCGACAATGGCCAGGTTGTCCATGGCCTCGCGCAGCAGGGCGCGCTTGCGCGCGTCATCCAGCGTGTTGCCAAAGGCCAGGTCGAGCTGCTGCCGCCCCACCCGGTGCAGACGCGGCACCAGCGCCAGCGCGATGCGCCCGAGGGCGACACTGATGGCGCGGGCCGCCCCCAGCGGCAGCGCCCCCAGCAGCGCCAGCCAAACGCGCGCGGCGGCATAGAGGGTCGCCTGCGCAATCCAGGGCTTGCGGCGCGCCACGGCTCAGGCCTCGAGGGTGAGCGACTGCCCCACGGTGGGCGCGAAGGCGTTCACGTCGGGCCCGGCATGGTCCTTCATCCATTCCAGCGCGGCGGGATCGCCATGCACGAAGACCACGTTCTTCGGGCGGATGCGCTCGATCACCCGGCGCAGTTCGGCGCGCGGCGCGTGGGCGCTGAAGTGGAATCGCTTCACGTTCTCCAGCCGCCGCTCCACCGCCGGCCGGCCCAGGCCGAAGCGCAGGCGGTCGCCCAGCTGCGAATGCAGCAGCTTGTAGCCGAGCGTCTCGTGGTCGAGATAGCCCACGAAGAAAATGCCGTGGTGGTTGGCCTGCATCAGGCCCTCGGCGATGAGCGCGCTCGGCGTGTTCTCGAGCATCATGCCCGAGGTGGCCACGATGATGCCCGGCGCGCCGATGAGCGAGGCCAGCACATCCGGGCTCCACACGTTGCCGATGCGCTTGAAGTTGTCGAGCGGGCGCAGTTCCGCGCCCAGGCGCAGATGCTCGGGGAAGCGCTCATAGATTTCATAGACCGCCCGGCCCAGGCCCGACGCGTAGATCGGCGCGGGAGGGATCTTGCCCTCCTCCTGCTTGCGCGCGATGATGTTCACGATCTCCTGCGTGCGCCCCAGCGCGAAGGTGGGCAGCAGCGCCACGCCCCCGCCGCGAATCACCCCCGCCACCGCCTGCGTCAGCTTCTCCACCTCGTCCTTGTAGACCCGCGCCTCGTGGTCCTGTGTCGCCCCGTGCGTGGCCTCGCATATCAGCGTGTCCACCGCGATGCGGCCATCCAGCGCGCGGTAGCGCCCCATCAATTCCTGGTCGGTCTCGCAGATGTCCGCCGTGTAAAACAGCGTGTGGCCCGGCATCTCAAGCAGGATGCTCGCGCTCCCCAGCACGTGGCCGGCCGGCAACAGCGTGGCTTGGAACGGCGCGCGCGTGGGCAGGTCAAAGGGCTGCTCCATCTCCTTGCCGTGCGTCAGCCGCAAGGCATAGCTCACGTCCTCGTGCTCGTATAGCGGGTAATCCTCCACCCCGCGCTCCTTGCGGATGGTGTTCATCACCGACACGCTGTTGTGCAGCATGCGGTCGATCAGGCGCACCGTGGGCATCGACGTGTAGGTGCGCACGCCGGGGAACTGGCGCAGCAGATACGGCAGCGAGCCACAGTGATCCACATGCGCGTGGGAGATGAGCACGGCGTCGGGCGAACGGGTGAGCAGCGAGAATTCCGGGAGCGCGTCCCGGCCCTCTTTCTTCGGATGCGTGCCCGCGTCGAGCAGGATGCTCTGGCCCTCGCACGCCACTTCAAAGCAGCTGGCGCCAACCTCACCCCCGCCGCCGAGGACGCAAAAACTAATGGAATTCGCATTCGCCATGAGGGCTCGAATTGTATCCACGCCATAACCGCAAGTCAACCAGCCAGCCCCTAAGTCCACAATTTTCAAGGGTATACAGACCGCAAACGCCCTGGCGGCACTTGAAAATTTATTCAGTATATGCTAGGTTGACTGCACGGTATCGGAGCGCACGACAGATGCAGGGATCGGAAGCCATCCGGGGACGCGGCGCCCATTGGAACCCGGCGAATCGCTTTCCGGGTGGGCGGGCCTATGAGGCGGACGAGGACCTGGAATGGCATGGCGCGGAGGTGGAGGCGACACGGCCAGCGACGGAGATCCTGGACGATGCGACGCGCTCCATCCTGAGCCGCAACGACAGCCCGGACGTGGGCTTTTCCTGCGGGCTGAATCCCTATCGCGGCTGCGAGCATGGCTGCATCTATTGCTTTGCGCGGCCCACGCATGAATACATGGGCTATTCGGCGGGACTCGATTTCGAGACGCGTATCTTCGTGAAGCGGGACGCGGCGACACTGCTGCGCCGTGAGCTCTCCTCGCCCCGATGGAAGCCAGAGGTGATTGCACTGTCGGGGAACACGGATCCCTACCAGCCCATCGAGCGGGAGCTGGGCATCACGCGGCAATGCATCGAGGTGCTGCGCGATTTCCGCAACCCGGTGGGCATCATCACGAAGAACCGGCTGGTCACGCGTGACATCGACCTGCTGTCGGAGATGGCGGCGGAGCAGTGCGCGGCGGTCTTTGTTTCGGTGACCACGCTGGACCTGCCGCTGAACCGCATCCTCGAGCCGCGCAGTTCCGCCCCGGCGCAGCGGCTCGACGCGATACGCCAACTGAGCGAGGCGGGCATTCCCGTGGGTGTGCTTGCGGCGCCGGTGATTCCGGGCCTTACGGACCACGAGCTGCCGGCCATCCTGGAGGCGAGCGCCGAGGCGGGGGCGCAATACGCCGGGTACATCCTGTTGCGGCTGCCGCACGCGGTGGCGCCGCTCTTCGAGTCGTGGCTGGAACAGCACTATCCCGACCGGCGCGAGAAGGTGCTCAACCGGCTGCGCGAAATGCGCGGCGGCAAACTTTACGACGCGGCCTTCGGCAAGCGGATGCGGGGCGAGGGGCGCTTCGCGGAGCAAATCGAAACGCTGTTCAACGTGGCGGCGCGCAAGCATGGCCTGACCCGGGGGCATGCCACGCTGGACACCACGCGCTTCCGTCGGCCCGGTCAGGATCAGTTGATGCTGCTTTAGGCGCGGTGCGGCGTATACTGAGGGGATGCCCGGCATCGGGCGGAGGCCAGCCCCTTGAAGAGCGAACTGCGCAAGCGCGCGCGCGACCTTGGCGTGCACAAGATCGAGCGCCACATCTTCCTTTGCTGCGACCAGACCAAGCCCAAGTGTTGCGACAAGAAGAAGAGCCTGGACGCGTGGGACTTTCTGAAGAAGCGGCTCAAGGAACTCAAGCTGACGGGCGACGGCGGCGTGTTTCGCACGAAGGCCAACTGCCTGCAACTCTGCGAGCGCGGCCCCATCGCCGTGGTGTATCCCGATGGCGTGTGGTACCACTCCTGCAACGAGGCGGCGCTGGAGAAGATCATCCAGCAGCACCTGATTGGCGGCGAGGTGGTGGAGGAATACCGCATCAAGCTGGAGAAGGACTGAGGGCGGCAAGAGGTATCAGGCGGTTCCCTGCGCGGTGGCGAGCGCCTTGAGCGCGATGCGGGTGGCCCAGAGGCCATCCTCGGCGGTCACCATCAGCGGGGCTTCACCGCGAATCGCAGCGATGAAGTTTTCCATCAGGGCGGCTTGACCCTTGTCTTCGGTGGAGGCGCTGGCGTCGGCGCCGCGCAGGCCGTGGAACCGGATGGACTTCCAGTCGTCGATGACCAGCGAGCCGCCTCCGGCGTTCGCCTCGATGCGTTCCTTGCCGAGGGACGGGTTGCCATTGGTCACGTAGAGGATGTTCGCCAGGGCACCGCTCTCCATGCGCAGCGCCACGGCGAGGCTGTCGTCGTTGTCTTCATTGGCGGCCCACTGGAGCCGCTCCGCGTGGATGCTCGCCGGGCGGCTGCGGGTGAGCCAGCAGCACCAGTCAAAGAAGTGCACGGCTTCCCCGAGGATGCGTCCGCCGCCGTCGACGGGGTCACGGGTCCAGTGCGTGGCGGGCAGGGGACCCGCATTGCAGCGGTAACTCAGCGCCATGGGGCCGGGGGCGGCGTGGAGCGCCTCGCGCGCGGCGAGGGCGTATCGGCTGGCGCGGCGGTTGAAGCCCACGGAGACCAGCTTGCCCGATTGTTCGGCGAGCCCGAGGATGCTTGCGCAGTCTTCCTCCGTCAAGGCGAGCGGCTTCTCGACGAAGACGTGCTTCCCCGCGCGCAGGGCGGCCAGCGCGATCTCGGCGTGCGAGCCATGCCGGGTAGCCACCACGACGGCGTCGACGCGATCATCGGCCAGCACTTCATTGTAGTCGGTGGTGCAGAAGCGTGCGCCGTGGCGCTCCGCCGCCTGCTTGGCGCGGGGTCCGGTGCGGGCGCAAACCGCCTCGATGCGGACACCCGCCATGCGCGAGAGGTTGGGCAGGTGCACGCCGGTGGCGAAGCCGCCCGCGCCGATCACCGCCACGCCGACGGCGCCGGAGGATTTCGCGGGTGCGCGCAGCGCAAGGCTACGGGCGGGCGGTGCGGCATCCAAGGGCTTGCCCCCGGTGTAGTCCAACAGGGCGGCGATCATGCCGCCGTCGCCGCTGGTCACGGCGGCATACGCCTCGCCGGCCTGTTCGACGGGACGCGTCATGGTGATGAGCGGCTTGAGGCTGACCGCGCCCGACGCGGCGAGGCGGAGGAACTCGGCCATGTTGCGGCCTTCGGTCCAGCGAACATAGTCCACGGGATAGTCGATGCCGTGCTCCTCGTAGTCGGGCTGATAGCGGCCGGGCCCGTAGGAGCAGGAGAGGCGGAAGGTGATCTCCTTCATGTACATTGGCTCGCGCGGCAGCTGCATGCCGACGGCGCCGACCACGACGACGCGGCCACGGCGGCGGCACACTTCGAGCGCCTGGGCGGTGACCTCGCTGCCCTTGGAGGCGGCGCAGATGATCACCGCGTCGGCGCCGATGCCGGCGCTGTGGTCGGCCACGCGGTCGCCCAGTCCCTGCGGATCGCAGACCGCCTCCGCGCCGAGTGATTCGGCCAGCGCGCGCTTCGACGCGACGGGATCGCAGCCGATGACGCGCGCGCCCGCGGCGCGGGCCAACTGCACGGCGAGCTGCCCCACGAGGCCGAGCCCGGAGACGACCACCGTCTCGCCGAGGGTAATCTCCGCCTGCCTGACGCCATGCAGGGCTATCGCGCCGAGGGCCACGAAGGCGGCCTCGTCATAACCGAGGCCTTCGGGGATGGGCGTCATGAGGGCATGCGGCACGGCGTTGAACTCCGCGTGGCTGGCATAGCCCACGCCGGCGCAAGCGACGCGATCGCCGGGGGCGAAACCGGGGGTGGCGGGACCACAGGCCACCACCACGCCCGCGCTGCTGTAGCCGGGCGCCTGGAATTCGAGGAGCTTGTTGCGCACGATTTCGAACGTGCCGCGAATGCCGGCCGTGGCGAGCTTGCGGCGGACCTTTTCAAGGTTGAGCGGATCGCGCGCCTTTTTCAGGGCGAGGCCCGCGACGCCGCCCTCGGCGACGAAGCCCGATTCCGTGCCCGAACTGATGAGCGAATGGCTTACGCGGACGAGCGCCATGCCGGGCCCTGGCGAAGGCGGGGGAACCTCCTCGACGGATACGCTTCCCCCCTTGACGAGCACCTGTTTCATTGCGCCGCAACTCCCGCGTCCTAGCCGCGCGCCGATAATACCCCTGAAGCGTGCACCCTTCAATCAGGGCGTGAGGCGACCGCTCGCGAAGGCCGATCCTGAATTTGGTTTATACTTGAGATATCGGGCGCTGGCCGAGAGAAACATTTAGCGCCCGAGGGCCACTGCATGCCACAGTCAGCGACACTGCTTGATCAACACGAGCGTCCCCTGCGCGACCTGCGCATTTCGGTGACGGACCGGTGCAACCTGCGCTGTCGCTATTGCATGCCTGAAGGGGAGGGGATGCCCTCCTACGCCGGGGCGCCGCGCGACACCCTGCTCACCTTCGAGGAGATTGCCCGGGTGGCGCGGGCGGCGGCGGCGCTTGGGGTGCGCAAGCTCCGCATCACCGGGGGCGAGCCGCTGCTGCGCAAGGGGCTTCCCGCGCTGGTTGCATTGCTGGCCGAGATACCGGGGATCGAAGATATCGCGCTGACCACCAACGGGCTGCTGCTGCCCCGCATGGCGGGGGAGCTCAAGGCGGCGGGGCTGATGCGCGTGACGGTGAGCCTTGACACGCTGGACGACGCGGTGTTCGCGCGCCTGACCAGCCGCGACAACCGGGTGGCCGAGGTGCTGGAGGGTATTGACGCGGCGGTGGCGGCGGGGCTGTCGCCCGTGAAGGTGAACGCCGTGATCATGCGCGGTGTGAACGACGAGGCCGTAGTTGCGCTGGCCGAGCGATTCCGCCACACGGGGATCGCGATGCGCTTCATCGAATACATGGACGTGGGCAACCTCAATGCGTGGCAGCGGGAGGACGTGGTGCGGTCGGCGGAGCTTATCCAGCGGATCAGCGCGCTGCATCCGCTCGAAGCGCTCGAGCCGGCGGCGCCCGGCGAGGTGGCCCAACGCTACCGCTTCCGCGACGGCGGCGGTGAGGTGGGCTTTATCTCGAGCATCAGCCAGCCCTTCTGCGGCGACTGCAACCGGTTGCGGCTGTCGCCCACGGGAGAGCTCTTCACCTGCCTGTTTGCCGCGAAGGGCCACCCCCTGCGCGACCTGCTGCGAACCGCCGCGGATGACGCGGTGCTGCGGGATGCAATCGCCCGAGTATGGCGCGCCCGCGCCGACCGCTACTCGGAAGAGCGCTTCCGCCCCGGCGGTCCCGCGCCCGCCCGCAAGGTGGAGATGCACCACATCGGCGGTTGAACGCCGGGTGAAAGGCACGCTCCAGTTCGGGCTTGCCTGACGAAGCGTGGCGTGGGCGTGGTTTCACGACCCGTGCATTCGCACGACCGAGGGTGACTACTCAGGTTTACTCGCTACCGTGTTCTGGCGTCCTCAGCGGCACCGAGGGGAAATAGGTGGCGAAGCGGCCTTTGTCCGCCGTGGCAATTTCCCAGCCCATGAACTGGGCGTGGGCGCCGATGAAGAAATCGGGCAGCGGCGTGGATGGACCGGGGTTGCCGGTTTCCTTGGCGCGGCGTTGCCTGTAGATATTGAAGGCCTGAGCGCAAACCATGGCCGCGGCCGCAGGAACGTCGAGGGTGCGTACGCCCCAATCTCCAATGCGCTTTGCAACCGATGAAGGATCAGAGTCGCCAGCGCAAAACTCTGCCAGCGTTATCGCATTGATTCCCGCGCCGTTTGCAAGAACAGCTTCACCGATAAGACGCTTTGCCCAAGAGTAAGAGGGGCATGTTGGATTAGATGCGTAAATGATCACATTGGTGTCGAGAAGAATCATATCTCGCGCGTGATTTTCCGCAACTCTTCCCACGTTATATTCGCGCAAATGGGATTCTTGTCGATGGCTGCGTAGACATCCTCGATGGTTCGGTGCTTCGCGGGCTCATCGATGCGCTCAATGGTGTACTTCCCCGGCGCTTGCTCCTCAATCCGGAACAATTCGCCAGGCTTCCCACCGGGCACTTCAATCTTGCGCATGGCATCTAGTCTTGCGGTGCTCATGGGGTGATTATCCCGCATTGCCGGTGGCTGGTCAACGGGGGTTGCGGAGCGACGCTGCCGGTCAACGCTTTATGAAGAGCGCCTGCAGGAAGAGACCGAAGCCGAGCGGGCATGCGAGGGCGTCGACCCCGCGGACGAGCGGCTCGGGCCCGGCAGGCAGGGCGAGCATGAGGCTGAGTTCCGCCACTTCGCATCCCGCTTCCGCGGCCCACGCTTGCAACTCTTGCGCGGTAACGAAACGGTGCGGGCCTTCGGGCAGCTTGAGCTTGAGGCGCTCGATCCACTCGAGCAGGGCGGCGACGCCGCCGTTGGGCGTGACCATGAGCAGGCGGCCGCCGGGGCGCAGCAGGCGCGCACAACTGGAGATGAAGGCGCGGGGATCGGGCACGTGCTCGATGACGTTGATGCTGTAGACCGCGTCGAAGGATGCATGGCGGAAGGGTGGCGAGGCGCCGTCGCAGACCACGCGGCGGATGTCGGAGGCGGACAGTTGCCGGAGCATTTGGGGGGTGATGTCGGCGGCGACGCACAGGGGGGCGCGAAGCTCGCCGAGGAGGCTGTGGGCGCCCGCGCCGACCTCGAGCACTGTTTGCGCATCCGCGAGGGCGGCGCGGACGAGGCGGGCATAGGCGCGGTTGCAGGCCTGGTTGGCGCCGGCGTTGTAGTCGCGCGCGAGCGCCGCATAGTGACGGCGCACGGCGCGAGATTCAATGCCCGGCGCCATGGATGTGGTCCGCCACTTCCCAGGCCTTGCGAATCTGGCCGGACTGGGTGCGGTCTTCGGGGTAGAGAAAGACGGAGTCCAAGAGCCAGAGGCCGGCTATGGGGGATTCCTGGGCGGGGAGCATGTTGAGAAAGCCCTCTTCGCAGATGGCCTGGGCATAGGCCGCGCGGGCCACGTGGCTGGCGAGCAGGTCGTCGTCGCTGAGTTGGGGGGCGATGACCTTGAGGGCTTGCCAGCTTTGCCGGATGATGTCGTCGTCGCGCATGCGGTAGCTGGGGTGATCGGTGGGCACATAGTAGGGGACGTAGGCGATGTGTACGCCGGGCCCGGCGATGGGGTTGAGGTTGGTGTATTCGATGATGCCGTTCATGGGCACGCGGGGGTCGTGCACGTTGAGCCAGAAATAGGGGGAGACGGGCTGCCGCAGCTTGAAGGTGACGCAGACGACGCCGATGTATTGAATGGCGCGCAGGGCGCGGTCGTAGCTGGGGGTGGCGTCGGGGAGCAGGCCCGCGAGGAGATCGAGCGGGATGGTGGACACGACGCGGTCGCACTCGAAGTAGCCGTATTCCTCGGCGTCGAGGCCGGTGACGCGGCGGTCGGCCACGCGGATGCGCCGGACGGGGCTGTAGGTGTGGAGCGTGACGCCCGCCTGCTTGAGGCGCGCGGCGAGGGAGTCGAGCAGGAGGCCGGTGCCGCCGTCAAGGTATCCCATGCGTCCGCCGCTCTTGGCGACACGGTGGATGCGGTGCCATATCCATGCGGCGGAGACGCGCTCGTGGTGCTCGCCGAACTTGAGCGAGAGGAGGGGTTCCCACACGACATCGTAGGTGCGCTGGCCGAGGCGCTGGATGAGCCAGGGCTTGGCGGCGATGGCGTCGAGCTGGCGCCATTCCTTGCGCAGGCGGGCCTCAAGCGCGAAGAGGCCGAACTTGAGGCGTTCGAAAAAGGGTATGGGCGCGAAGCGGAGGAGGTCGAGCGGCTCGGTGAAGGGATAGCAGACGCCGTCGTAGTAGAAGCCGGTGCGGACGGGCTCAAAGCGGATGCGGTCGCCGAGGCCGAGTTCCTCGCAGAGGGCAAAGTAGCCGGCGTCTCCGGCGCAGAGGAAGTGGTAGAAGTGCTCGATGCGGACGCCGTCGAAATCGAAGGTGGCGAGCAGGCCGCCGGGTTCACCCTCGCGCTGGAACACGTGGACCTCGTGGCCCTGGTTGGCCAGCCGCAGCGCGGCGCTCATGCCGGAAATGCCGGCGCCGATGATTCCAATCCGCATGTGCCTTGGTCCTCACCCCGGCGCGCAGTATAGCGGGCGTGCCCGGGCCGCGCCACGCGGGGTTGTATGCGGGGGAACGGCGCGCTAAGCTGGCGTGTCGCGAGCAGAAAGGAAACGCCATGCAACTCACACGCCGCACTTTCATCGCCGCCGCGGCGGCATCGGGCGCCGCCGCGCTGTCGGCCCGGGCACAGGACGGGGCGCCGGGCAGGGCTTATCGGGCCGTGGTCATTGGCGACACGAAGCAGGGGGGCTATGGGCATGCGATGCATCGCATCTTCACGCATCACCCGAACGTGACGATCGCGGCGCTGGCGGATCCGGATGAGGCGGGCCGCGCGAAGGCGGCGGCGGAATGCGGGGCGGCGGCCACCTATGCGGATTATCGCGAGATGCTGGAGAAGG
>JBJOID010000052.1:0-8520 GCA_046047315.1 Candidatus Hydrogenedentota bacterium | reverse complement strand
CATCAAGCAGCTGGAAGAGGACCCGTGGCTCGCCGTCATCGAGAAGCTGCCCATCGGCACGCACATCGAAGTCGAGATCGCGAAGCTGGTCAGCTTCGGCGCCTTCGCCAAGCTCGACAACGGCGTTGAAGGTCTCATCCATGTGAGCGAGCTCACCGACGACCGCGTGCAGAAGCCGGAAGACGTGCTGAAGGTTGGGGACAAGGTCACGGCCAAGGTCATCAGCATCAGCCCGGTGGACCGCAAGATCGGCCTGAGCGTGCGCGAGTATGAGCGCGACCTCGAGAAGGGCCTGATTGACGAGCACGGCAACTCGACGGGCGTGGTTGACACCAGCGCGCAGGCGCAGCGTCCTTCCGGCGCCCTCGAAGCCGGCAGGAGCCTGGAAGACCAGGCGCAGGAAATGCTCGCCGCTGTGCGCAACGCGGAAGCCGCGCGCCGTGAAGAGGCTGCCGCGGCCGCTGCCGCCGCAGAGGGCGTAGTAGCAGAGAAGGACGGCGACGCCGCCCAGGAGTAAGACAGCCGCAGCTGGATTTCCTGAGAGCGCCGCCGCGATGCGGCGCTCTCTTTTTTCCACGGCCACTTCAAGCGCCGGGGCCTGGCATGAAATCGACCCCGGACATACGCATAAAATGATGAGCAACATGGAGCGAACAAGGAGCACCCCATGCCTACCAGCGTGAAAGACAAGAAACAATCAAAGCACCCCAAGGCCGGACAAATCATGCGCGGGGCCGACATGGTCATCCAGGTGATGGCCGATGAAGGGGTCGACTGTATCTTTGGATACAGCGGCGGCGCCATCCTCCCCACCTACGACGGTGTCTTCCAGTGGAACGCCCGCAACCCCAAGCAGAAGATCAACCTCATCGTCCCCGCCAACGAGCAGGGCGCGGGATTCATGGCCGCCGGCTATTCGCGCGTCACTGGCAAGGTGGGCGTGTCGATGGTGACCAGCGGCCCCGGCGCCACCAACAGCGTCACCCCCGTGCGCGACGCCATGTCTGACAGCATCCCCATGGTGTTGATCTGCGGCCAGGTGCCCCGCAAGGCCGTGGGCACCGACGCCTTCCAGGAGGCGCCGGTCTTCAACATCATGAGTTCGTGTGCCAAGCACGTCTTCCTCGTGCAGGATGAGACGCAGCTGGAAGAAACCGTCCGCACCGCCTTCCACATCGCGCGCAGCGGCCGCCCCGGCCCCGTGGTCATCGACATTCCCAAGGACGTGCAAAACTGGGAAGGCGAGTTCAAGGGCGCCGGCCTCCTCCCCATGCGCGGCTATCAGCAGCGCCTCGAGAAAATGACGGAGTCGCGCATGCCGAAAGAGCGCGCCGACGATTTCTTTAAGCTGCTCAGCGCCGCCAAGCGCCCGCTGATGTATGTCGGCGGCGGCGCCATTAACGCCAACGCCGCCAAGGAAGTGCGCGAGTTTTCCCAGAAGTTCCAGGTTCCCGTCGTCACCACCCTCATGGGCATTGGCGCGGTGGACACCTATGACCCGCTCTGCCTCCACATGCTCGGCATGCACGGCACCGCCTATGCCAACTACGCCATCGAAGACTGCGACTTCGTCTTCGCCGTTGGCGCCCGCTTCGACGACCGCGTCTGCGCCGTACCCCATGAATGGGCCAGGCACGCCAAGGTCGCCCAGATCGACGTCGACTCCGCCGAGATCAACAAGGTGAAGAAGGTCAACTGGCACTACGTCGGCGACGCCGCCGTGGCCCTGCGCGACCTCATCGCCCATGGCAAGGGCGTGAAGACCAACACCAAGGGCTGGGTCAAGTACGTGCAGGAAATGAAGGCCAACCACCCGATGGGCTTCAACCGCGACAGCGACATCATCCAGCCGCAGGAAGTCTGCGCCCTCGTCAATGAGTTCACCAAGGGCGAAGCGATTGTTTCCACCGGCGTCGGCCAGCACCAGATGTTCGCCGCGCAGTTCTTTGACTTCAAGCACCCGCGCACCTGGCTCACCTCCGGCAGCATGGGCACCATGGGCTACGGCCTGCCCGCCGCCATCGGCGCCCAGGTCGGCGCGCCCGGCAAGATCGTCATCGATGTCGACGGCGATGGCAGCATCCGCATGAACCTGGGCGAGATGGAAACCTGCACCACCTACAACCTGCCCGTGAAGATCCTGTTGCTCAACAACTACGGTGACGGGATGGTGGTTCAGTGGCAGACGCTCTACTACGAGGGCCGCTTCTCCGGCACCGACAAGAGCCTGCACGCCAAGGACTTCATCAAGGCCGCGGAGGCTGACGGCTTCAAGTTCGCGCAGCGCGTTGAAAAGCGCGAGGACCTCAAGAAGACCATCAAGGAATGGCTCGACTTCGACGGCCCCGCCTTCCTCGAAGTCGTCGTCGACAAGATGTCCTTCGTCTACCCCATGGTCGGCCCCGGCATGGCCTACCGCGACATGATGACCGGACCCTACATCCCCGCCCGCGTCAACGCCGACGTGGAAGAAAAGCTCGAGACTTCGGACAGCTTCTAAGCGCGTAGTCAAAGAAACAAGCGGCGTCTCCCTATAGGGAGACGCCGCTTTTCATCTTTAACCGTAGACCAATTTTCTCAGCAGTGCCGCCGCAGATTACCAAGGATTAGGTCCTGGCTCCTTATACTCCGTCGCTGGACACATCTGATTCTTGTGATATAAGTCCCGCGACAATCGCCTCAACGGCGGCCACGAAGTGCTCTGCCTTTGGAAGCCACTCCAAGACCTCGGATTCGGTCGCGTCCGCGTATTCCTCATAGTCCACTTCAAGTCGCCGCTTAAGGAGCTCCAGATAAACTCGGCACCGCTCTCTGTCCAGAAGACCCGTGTGCACAAACTCACGGTTGAATGCAGCTTGTGCGCCACCATGTTTCTTTGCCTGCAATCCCTTGCAATATAGCGCCGCGCCAGCCGCATAAAAGCAGGCGTAATATAAACGACCCACGGCGTTGTGCCATCGATTCGCATCAGCAGCCACACGCGCGTCTGTCAACGCATCATGGGCTCTTCTCAGGCGTTGCAACGCGACGCTGCATTCATCGGGACTCACAGCCGCTTCCCGTCCCGGGATACCTCGCGATGATATGGTGTCGCCCGAATTACCCCACGCGACCAATACTCGCGCGAATGAACAAACACGGAGATACTCGGCCATGTATCGCATAGTGGTCCGATCTCGAATTCGAGATCGATCACGGCATCGTGAATGGCGTTCTTGACCGCGCGATCTTCGCCGTTCGCGCACAGCACCAAGAAATCCCAGTCCGAATCTGGATCGAAAACTCCGCGCACGCGCGACCCATAGAGGATGACGTCCGCATCCGGCGCCACGCTCAGCACGGATTCCTTGACCTTGGCAGGTATGTCAATCGATGCCATCCGAGAATCCTCGTGATGCTCTCTACGCATTATAGCGTAACTGCCTCTCCTACCCCTGCACCAGCTCCAGAATCTCTGCCTCCTTGAACTCCGGGAACTCCACCACGCCATCGAGGATTCGGGCGACGCGTGTGGGCTGGGAACGCACCAGCTCCTGAATAAGCTGCAGGATGAGCCGCTTGTTCACCGTGTTGGCCGTGGCGAAATCGGGCGATATCTGGTCGAGGTGCGTGGCGTAGATCTCAAAGATCTTCCGCTCGGCGGCCTCCTGCTCATTCTTGGCTTCCCCCAGATAGGGATAGAGCCCATGCTCTTTCCAGTCCTCAATCGTGTCCTTCGCCCGCTCCGCCTCCCGCAGGGTGAAATGCTCCCGCAGCTTGCGCCGCGCCACATCCAGCAACTGCCGCACATCGTTCGACAGCTCGCCCGCCGACAGCATCCCATGCTGATCCAGCTGCGTGACATGCGCGCTCTTCAGATAAGCCGTGTAGCTAAAGCCCCGGAAATGCAGGCGTGGCAAACCCGCCGCCCGCATGAACCCGTCCGCGTCGCACAGGTATAGTCCCCGCTTCCCCGGCAGGTTCCACTCCACCACGCTCAGCTTCGCCTCCACCCGCTCCCCGTTCTCCATCACCATCGACGGCAACTCATACTCCACATAGCTGCGCTCCGCGTTCGTCGAATCCAGCGGCGTGTTGTCATAATGGATCCGCGTATCCGGATAGTGCCGCAGGTAAAGCGCAAACGTGTCCGTCGCCTCCTGGTTCGCCTTCACCCCCCGCAACAGGTTTGCCGCCGGAAAAGGATTGCTAATCCGCACGGTCATCCCCGTCGATTCCGCCTGGCTCGGCTTCGGCGCCGTGATGCGAAACACGCCCGGCGCGCTGCCCTGGCCCGATATCGTGTACTCGAACCAGTCGCCGTTCTCCTCATACACGCTGTGCCACGTCACATCGTGCCCCAGCGAGAAGGCCCGGAAACGCCCCTTCCCATACTTCCCATGCAGTTCCCGCTGGCAGCCATTCGCCCGCGTGCCCGCGCGCTTCCAAGAACCGCCCAGGTTGCGGAACACCGTCAGCGCATCCTCATGGTGCAGCCCCGCCCCGTCATCCAACAGGACGATCTGCTCCAGCCCCCCCAGCTCATTCTCCTCAAACACCACCCGCACCTCCGTCGCCTCCGCGTCCAGCGCATTCCACACCAGCTCCGCCAGCGCCGTCATCGGCTTCGTCCGCGCCAGCGTCTCCAGGTGGTCATCCCGCACCTCAACGGTTATCGTCGTCACGTCGCTCATGTACAGCTCCCCGGTCGATACGAAACCGGTAGTGTAGCAACCAAACCCGCAAACACGCCAGCGGCTTAGCCTGCGCCCGTACGTGCACACGATTCCCGAGAAGCATATCAGCCTCTGGAGGAGCGGGACGGCCTCTGGCTGAATCCAGAAGGTATCCCAAGACCCGTCATTCCCGCGAACGCGGGAATGGCGGGTTGAGGGATAGCATCTAGTTACATGACATTCGTTGAGCTAACTTACGACGACTTTCTACGAGACTTCGCTGTATCCCACCCGTCAAACATAGCGCATGTTGATGAAGACGACGTTGACTCACATCTTCCGGGTCAAAGCCCGGGGATCGCTCCAACTGCTCATATAACTCTCGCTTTACCGTGGCATAGTCCTTGTTCCCAATTTCATTGACACGCTTCTCCAGCGACAGAATATTTGCTTGCAGTCTAAGAAGCTCTCTACCACTCATTTCTTCCTCATACTGCTTGTACTTCGCCACGGCATCAGGCCATCCCAACTTCTTCAGAAAAGATACGGGATCCTCCTTCCGCAGTTTCCAAAGTCGAGAGACAAATTCATATGCGTTATCGCTACCGCTACCGCAAACGCCGAGGACGAAGGAGCGGTAGTAATAACGGTCATCACCCTTGCGATAGTACCACCGGCCACCAGGGCTGCACTTCACAAACAGTTCACCTGCATCCGTGATCTTAAGTAGCTCCATCACGCTTCCTCCTGAGTTTCGCCCGCGGCAAGGAGCAACTCGGAGGGAATGCGCCCAAGAAGTCTTTCGCTCCAGATACCAACACGCCACCCAAAGCCTGAAGCATCCCGGCAGATGTACACCTCTCCCTGCTGAACCCAGAAGAATCCCCATTGCTCAAACTCGCGTGCAATGCACGCAATGTACTCCAAGTCGTCCGAGGACACACCCTCGCCGATTTCTCGATGGGAGAGATCCGGTGAGGCTCCCATTACTCGGAAGGTGATATGTCCATCACGACTCAGTCGCTGTGAAAGATCCTGAATTCGACGACGCTCTTCCACTTCTGAAAGCGGTGCTTTCCCCGCCTGCGGCACGGGATTCTGCGCCGTGACGATGGCAAAGGTCTCAGGCCATCCGTCGACGGGTGGCTCGCCCAGAAAGACGGTAGCAGCGTGACAGGACTCAAATGGTGCCGGATCAAAGGACGGTTTAACGGAAGTGGACGGCATGCCAAATCTCCTTGTGTGGTTGTTGCGGGCGCGGGGATCCCAGCACGAGCATCTACGGTTAGGAACCGATAGCCAGTCCACCAAGAAAAAACCCTCGTCCATCGGGACGAGGGTGAAGTTCCTGATCGTTGTTGTCCGAATTCTTTCGGACCACATTGTCCCCGGTAAACCGGGCTGGCTTTGGCACCTTGTCTAAGGGACAGGTTGCCGGGCAATCGTAGGGCCAGAACCCTCACGCCTCTCTTAATGTCACTTCAACTTTGAGACAACCTCGCGGCTATCTGCGCGAAACTTACCACATAATTGCAAATTCTGCAATCCTCCCCCTACAACCGTGTACGTCCCTCCATGGCGTGGGCGAGGGTGGCCTCGTCGGCGTATTCGAGTCCGCCGCCCATGGGGACGCCGTGGGCAATGCGGGAGACCTTCACGCCCAAATCGCCCAATTGTCGCGCCAGGTAGAGCGCGGTCGCTTCGCCTTCGGCGGTGGTGTTGGTGGCAAGAATCACCTCGCTCACCCCCTCTTCCTTCACCCGGCGAAACAGGCGGTCGAGCTTAAGCTCCGAGGGCCCGACCCCTTCGAGCGGGTTGAGCACGCCATGTAGCACGTGGTATCGGCCCCGGTAGGAGCCCATGCGCTCGATGGCGATGGCGGCCATGGGCTGCTCCACCACGCAGACCAGCGCCGGGTCGCGGCGCGCGTCGGCACAAACGGGGCAGGGGTCGCGCTCGGTCAGCTGGTTGCACACCGAGCAGGGGCGAATCCGCGCCTTTGCTTCGCGCAGCGCGTCGCTCAATTCGAGCGCGTCCCCATCGGGACCGCTCAACAGGTGGATGGCCATGCGTTCGGCGGAGCGCTTGCCCACGCCGGGCAGCCGCCGAAATGCGTCCACCAGGCGCTCTACCGAGGGTGCGGAAGGAAACATCGGGCTAGAGCGGGCGCGGGGCCAGCGTCAATTCCGCCCGCACCTGTTGCCATTCCCGCAGCTTGTCCTCCCGCGTAATGATGTCCAGCCGGTCGGGAAAAAGTATCCCTTCCAAGTGGTCATATTCATGCTGGATGATACGCGCCGCGAAGCCCTTCGCCTCGAATTCGATTTCCTCGCCATGCTCATCCAAGCCGCGCAGACGAAGCCACGTGGCCCGGGGCACCTGCCCATAGATACGGGGCATGCTCAGGCAGCCCTCCTCCCCCACCTCAGAACCCGACTTCTCGAGTATCTCCGGGTTCACGATGCATCGGGGCTCGCCCTCCGGTTCACACATGACAAAAATGCGTTTAGCAATACCCACCTGCGGCCCCGCCAGCCCCACCCCGTCGGCGGCAAACATGGTCTCGATCATGTCCTTCGCCAGCCGCGCCACCTCCGGGCCTACCGTCTCGTAGGGGGTGGCCTTCTCCAAAAGCGGGGCATCGGGATACAGCACTATGTCGCGCAAAGCCATGGTTCATTTCACCTCAAGCGCGATCATAACACGAGACAAAGCAGCCGGGCCAACCGGGTGAACTAAGAATAATGCGCCGCCCGCGCTAACCTCCAACAATATCAGGGTTTGAACCCGGAGCCTTTGCGTGCTATACTGCGTTTTTGCATGACTGGCTTCGCAAAGAAGTGGGCCTTGGCCCGCTTTTTTTTGTGAACCGGGAAGCGCGGAGCTACGTCCCGGTTACGGAGCGAGTGTGGACAACAGCGCGGTCATACGCCAAGTTTGGAGTGGCTTGGAGCCCCTGCTCGAGGCCCACGGGTTTGAACTCGTGGAGGTCGAGATAGGCGGCACCGGCACGGGCTCCACCGTCTTGCGCCTGTTTATCGACAGGCCGGGCGTGGGGGTTCGTCTCGATGATTGCACCGAGGCCACCCGGCTTGTCAACCCGGTGCTGGACACGAGCGACTGGTTCTGCGACCGGTACATGCTGGAAGTGTCATCGCCGGGCATCGACCGCCCGGTGCGCAAGGAGTCGGATTTCGCCCGCTTTGCGGGCGAACAGATACGCGTGCAAACACACGCGCCGGTGGCGGGACAGAAGAAAATTAGAGGCCGGCTTGAAGGCTTCGAGGATGGGCTTGTACGGGTCGCCAGCGAAAGCGGCACGGTGCAGATTCACATTGAAAATGTGAAGCGGGCCAACCTCGAGCGCATGCCATGACCTGAGGAGATATGCCGTGGACACGAATCTTCGCGTGATACTGCAGCAGCTGGAAGCGGAAAAGAGCGTCGATCGGGCCACCCTGATCGAGGCGATTCGCAGTGCCATCGAGACGGCGGCGCGCAAGAGCATGAACCGCTCGGCGAACGTCACCGTCGAGGTGGACCCCGACACCCTTCAGTTCAAGGTCTTCGAGATTCGCACCGTCACCGAGGCCGTCGAGGACGAGACCAACGACATCTCCCTTGAGGACGCCCTGAAGCTGAACGCCGACGTGGTGCTTGGCAACCGCCTCAAGGTGCCCAGCGAGCCGAAGGACTTCGGCCGTATCGCCGCGCAGACCGCCCGGCAGGTGATTATCCAGAAGATTCGCGACGCCGAGCGCGACAAGATTTTCGATGAGTTCCACGAGCGCGAAGGCGATATCGTCACCGGCACGGTGAAGCGCATGGCGCAGGGCAACATCATCGTGACTGTCGGCCGCGCCGA
>JBJOID010000051.1:0-4132 GCA_046047315.1 Candidatus Hydrogenedentota bacterium | reverse complement strand
TCGTCAACTTTTGTGCCACCGCCTGTCGCCTCCCAAGTCCGGTGGGAAAGGCAGATGCTGCACTACGGAGAGCTGCACTTGAAGCAGATGGAAAAGGACATCGCGGACCCCAAGGCGGATGCGACGATCGGTGCCAACTTCTACGACCGCGTCCGGCTCCTGTATGGCATGGCCGACCACACCAAGGACGAAAAGTGGGCCAGGGCGGCTTCGGCGCTGGCGGTGGCTTATCGCGACAAATATGTGTTGCCGAACAACGGAAACGTCCAGCCGTGGTATCTGGCCCCGGACGGTCTGGCGGCGCATTTCAAACGCACGGGCGATGTGAAATCCAAGGAGGCGGTGCTGCTGCTGGCGCAACGGATGTGGGCTGCGGAGTCCCAACCAAAGGAGTGGAGCGAGGACGCCGCCCGTAGCCGCGAGGTCGCACACAGCCTGCGCGTGCTGATGCGAGCCGAGGAGCTGGGCGGCCCACCCCGCGAACGGACCAAGTTGCTGGTCGCACAAGCGCTGGGGCACATCGACCAGTGGTGCAGTGACAAGCCCAACAACGTCGTCCCTTCGTTCATGACCGGCCTGACCATGGAAGCGCTCATCCAGTGGCATGAGAAAACCAAGGACCCGCGCGTGCCGCCCGCCCTCCGCAGGATGACCGACTGGCTGTGGGAGAACAATTGGGTGCCGGAGGCCAGGGCGTTCAAGTATTACAGCGTCGATACCACCTCCGTGTCGAAGGGCGGGAAGTTCCCCGACGACCACAGCTATGCAAACCACGGTGGTCCAAAGCCGGTGCCGGATCTGAACATGTTCATCGGCCCCGTCTTTGCCTGGCTGTATCATCAGGAAGGCAGGACGGTGGATCGCGAGCGTGCGGACCAGTGCCTCGCAGGCGCGGTCGATGGAAAGCCGGACGGAAACCAAGCCGCGTGGCTGGATGGCGGGAAGCAGTTCAATCAGGTCTATACTTGGAGCTTTGACTTCATGAAATGGCGGCTCAGCAAGCCCAATATCCAATAGTCATCCGCATTCACCGAACGCCCCGCCGTCGTGGAAGCTCTCGAATCCATAACCCAAGCCGCCGCGATTCTGAAACGCAGGGTCGAAGTGCTGGCAGAGGCCGTGGCGAAAGGCCGTTCCAAGTGAGTGACACTCACGCGCAAGAGACCTCGCAGCCCCCTCGATTCCTCCATTCTCCGAATCCATGACCACTCGCTCACTCACTCTCATTGCTCTCTGCCTCACGGCGTTTCTAGCGCAGCCCGCCGGGGCCGAACCAGCCTTCATTGCCGGAAGGCAGGAGGGGCTGGCGTTGTTGCAGAAGGGCAGGCACGCGGAGGCGGCGGCGTTTTTCGTGAAGCTGGCGGAGAGTGCGGCCAAGCCGGAGCAGAAGGCGGATGCGCTGCGCCACGCGGCTCTGGCGACGGTTCGTGACAAGCGATTCGATGAGGCGCTGCTGCTGGCGGAGCAAATTCCGCTGAAACCGGAGTCCCTCTTCGCCAAAGTGCAGATTTATCTGGAGGCGAGGAAATGGGCGGAGGTGCTCCAAGCGGCTGAAATGCTCGATGAGGCCACCTGGCCGGATGGTTTGATTTATGACACGTTCATGGCCCGCGCTCGTGCGCACTCGGCGCTCGGCGAGACGGCCGAGGCGGAGAGGGATGCCTTGGCGTCGATGAAGCACACGCTTTCCAAAAACAATCTCGCGACGGCGTGGCATTTCATCGCCCAGGATGCGCAGCGGAGCGGGAAGGGGCCCGACAAGGCGCTCGCTGCCTATGCGGAGATCATCCGCCTCCAGGCCAGCGGCGGCGGATGGCAGCGGGCCTTGAGCGAACGCGCCCGGCTGTTGTCCTCGCTTGGCAAACACGAGGCGGCTCTGGCAGACCTCGGTGAGCTGGAAAAGGTCACCCGCAATGATCCGCATTGGGTCTGCACCGCGCTGATTGGCTACGGCGAGGTTCATCGCGCCATGGGCGACAAAGCGAAGGCCCGCGAAAGTCTCGAAAAAGCCGCGAAAGTGCCGGGGGCTCCTGCCGTCCTCGTGGAGGAAGCGAAGAAGCGCTTGGAGGAAATCCAACCATGAACAACACCCGTTTACACAAAGTAGCTTGGGCTTTAGCCCAAGATCTGAAGTTGAAGAGTTGGGCTAAAGCCCAAGCTACTTTTCTCCTGCTCGTCGCTTCGGTCACTCTTCATGCGAATGATGTGCCGCTCGTCAGCAATGGCAAAGCGGTCGCGGAAATCGTGCTGGCCTCCGATGCCACTCCCAGCTTGCGCACCGCCGCCCGCGAGTTGCAGCGCCACCTGCGGGCGATGTCCGGGGCGGAGTTGCCCATCGTCCCTGCCGCCTCGCCAGGAGTGAAAAATCACGTGTATCTTGGCGAAAGCGAGGCCACGCGGAAGTTGGGCTTTTCCCTCGCAGGGCTGAAGCGTGACGGCTTCAAAATCGTGGCGGCGGAGAATCATGTCATCGTCGCCGGGCCGCAGCTTTACCACTTCGAGAAGTCCTTCTCGGGGTTTCACAAGGTTCCGCGGTTCGAACGGCAGAAGGTTTGGGAAGAACGGATTGGCCACAAGTGGAGATTCCCGCCGATGATCGACTACCGCGACTTCAGCGAGGAGTTCGGCTTTCACACCTTCGATGGCACTGGCACCTTGTATGGAGTCTATGCGCTGCTGGAGCAGTTGGGCATGCGCTGGTATGCGCCGATTCCGGACCTGGGCATGGTCGTGCCGGAATCCAAGAACCTTGCCATCAAGGTGCAAAACACGACCGAGGAACCCGAGTTTCCGGTGCGCTATTTTGTGGATTGCAAGGTTGGGGCTTCCATCCCGGATGAGTTTCTCTGGTATAAGGCCATGCGCGTCGGGTCGGATCGTTTTGTGCCGGTCTATCACAGTGTGAGCGGCCCCATCGAAATCTCACCCGAAGACCAGCCGCAGGAGTATTATGGCCGGGTGGGTGGAAAGGTGGATTACCACACGCCACGGCTCAGCAACGAGCGCCTGCGTGCCGACACCGCCGCCTATCTCGAAGCGGTGGACCAGCACTTTCCCGGCATCGGTTACATCAGCATCGGGCAGCCGGATGGCTGGGATGCGCTCGATAGCGAGGACGTGGCCGCCGGTTGGGACAAGTTCGAGCAGCACGGGAGATTCGGCCGCTACAGCGAGTATTCCTGGGATTTCAACATCGCGGTCCGCGACCGTTTGAAGGGCAGGTTTCCCGGCAAGAAGTTCACCGTCATGGCCTATGGCATCACCAACATGAAGCCTCCCCATTTGCAAAAAGTGCCGGAAGACATGGTGATCGGCTTCACCCAGACCAGCGCCAGTTGGAGGCTGCCGGAGCGCGGCCATGAACTGCCCTATCGCAACGAATGGATCGCCGCCATGAGCGACCCCGAGCAGCTCATCATCTGGGAATATTACCTCCAGCACGCACCGAACTACAACCTCCCGCCCGTGCCGGTCTTTTTCCCATCGACGATGAAACAGAGCTTCGATGGCCTCTATGATCATGCCCTCGGCTTCATCGCGGAGATCGGATGGAGCGCGGGCAATTTCGATGCCAAAACCGCGAACATGCCGATCATGGCGCGGCCCTGGATCAGCCATCTCATGCTCTACCTTCACAGCAAACTGTGCTGGAACCGCCAGCTGGACATCCAGGCCACCATGGATGAATATTTTGCCCTCTTCTACGGCCCGGCCCAGGCCGAGATGAAGGAGTTTTTCACCTTCGCCGAAAGTGTGTGGCTGCGCCCTGAGCCGCGCCAGATCACCGCTGCGGGCGGCTTTCTGAAGCCAGCGGATGTGGATCGCTTCTTCGACCTCCTCGGCCGAGCCAAAGCCAAGGCCGGGGATTCCATTTATGCCCGCCGCATTGCCGGCATCACGGGCGAGATGGAGCCTCTCAAGCTGCTGTTTGAAAAACTCAAACGCACCGGCCCCAATCTTCAGATCAAAACCGCCCCGGCCGCACCCGTGGTCGATGGCGATCTCACGAAGCCCTTCTGGCGGGCGGACGATCCCCAGGGCTACGCCTTCCAATCACTGCGTGATGCCCTGACGGGAGAATCGCCGCATCACGTGGACACCCGGGTCGCCTTCCGCTGGGTCGATGACAACT
>JBJOID010000050.1:0-8008 GCA_046047315.1 Candidatus Hydrogenedentota bacterium | reverse complement strand
TGCTAAACTTTATCCCCAACATCGGCTCCATCATTGCGACCCTGCTCCCCGCGCCGGTGGTCTTTTTCTCCGCCGACGTGCCCACGGTCAACGCCGTGCTGGCCATTGCCATTCCGGGGTGCATCCAATTCTCTATTGGCAACCTGATTGAGCCCAAGCTGATGGGCGACACGCTGGACATGCACCCGGTGGTCGTGCTGCTTTCGCTGATTTTCTGGGGCATGATGTGGGGAATGGCAGGCATGTTCCTCGCCGTGCCCATGACCGCCATCGTGAAGATCGTCCTCGAACGCATCGAGGTCACCCAGCCCGCCGCCGAAGTGCTCGCCGGCCGCTTCGACCGGCTCAGCCAGGATGATTAGCCCGCAGCTAATCTGCTGACGGATTCACGTTGTCGAGGTCAACGGCCGCGATGTTCTTTTCGTGATGGCTCTTCGCCTCGAAGAGTTTACGCATGCACATGGCCATCACCTGATCTGCACCCCGTGACGAACCGTTGCGACAAGAAACAACGCCAAATCGGAGCTTCGCTTGCGACGCCGTTGCAGGACGAAACACGGAAGCGCCGTTGTGGTCTTCGATATGGGCGAATTCGTCTTCTATCTTGCGCGCATAGATCACCGCGTCGTCCAGTGGCGCATGCGGCAATACTGCAGCAAAAAGCCCCGATTCAATTCGTGCAACGATGTCGTAGTTGCGGCTTCGCTGCCGCATGGCCACTGCGACCTCCACCAGTACCTCTTCATGGTCCGGGTGGCCCGCCTGCTGTTCGACTGACCGGACCTCATCGACATCCACAACCAAGCAGGACACGGGGTGGTTGTAGCGGTGCGCCTTTTCCACTTCTTCCTGAAGACGCTCGAGAAAGTAGCGGCGGTTGCGGAGACCGGTGAGTGAATCGGTGTAGCAGGTGTCGTGGTACATGTCGGGGTTAATCCCGACCAAATCGGTCAACTCACGGCTGCGTAGCGCAGAATCCACCCGCACCATCACGATGGGGAGATTGTAGGGTTTGGCGATGTAGTCCACCGCACCCAACGCGTAGCCATGCTGCACGTCGTCCGCGCTGCCCTTGGCGGTCACGAAAATCACGGGGATATCGCGCGTCGCTGGGTCGGCTTTTAAGCGGCGACAGACTTCATAACCGTCGGTATCCGGGAGACTTACGTCTAGAAGGATAAGCTGAACGCCACCTTGGGCGATGCGTTCGAGGGCTTCCGCCCCCGAATGCGCCATGACTGCGTCGTAGCCGTGGAGCTTGAGCCCCTCGCACAGCACCATGGCCTCGTCAACGCAATCGTCAACAACGCAAACTTTAAATTCTTCCACGGCGCAACCCCGTTCTGGCCTTAAGGCAACCCCCTTCCCGGAGAGTTTCCGGCCAAAGTTTACCCCACGAAATAGGATTTAGCAAACGCTTCTGACAACCGCTTGCCCTTCCAAACACCACGCCGTTAGAATCCGGCTGGCGCCGAAAGCGTCGCACAGGTCAACTAAACTATACCTGAAATTTTGGAGACGTGAACTTGGAAGGTGCATTCGGTTCCCCGGCGCGCAAGCGTTCCGTCCTCATCAACATCACCCCGCTCATCGATGTGATGTTCCTGCTGCTCATCTTCTTTCTCGCTTCCAGCACCTTTCGCGAACAGGTGGGGCTGGACATCACGCTGCCCAGTTCAACCGAAGCGCGGGAGCAGGTCTACACCGAAACCACGATCACTGTGAAGGACGGCGCCTATGCCTTCGGGGAACAGCAGGGCTTGAGCGAAGCGCAACTCGAATCCGTCTTGCGCGACGTATTAACCCAGAATCCTGACCAGCGCGTGGTCCTCAAAGCGGACAAACAGGCGGACTACGCGGACTACATCGGCGCGCTCAGTTTGATGAAACGCATCGGTGTGCGAACCCTCGTGCTGGAAACGCAAGGCGTGGCAGCCTCGGGGGTGGGCGCGCAATGATAGTCGCGGGTCCCATTCGCCTGTTGTCTGCCGTTTTGCTGGCTTTGTTTTCGATGATGCTCCTACTACCCGGGACCGTGTGGGCCGCCGAAGAGCGACTGGTGGTGGCCCTGTTGCAACTGCGCCCCGAGCGAGACGACCTCGACCGCAACGCAGGGATTGCCATGGATGGCTGTCGCAAAGCGGCGGAACTGGGGGCCGACATTGCGCTGCTGCCTGAAATGTTCAGCATTGGATACACGCCCTTCGATCCGGAGAAACCGGGAGACAAGGAGCGTTTCTACGCCCTTGCTAAATCCACCAGCAGTGAATACGTGCAGCAGTTCGGACGATTGGCCGATGAGCTGGAAATGGCCATCGCCTTCACCTATCTGCAGGCTTACGATCCGTTGCCTCGCAACGCGGTGACCGTGTTCGACCGTCACGGAGAGGAAGTCTTTACCTACGCAAAGGTCCACACCAGCGACTTCAAGCCGATGGAACGCAGCATGACCCCCGGCGAGGAATTCCACGTGGCGACGCTGGATACCGCCAAGGGAGCGGTGGAAGTGGGCGCCATGATTTGCTTCGACCGGGAGCAGCCGGAAAGCGCGCGCATTCTGATGCTCAAAGGCGCGGAGCTCGTGCTGACCCCGAATGCTTGCCGCCTCGACGAGTTGCGCATCGACCAATTCAAGATTCGCGCATGGGAAAACGTCTTCGGCGTGGCCATGACGAACTATCCCACTCCGCAACACAACGGCCGATCGGTGGCCTACAGTGCGGCCGGCGAGGAACTGGTGCTGGCGCGCTCGCTTCCGGGCATACACCTCGCGCACTTCGACCTCAAGAAGATGCGCGAGAAGCGCGCCAAGGTCATTCATGGAGACGCCTATCGCCGCCCCCACCGCTATGGCCTTCTCGATGCCCCAGGGCGTTCCCCGGTCTGGAACCGCACCGACGGGATTGGCCAGCTCTATCAGCCAGCCGCACGCTAGTGGTGCCGTTCCAGAAGGCATTCCTTGCAGCCATTCGCTCCGCCCAATGAAGCCGATTTATTCAAAGTGATTTTCTGGGAAGCATGTATGAGGATTCGCAGCCAGGGGCTTGATTGCCTTTGGACTTTAGAGCTGATAGTTTCCGGCCCCCCTACGCTTAGGAGTACAAGGTTTGGATTGGTTGATCCTAATAATCGCAGTGATACTGCTGGGCGGTTTCTTGCTGTGCCTCTACTGGCGCTACCGCTCCCGAGTGACTAGCGCGCCCTGTCCGACTTGGTTGTCATGGATGCTCGAAGTGAATTTCATGGGCAAGCCCGTTGGCCGTAGCGACGCGGTTGAGCAACTCGGATTGGCGCCGGGCATGCGGGTTGCGGACGTTGGATGCGGACCAGGACGACTGACCTTACCCATCGCCGAAGCCGTGGGGGCGGAAGGCGAGGTCGTGGCGCTGGACATGCAGCAGGGGATGCTGGACAAGATGATGCGGTGGACTGCCGCTGCAGGCCTTCGCAATGTCAGGCCACTCTTGGGCGGGGCGGGTGAAGGACATCTGCCGGAACAATATTTCGATCGCGCTTTGCTTTCCACCGTCTTGGGAGAAATTCCTGACCGGGAACGGGCGCTGTCGGAGATCGCCCGGGCCCTAAAGCCAAATGGATTCCTGCTCGTTGTGGAGGTGCTCGGCGATCCGCACTACCAGTTCAAATCAAAGGTGCTGGAACTTGCCGACCGTGTGGGCCTGAAACCCGGTGACTACTATCCCAAATGGTACGGATACGCGATACGACTCTATCGGGTGAATTAGGTCGGCAGTAGGTCATCATCCGGCCAGACCCTTTTCGCTCCGTTCGCGTGATGCAAGCGACAGGCAAGATTGATTACCATGCACTCCCCGGAGCCGGCCCGCCCATGCGGGCTGGTGGAGTATTCATCGCACAGGTTGCGCCTTGAGGCGGCCTCGATTTCGCGCAGCGGTCCAACCGGACCGCGACGGAGGCATGCATGGCGATTGACGATGTCCACCGTAAGTGGTTCACCTGCATCGACCGGGACCTGCAACGGTTCATGGGATGCTTTCATCAGGTTCTGTTGGACTTGGGTCATCCGGGTCTGGCGCGGCTGGCGCCATGGACCGGGGAATCCGCGCCCCCGCTGGATGGGCAGGAAGCCACCGCAGAGGTGGACCGCGAGTTGCAGGTGCTGTCCATCGCGTTTCAGCTGTTGAACCTGGCCGAGGAAAGCGCGGCGGTGGAAGCGCGTCGCTTTGGCGAGGAACAGCACGGCGGGCTCTATGAGCCGGGCCTTTGGGGCCAGCAGTTGGTGGCGCTGCAGCAGGCAGGCTTCTCTGCAGAGCAGATCGCAGAAGCGCTTGGCGAGGTGCGCGTCGAGGTGGTACTTACAGCCCACCCCACCGAGGCGAAGCGCCCGGTGATTCTCAAGCAGCACCGGGCACTCTTCGACACCATCCAGACCCTGGCACTGCCCCACTGGACGGCACGCGAGCGGGATGCCCTCTTCGGTCGCCTGTCTCTACAACTTGAGCGCCTGTGGCGCACGGGCGAGATGTATCTGTACAAGCCGGATGTGCGCTCCGAATTGAGCAACGTGCTCGACTATTTCCGGATGGTCTTCCCCCAGACCGTGCTTGCGTTGGATGAACGCCTCCGCGAATCCTGGAAACTGGCGGGTCTCGACGAGAATCTGCTGCGGGACGCGCGCCTTCCCCGGCTGACCTTCGGCAATTGGGTGGGCGGCGACCGCGACGGCCATCCGCTGGTGACAGCCCAGACTACACGGGAGACACTGGCAGCCCTGCGCCAGACGGCGATTCTACTTTTGACCGAGCGGCTGGACACCCTCTACGGGGCCTTGTCCCTCTCCGATCTTTATCAGGCCCCCCCGCTCATTCTGCGCGAGGCCATCGAACAACGGGCGGCGCTGCTGGGAAGTGCGGGCGCGGCCATCGTCGCGGGTAATCCAGATGAATCGTGGCGGCAACTCGTGCGGCTCATGCGTGCGCGGCTTGTGGACGCTGGGAAAGCCAGCGGTTACGAAAACGCGGAAGCACTGATGGAAGACCTTGATGTGCTGGCCTCTTCGCTAAGGGCTGTTGGGGCGGACCGCCTGGCCGAGGCCGAGGTAACGCCGGTGGCCCGACTGGCAGAGATATTCGGCTTCCATGCGGCCGCGCTCGATATTCGCCAGAACAGCGCCTTCCACGAGGCAGCCCTGCTGGAACTGCTCGCGGCCGGCGGGGTCCCCGTCGAAGGCTATTCCGACTGGGACGAGGAAAAACGTTTCGAATTCCTGAGCCACGAATTGAAGACCCTGCGCCCCCTGGCGCCGCGCGGCGCAGCGCTGGGGCCCAAGGCCACGGAACTTCTGGAAACCTATGGCGTGCTGGCAGAGGAAATCGAACGTCATGGCCCGCGCGGACTGGGCTCGCTCATCGTGAGCATGACGCGGGGGGCATCCGACCTGCTTACGGTCTACGTGCTTGCGCGGGAGGCGGGGCTGCTGGCAGACAGCCCATCAGGGCCGTATTGCCTGCTTCCGGTGGTGCCGCTTTTCGAGACCGGGGAGGACTTGCTGGCCGGTCCAGAAATCATGCGGCGATTCCTGGAACATCCCATCACGCGGGCCAGCCTGACTATGCGCCCGGAGCGCTCCCAGCAGGTGATGCTGGGTTACAGCGACAGCAACAAGAGCAGCGGTCTGCTTGCGAGTCACTGGCGACTGCACATGGCGCAGTATCATTTGAGCGACCTCGCGCGCGAGCACGACGTTCGGCTGGAGTTGTTCCACGGTCGGGGCGGAACGAACAGCCGCGGGGCGGGGCCCACCCATCGTTTCATGGAAGCCCTGGCCAACAACTCGCTGAGTGGAAGCTTCCGGTTGACGGAGCAGGGCGAGACCATCGCGCAGAAGTACGGCAACGCCCAGACGGCCAATTACAATTTGGAACTGCTGCTTGCGGCCACGGCTGCAACCACCCTGCGCCACCGGCAGCCCTATGCCCGGAATCAGCGGCGCATCGCGCTGGGCGATCGCTTGGCGGACTATAGCGAGTCGGCCTACCGTGCCCTGCTGGAGATGGACGGCTTTGTGCCCTTCTGGGAAAGCGCCACGCCCATCGACGCGCTGGAGCACAGCTTCATCGGATCGCGCCCCTCGCGGCGCTCGGGACGGCGGACGCTGGCGGACCTGCGCGCCATCCCGTGGGTGTTCAGTTGGGTGCAGGCACGGTACTACCTCCCAGCATGGTATGGCCTGGGCAGTGCGCTGGAGCGGCTTGCTCACGAGGATACGGCCGAGTTCGAGTTTGTTTGCGAGAGCGCGCGTGCATGGCCCTTCATGCGCTACGTGCTTTACAACGCCGAGACGAGCATTTCGTCGGCCGATCTCGGGTTGATGTATGCCTACGCCGAGCTGGTGGAAGACGTGTCCATGCGGGAACATTTCTATGCGATCATCGCGGGCGAGCACCGCCGCACACAGGATATGATCAACCAGATCTTTGGCGCGCCACGCACGGTGCGACGTCCGCGCATGGAGGCCACCCTGGCCCTGCGGGAAAGCGGGCTGCGGGTATTGCACCAGCGGCAAATTACCCTGTTGCGCGAATGGCGAGAACGCCGCCAGCAAGGTGACGATACGGCGGCGGCCAAGCTGGTGCCCTCCCTCCTGCTTTCCATCAACGCGATTGCCAGTGGTCTGCGCACGACGGGCTGAGGTGAGCACCTGACCGGCCAGAAGTCATTGGCACATTCGATCCGGCATCAAACGATAGCCTTTTCATTTATCGCAGAATCCGATATATTCGAGTCGGGGACGACGAGGTATTTCGGGGGAAGCGGAAGGCGTCGAGACGTTGCAGGGCAGATTCGGTTCATATTCGCGGTGGCATCGCTGGGGCGTATCCCTGTTGGGAATACTGCTCGTGGCGGAAGCCGCGTTTTCTCAGGCGATCTACCAGATATCGCCCGGGAATACCGCGGCGCTGATTTCCGCCATCCGTCAGGCCAACCGTCTTTCCACGAGCGCGCTGATACGCTTGAGCCCCGGCTCGTATATTTTTAACGCGCCGGACAATGCCACCTATGGTCCCACGGCGCTTCCAGTTATCACGGGCGACATCACCATCGAGGGCAATGGCGCCTTGCTCGAGCGCCCCTCCGACGTTCCCGCCTTTCGGTTCTTCGCGGTATCCCACGAAGCGGATGCGGCAGGGAGACGAGGCAGCCTGACCCTCAAGAACCTGACGCTGCGCGGAGGACTGGCCGAGGGCGGGGCGGGGGGCGATGGCATCGGCGGAGGCGGAGGCGCGGGCTTGGGCGGCGCTTTATTCTGCCGGGGAGCGTTGCACCTCGAAGGCGTGACTTTTGAGGACAACACCGCTCGGGGTGGTCAGGGCGGATCGGACAATCAAGTCGGTCAAGGCGGTGGCGGTGGAGGATTGGGTGGCCATGGAGGCGACTCGCTTTCGGGCATGGGGGGTGGCGGTGCCGGCGCCAGCGGTGATGGCCTCGATGCCGCCGATGGCGCCACGACAGGCGGAAATGGCGGTGGAATCACAGGGGGAACGGGTGGCGGAGCAGGTGGTTCTGGCGAGTCTGGAGCATTCGATGGCGGAGGCGGGGGCGGAGGAACACAGGGCATAGGCGGCACGGGCGGCTTTGGGAGCGGCGGCGGCGGCGGTGGCGAGGGCGCCTCCGGGGGCGCGGGAGGCTTTGGCGGAGGCGGAGGTGGACGCGGTGGAAGCGGCGGCTTTGGGGGCGGAGCAGGTGGGACGGCGGATAACCTGCACCCCGCGATACCCGGATTCGGGGGCGGCAACGCGGGAGCCTACGCAGGTGGAGGCGGTGCGGGCTTGGGCGGTGCGCTCTATCTCGACGGCGCCACCGGGTCCATTATCCGCTGCGTCTTTCGTGGCAATACGGCCGAGGGTGGCGCGGCAGGAATGGCAGACTTCTCCCGACCCAAGCCCGGCAAAGGCAAGGGCGGCGCGCTCTTTGCGCGGCCAGGCACCTGCACCATCGAGGCAGCGGAGCTAGCCTTCGAAGAGAATTT
>JBJOID010000049.1:0-2958 GCA_046047315.1 Candidatus Hydrogenedentota bacterium | reverse complement strand
GAAAGGCCCGTCCCTCCGCTCACAATGAGAGACCTAGCCAGACCGGATTCGTAAACCCATGCCGCGCAATCCAGACGGGCGCCGAGCCGCCTCGATGGCTGGCCATCAGGCATGACCTGATTGCCCAGCACGATGGCCACATCGGCTTTGTCTGGAGCCATGGAAAAGCCCCAACCCGCCAAAAGGGCGAGATAGCCGATACCTGCCCCGACCAGCAATGCGGAAGCCTTAAGGGCCTTGTCCCGCAATCCAGCCATCCCGAAACGCTTGGTGGTTATGGTGGTTACCCCTTCAACGCGTCGATGACCTTGTCGCCGAATTCGCTGGTGGTGAGCACTTTGCTTTTGCCCTCGGGGTCGCGCAGGTCGGCGGTGGTGATGCCTGCGCCGAAGACCTGGCGCATCGCCGTCCACACCTCGTCCGCGGCCTGCTTCATGCCGAAGCTCTTGTCCAGCATCAATGCAATCGAACCAATCATGCTGTAAGGATTGGCGATGCCTTTGCCCGCGATGTCGGGCGCGGAGCCGTGGGACGGCTCGTAGTAAGCCTTTTCCGGTCCCACGCAGGCCGAAGGCATCAAGCCCAGCGAACCGAGGATGCCGCCGCCCAAATCACTGAGGATGTCGCCAAACATGTTCTCCATCACCATCACGTCGAACTGGCGCGGGTTCAGCACCAGCGCCGTCGCGGCGGCGTCCACGATCACATGCTTCACCTCGACCTCGGGATAGTCCACGGCCACTTCTTCCAACACCTCGTTCCAGAGCACGCTCGACTTCAGCACGTTGCTCTTGTGCACGTTATGTAATACCTTTTTGCGGCCCATGGCTTCATTGAAGGCCACCACAAGAATGGCGCGAATCTGGTCCTCGTCATACTCCAGGTGTTCCACAACGAAGCGCTTGCCCTCGGCGTTGACCCCGGTTTCCTTTTTCCCGAAGTACAGGCCGCCCACCAGCTCGCGAATCATCATCAGGTCGATGCCGCCGGCCACCACGTGGGGCTTCAGGGGCGAGAAGTGCGCCAGTTCCGGCGGCAGGTAGACCGGGCGGAAGTTGGCAAAGGTGGAATAGCGGCGGCGCAGCGGCAACAGGGCCCCGCGCTCGGGCTGCTCGTCCACGGGAATCTTCTTCGATTCCTCGAAACTCAGGCCAATCGGCCCCTTCACAATCGCGTCCGCCGAGTCGCAGAGCGCCTTGGTTTCTTCCGGGAAGGAATGCCCGTGCTTGAAATAGGCCGCGCCGCCGAAGTCCCCCTCGACGATATCGAAGGCCACATCGTGGCGCGCCTCAAGCGCGCGCAGCACCTTCACCGCCTCGACGGATATCTCGGGTCCAATCCCGTCGCCGGGAAGCAGGGCAATCTTGAACGACTTCGACATGGGGATCTCCTTCATGCGCGCCGGCGGAAGGGCGGCAACGGTCCGGGTTCCATCGGAACCGGGGGCGATAAACAGGCGGGCATGGCGATGCCCGGCCCGAAAGCTTAAATCCTGAGCGCGGCCACTGCAAGCCCGGGCCGCAATATCCACCCTTGACGCGCCCACAACCCTTTGGCGCACCTCGCAATTTAAGCACTTTATTCAATCCAAATCAATCATTTTCCTTGACTTGCGTCGGGGGCATGGTGTAGAAACGACCCGTGAAGGTGTAGTATCGGGGACGCCAGCCAACGCGTGGGCGCGCCGGAAGGGATCACGTTCAATCGCAAGGGCTTACGAGGATGTGGAGCGCTGCCGCCGAGGCAGCGGCGCTTGCTGTCGTTGCCCCGCCGACACGACGATAGAAAGGTAGCGACGGGAATGCGTGAGGCAATCGGGAGACCGTTTCGCTTTTTCTCCAGCATCTTGATGGTGCTGGCCGCCCTGGGAGTTTCGTGGACCGCATCCGCGGAGGACAAGCTCTTCTACGGCCTCGACCAGCGTGTCGACTATTTCGAAGAAACCGACAGCGACCTGTTGGATTGGTCGGATGCCGTCTGTGCCTTGGTGGGCATCAACCAGTTGCGCGAGTTGCCCAACGGCGACGTGGAAGTCAGCACCGATCCCTATGAGATCGCTGGCTTGGAGGCTTGCGAAGACGAGCCCTTCGGCACGCAGCCGGTCATGAGTTTCTGCTCCGGCTTCATGGTCGGACAGGACTTGATTGCCACGGCCGGCCACTGCATTACCGACGAGATCGACATGTCGCAGACGGCGTTCATTTTCGGATTCCGGATGCTGGATGAGAACAACGCCGTCACCACGTTCAAGATCAACCAGGTGTATTTCGGCGTGGAGCTGGTGGGGCAGGCCCTTGGCGGTGCGCTGGACCACGCGGTGATTCGCGTGGACCGTCCGATTACCGCGCCAGGCGCCGAGCCGCTTCCGCTTCGCCGCGAAGGCGATGTGGAAGTCGGCGACCTTGTGGGCACCATCGGCCACCCGGCCGGCTTGCCGCAGAAATTCTCCTTTGGCGACAACACCACCGTCCGGCAGAACGACAACGAATTCTTCTTTGGCGCAAACATTGACGCGACCGGCGGCAACTCCGGTTCCCCCACGTTCAGCGTGGAAGACCAGCTGGTCGAGGGTATTTTGGTGCGTGGCCCGGTGGTGCGCTTTGTGCAGGGCGCAGAGAATTGCTTCAACGTGGCCGCGTATCCCGACGACTTTCCCATCCAGATTGAGACCAGCAAGAGCCAGGTCTTTGCGGAGCTGGTTCCCGAGAGCGGGCTGAGCGAGCGGGGCTACGATTTCCGTGCGCTGCCCGCGCGCAGTGCCGAGGGAGCTGCAGTCGTATCGTGTAGCTGGATTGACCCGGAAATTGCCGGTTACGACAAGGTGACGCTCGTGCGCAGCGTCTCGGATTATCCATTGTCGCTGGCGGATGGCGCAATCGTGTTCAATGAGCGCGGTTCCAAGTTCCTCGACTCCAATGTGATCGAGGGCACGCGCTATTACTACACGCTTTTCGTCGT
>JBJOID010000048.1:0-9465 GCA_046047315.1 Candidatus Hydrogenedentota bacterium | reverse complement strand
ACATGGGCGACGAGATTGACTTGCGCCTTTTCCGGGGCTTCGTCGAGCTGATGGGGCAACAGGCCAAGCTGTAAGGAAAGTCGTTGACCCTTGCGGCGTGGGAAGGCATCCCCCGTAATGCAGGGGGAACGCCCCTGCATGCCCCCCCTTCCAAGGGGGCAAAATCTCATGTCTTTCAGTGTCGCGCTTTGAAGGGCGAAGATGTACCTTGGGATGTACTTCGAGTTTCCTCTCCGAGCCTAAGCGAGCACCTGTTGGACCACGTTGCCGTGGACGTCGGTGAGGCGGAAGTCGCGGCCCTGAAAGCGGTAGGTGAGCTTCTTATGATCTACGCCGAGCATGTGCATCATGGTGGCGTGGAAGTCGTGCACGTGGACGACATCCTCGACGGCGTTGTATCCGAACTCGTCGGTGGCGCCGTGGGTGATGCCGGGCTTCGCGCCGCCGCCGGCCATCCACATCGAGAAGCCCTTGATGTGGTGATCGCGTCCGTCGCCCTGGGCCATGGGGGTGCGGCCAAACTCTCCGCACCACACGACCAGCGTGTCGTCGAGCATGCCGCGCTGCTTGAGGTCGGTGACGAGGGCGGCCGAGGCCTGGTCCACCAGCTTTGCGGTGATGCGGATGCCGTCGTGGATGCCGCCGTGGTGGTCCCATCCGCGATGGTACAGCTGAATGAAACGGACGCCGCGTTCGGCGAGGCGGCGCGCCAGCAGGCAGTTCGCGGCGAAGGTGCCGTCGCCGCCGCGGGTGCCGTAAAGATTAAGAATGTGCTCGGGCTCGTCGGAGAAGTCCATCAGGTCCGGCACGCTCATCTGCATGCGGAAGGCCAGCTCATATTGGCTGATGCGCGTCTCCAGCTCGGGGTCGTCGAGCACGTCGCGCCGCAGGCCATTCAGGCCTTGGATGGCGTCCACCGTCTGCCGCTGTTGTTCCATGCCCACGCCGCCGGGCCGGCTGACGTAGAGCACCGGGTCGCCCTTGGCATGGAACTGGACCCCCTGAAAGCGCGAGGGCAGGAAGCCGCTGTGCCACTGGCGGGCGGAGATGGGCTGGGCCTGGCCGCCGCCCTGCGAGGTGAGCACCACGAATCCGGGCAGGTTCTCGGAATCGGCGCCGAGCCCGTAGAGCACCCACGACCCCATGCTGGGACGCCCGGAGATCTGGGTTCCGGTGTTCATGAAAGTGTGGGCAGGGTCGTGGTTGATCTGTTCGGTCTTCATGGAGCGGATGATGCAAATGTCGTCCGCGATGCTGCCGATGTGGGGGAGTATCTCGCTGATCTCCTGGCCGGACTTGCCCCAGCGCTGAAACTTCGCCTGCGGCCCCATGATGCGCAGCTCCGCGCCCTGCAACTGGGCGATGGGCTGGCCCTGGGTGATGGACGCCGGCATGGCCTGCCCGTGCAGCCGTTCGAGCTCGGGCTTGTAGTCCAGGGTTTCGAGGTGCGATGGACCTCCCGCCATGGTGAGGAAGATCACGCGCTTGGCCCGCGCGGGCACGTGCAGCTCGCGGATCAGTCCCGGCCAGCGGTCGATGGCGGGGCTAGCGGCCTGGGCCACGCCCCTGCCCAGCAGTGCGCCGAGCGCGGCCACGCCCAGCCCCTGCGAGGCATGGCCGAGGAAGTCTCTCCGGTTCATGCGCATCTTAATCGCGTCGTCGAGAAAGCTCACGGTAATCTCCTAGAGGCGCGTGATGGTTTCGTGCAGGTTCAGTATGGCGCGCGCCACGGCGGTCCAGGCCGCCAGCTCGGGCGCGGGAATGCCGGCCGGCAGGGGGGCCTGCCCGACGGTAACAAAGTCCACCGCCGCGTCCGGCGCCGAGGCATAGTGCGCGCGTTGCGACTCGAGCAGTCCGGCGAGCAGCTCGCGCTCCTCGGGTTCCGGGCGGCGCGACAGTGCGCGCTCGAAGGCGTAGTCGAGCCGGGCGTCCAGGCTTTGCCCACCCTGTTCCAGAATGCGCTGCGCGAACACGCGGGCGGCCTCGACGAAGGTGGGGTCGTTCAACAGCACCAGCGCCTGAAGTGGGCTGTTGCTGGCGGGCCGATCGGCGGTGCACTCCTCGCGGCTGGGCGCGTCGAAGGCCAGCAGCATCGGGTGCAGGAAAGAGCGCTTCCAGAAGGTGTACAGGCCTCGCCGGTATTGCTCTTCCTCCTGCGAGGTGGGATAGCTGAGGTCGCCGCCGAAGGCGTTGCAGTTGTCGTAGTATCCGTCGGGCTGATAGGGATAGAAGCTCGGTCCGCCCACCTCGCCGGAGAGCAGCCCGGCCACGGCCAGCGCATTGTCGCGCACCAGTTCCGCCTCGAGGCGATAGCGCGTCTGTCTTGCGTGAAGACGGTTCAGCGGGTCCTGTCGCAGCGTCTCCTCGCTGGCGCGCGAGGACTGGCGATAGGCAGATGAGGTGACCATCAGCCGGACCATGTGCTTCACGTCCCAGCCGGACTCGCGAAATTCCACGGCAAGCCAGTCGAGCAGGTCGGGATGGCTGGGCGGCGGCCCCTGCGAGCCGAGGTCGTCCAGCACCTCGGCGATGCCCCGGCCGAAGTAGTTCTTCCACAGCCGGTTCACGAAGACGCGTGCCGTGAGGGGATTCTCCGGAGACACGATCCAGTCCGCGAAATCGAGGCGATTCGCGCGGCGTCCCTCCACGCTCAGCGGGGGCAGGGCTTCCGGCGTGCCGGGCTCCACCACTTCGCCGCTCTCGTCCATCCAGTTTCCCCGGGGGAGCACGCGCGTCACGCGCGGCTCAATGGATTCCGTGGCGAGGGTATAGGGGATGGCGGCCTTCGCTTCCTCAAGCGCGGCGCGGCTCTCCGCCAACAGCGCGCGCTCATCGTCGAGTTCCGGGTAATCCTCAAGGAAGCGCTTGCGCAGCCCCGCTGTCACCCTGTCGTCGCGCGCGGCGTCGAGATGCGTCAGCGGGTAGAGCAGGTCCGGCGAGAGGTTGCCGGGCAGCTTGGCCCGTGGATTCCTGGCCTCGCTCAGGGCCAGCCGGAAGCGCCCGATGGCGTGGCCCGCAAGGCCGGTTTCGTGGCGCAAGACCAGCTCAAGTCGGTCCTCGTCGCTCAGCGTCAGGGGAGTCGCCAGCTTGAAGGCTGCCGCCTGCGGATCCTCCTGCACATGGCCGTTCACCGCCCATCCGGTCTTGGGGTCCTCGTCGAGCGTGGCGGCCACCGGCCAGGTTTCCTGTTCGAGGGTCGCCTCGGCCTTGGCCAGCGTCACGCGCTCCGGCGGGGCGTCGCCGCGCAACAGCCAAAGCTCGACACCGGACAACACGAAGTTGCCGTTGCCACGGGAGACCGCGCGCGGGAAGCTCGCGTCGCGCAGCACCTCAAGGCGTATCCCGGTAAGGTTCGCCGCGCCGGGGCGCAGGGTCACGCGATAAACCTCATCCGTCGGCAAGGGGCCCTGGCTCAAGACGGAGTCGTCCTCCAACAGCGTGAAGGCGGTGCCGTTATCGGCGCTCACCGTTTGCGGCTTCACATACCGCCACTGTCGTGCAGCAATGCGGCCAAGTCGAGCGCCCTGCTCTTGCAGCCAGGCCTCGAAGTCCCGCTCCATGCGCGGGGTGGGATTGGCAAGGCGTTTCTCAAGCAGCGCAATGCGGCGGTTGAGCCTGTCGAGCTCCTGTTGCTGTTCGGGCGTGGGAAGCTCAAGCACGGGTTCCCATCGGCTCCGCCCGCCATACACCGCCTGCTCTTTGATGTCTGCGAAGAAGGCCGACATCTTGTAGAAATCCTTGATGGACAAGGGGTCGTACTTATGGTCGTGACACTGCGCGCAGGCCATGGTGGAGCCCAGCCATACCGAGCTGACGGTGCGCACACGGTCCGCCGCATAGATGGCGATGTACTCCTTGGGCTGGGCTCCGCCCTCGGCGGTCAACTGGTTCAAGCGGTTGTAGGCCGCCGCCACGCGCTGCTCCACCGTGGCGCCCGGCATCAGGTCGCCGCCGAGTTGTTCGCGGGTGAATTGGTCGAAGGGCTTGTTCTCGTTGAAGGCGCGAATCACGTAATCCCGGTAGGGCCAGACGCTGCGCTTCTCGTCGCTGTGGAATCCGTTGGTGTCGGCATAGCGCACCTGGTCGAGCCAATCCACCGCCATGCGCTCGCCGTACTGGGGCGAGGACAGCAACTGTTCCACCATGCGTCCGTAGGCTTCGGGGGTGGGGTCCGCCGCGAAGGCGGCCACGGTTTCCGGCGCGGGTGGGAGCCCCGTCAGGTCGAAGTGCAACCGGCGCGCCAGCGTCACGGGGTCGGCCACTTCGCTTGGCTCCAATCCACCCAGCCGCATCCGGTTCAAAACGAAGGCGTCAATCGGGTTGCTCACCCACGCGTCAGTGGCGGTGGCAGGCAAGGGCGGGCGCACGGGGGTGATGTAGGCCCAGTGCGGTTCGAACTTCGCGCCTTCGGCAATCCAGCGCCGAAGCGTTTCAATCTGCTCCGGCTTGAGGCGCTTCTCGGATTCCGGCGGCGGCATGATGTCGTCGGGGTCGTGGCTGAGCACGCGGGCCATGAACTCGCCCTCGTCCGGGTTGCCCGGCGTGAGCACGGAATAGGCCCCGCGGTATCCCTCGCCGTCCTCGGCCATGTCCAGCCGCAGCTTCGACTTGCGCGAAGCCGCGTCGAATCCGTGGCAGGCGAAGCAATTGTCGGAGAGTATCGGGCGCACTTCCCGGTTGTAGCGCAGTTCTGGCTCGGCGGCGTGCGCGCCTGCACAGAACAATGCGCCCAGCAAGGCCCCGATATACCTGAAGCGCTTGAGGTGCATCCTTCACTCCTTGCATTGGTGAAAATGCCCAAACGTCTAGTATGCCGGAAATCAGGGGGCGCCGTCATCCGTTCCGGCGATCACGATTCCGGGCGGCGGAGCATCCGGGATTCCTGCAGCAGGGCGCAGCCGATGACGTTGCCCGCCGTGGCGGCCATGCAAACCAGCAGCATGGGGGTCATGCTGCCATCGGGGAGCGTGAAACCGGCCATGCCATAGATTGCGCCTATCCCGGAGATTTGGCCGAGGGTGAGAATGAGACCCTGGGTGGCGGATTCCGGGGCGGGGTTCGCCGTCTCGGCGGCGTATTGAAAACCGATGGGGCCCGCGCCGAGGGTGCAGAATCCGAAGAGGCAGGCCGACGCCAGCAGCAGGGGATACGAGGTGGCAAAGGTCATTCCAGCCAGCCCGGGCAAGGCCACGAGCGTGAGCACCACGAGGAAAGGCACGCGACGGCGAAGGCGGTCGGACCAGGGCGGCAGCAGCAGCGCGCCCAGCACGCCGCCCGCCATGATGGCCGCGCCGACCATCCCCGCCTGCTGCGAGTCGAAACCGCGCGGCGCGACGATTTGCTCGATCCAGGTGTTTACGGAATTGAAGATGCCAATGCCGATGAAGTTGAGGTAGATGGCGATGCGCATGTTGCGCAGGCTCAGGATGTGGCGGATTCCCGCGAGGAAGGGGAGGCGGATCTCGTTGTCCGCCTCGGACGGGTGTGCGGGCGGCTCTTCTCGGAAGAGCAAGAGAAAGACAATGGCGACGGCGGCGGTGGCCACGCCATACAGGAATTGCAGGCCATCGATGCCCCGCGTATCCGCGAGCGCCGGACTGAGCGCCATGGCGAGAATGATGCCCACGTATTGCGAGAGCGCGGCCACGCCAGTGGCGGTGGCGCGTTCCCGTATGGGAAACCACTTGGCGCCCAACCGGGTGTAGGCATTGAGCACGAAGGGCTGACCCACCGCGATGCCCACCTGGGCGGCGACGACGATGGTGTAGTTGCTTGCCCCAAGGGCCTTGACGAGTGCGCAAACGCCAATGCACACCGCGCCGAAGCCCACGCCCCGGCGCAGTCCCCAGGTGTCGAGCACATAGGACGCGGGCATGCCGGTGAAGAGGTAGACGGCCATGAACAGCATCGAAAGAAAGCCGATGCCGAGGGTGTCCACGCCGTAGTAGGTGGCGGCCTCGCTCGTCACCGGGGCGAGCGCCAGCCAGTGAAGCTGGGTGACGACGTTCAGCAGGGAGAAGACAGCCAACACAACCCAGCGATAGGGTGTGGGGTGGGCGGGAAGTTCGGTCACGGGAAGGGTGCTCGGGCCATGGCGGCGGTGAAAGTGTGGAGTGCCCGTTCGGTCCGCGAGAATGCGCCGGGGCGAGCGGCGCGTAGCCTATCCGCGCGCGGCACCGCCACGCAAACCGGCGACCTTAATCGCGCTGGCGAATGCTCTTGGCGCTGGGGTGCAGCCCGGCGGATATCCACAGGATGCGCGCCACCGCGTGCACGGGAGAAAGCAGATTGACGCCGCTCGGCGCCGAGCTTTCGCCGGTGAGCGGCTGGTGAAGCAAGACTCGGCCAAGCACGCAAACCGTGAGCGCGGCGCAGGCGCAGACCACGAAGCAGAGGCGGTAGCCCCAGAGGTCGAGCGCATCGATCGAAAACCCGACCGCGATGGGGGAAAGCCCGAGGGAAAGGGCCGCGCCGAGGATCCAGATGTTGGTGTAGGCCACGCGGGATTCCGCGCGCACATAGTCCAGCATGGCGCGCTGCATGATGACGGAGTACGCTGCGGCGAGGCTGGCCGCCGCCACGAGGATGGGGGCGAGCACATAGGGCGTCCACGCGAATGCGGGGCCCTGGAAGACCAGCGCCAGCGCCAGCGCGCCAAGGCCGCCCATGGTGAGAAACACGCCATGCGCCACGCCCTGGTGCTCGGCATAGACCGACCAGTACCGCACGGTGAGGAAGACCCCGGTGCTGTTGGCGGTCAGGATGAGCATCACGATCTGTGGCTTGATGCCGAGGGCGTCGCGCATGAACATCACGGAGGAGGTATTCAGAAAGGCGATGGCCATCAGGCCGCAGGCGGCCAGCCCCACAAAGACCAGAAACTCGCGATCAGCCAGCACGGCGCGGTACATGCCTCGGGAAATCCCGGCCAGGCCGGCGCGGGCATGGGGCGGGGTTTCCTTTCCACCGGGCACCCGCGCCAGCAGCAGCATGCTCAGCAGCCCACAGCCGACGCCGACCCCGTAAATGCCCAGATAGTGATAAAGCGTGGCGTGAAAGGAAAGCACGAACACATGCATGAGGTTGGTGATGACGATGACCCCATGTTCGACGCTGCTTTCGGCGCCGAAATAGCGGCTGCGCTCGGCGGGCTGGACAATCTCATGCAGCCACGGGTACCAGCCGCCCACGCCCATCGAGCGTATGAGGCAGAAACCAAGCACGGAGAACAAGAGAACAATCCACCCGAAGCGGGGGTGTCCATACCACAACACCCATGGCAGGCTGAAAGCGCAGGCGGAGATGAGATAACGGCCCGCCCAGGTGATGAGCATCAGCCGTTTGGGGCCCAGCCATTCGACCAGCGGCACGGTGATGAAGGCGAGCAGCATGGACAGCGGCACGAAAGAGACCACCACGCCGACCCAGCTGGGTGGCATGTCGATGTGACGCGCGAACAGCACCAGCACAGGCCCGACGATCGAATGCCAAGACAACACATTGAGGCTGGCGAAAACGAGGAACCGGCGCGGGGCGTCGCTGAGGGAACGGTAATTGTGCAGGAAGGTCGCAGGCACGGGGACTCCAAGCTGGATCGGGGGACATGATATTCTGGGCGCGGGGAATTATAAGGCATCGGGCTCCGTGAGTGACGGGCCAGGCCTGACCTGCAATATGCGCATCAGTATAGGAGATTTTCGATGAGGTCCATCATGTGTTTCGCCGCCTTGACGCTGGCGGTTATTGTGCCTTGCGTGGCTTCTGCCCAGGACGAAAACCCGAGGGATCTGGCGGGCAAAGAGGCGCCCGCCGTTAAGCTCGACCTGCTTAAGGACGGGCAGCTCGACTTGTCCAGCCACAAGGGAAAGGAGTATGTGGTGCTTGACTTCACCACCACCTGGTGCCCCTGGTGCGTGAAGTCCACCCAGCACATTGAAGAGCGCGCGAAGCAGTACAAGGACAAGCCGGTCGCGTTCTACATGATTCACTTCGGCGAGGAGAAGGAGACGGTGGAGAAGTTCATCAAGAAGAAGGGAATCTCCGTGCCGGTTGCGCTGGATCCTGACCGCGCCGTGGCCGATGACTATCTGGTAGATTACATTCCGCAGGTGGTGGTGGTGGACAAGGAAGGCAAGATTGTGTCGGTGGCGATCGGCGAGGACGAGGTTGGGCCCGCGATTGACGAAGCCCTGGCCAAGGCCTTCGGCGAGGAAAAGCCGGAGACGAACTGAGGAGCATCTATTGAACGACGCGACCGCCAACGGCGGCACGACGAAATCTTCCGGCCGCGGCGCCGCCACCCGAATCGGGTGGCTGGCGCTGGCGGCCGTGGTCGTTGCTTATGCCCTGTATCGCATAACCCAGCCCTATGAATATGCCCTGGCCGGACAGCTCGCCCCCGAGGTTGCGCTGGCCACGCTGGATGGCGCGCCGCTTCCTTTCGCGGAAGATCTCGGCAGCAAGGTCGTGGTCGTTAATTTCTGGGCCACCTGGTGTCCGCCCTGCCGGCAGGAACTGCCGGAGTTCGCGAAACTGGCCACCGAGTTTCCGGGACAGAACGTGGCCTTTTACGCGGTTGCGATTGATCAGGAACCTGAGTTGATCGCCTCGGTGGCGGACAGCTTGTCGCCCCGCCCTCCCGTCGCTTTCGATCCCGGCGGCGCCGCAAGCAACGCCTACCAAGTGCAATACCTGCCGACCACGATGGTCATCGACCAGTCCGGCGTGATCCAGTTGGCGCGCACGGGATACTCACCCGTCATGCTTGACGAAGTGCGCCTGGAGATTGGACGCCTTCTCACCGCCAATTAGAGCGGGCTATCAGGACGGCGATGCCGATCCCGCGGGAACCGTTGGCGTCGTTCCTGGTGAAACGGGCGGTGGCACCTTGCCAAACGCGCTGCCCTTGCTGGTGTCCACCCGCTGGGCGTTCTTCAGGGCGAGTCGGGTGCGGCCTCCCTCTTCTTGAACCTCGGCGATGCCCCGGAAGAAGCTGGGAGAGTCGGCCATGAAGTCGGCCCGTCCTCCTTCCTCCAAGTCCACTTCCACCGTTACGTTGGCCTGTTTCCAGAAGTACGTGTGATAGGGCAAGGGGGAAAGGTCGAGGGTGGTCACATTGCGGTAGGTGATTGGTTTGTCGCAGCAGGGGTCCATCCCCACCAGCCCGACGCTACCAAGGTCACGCACATGGTCGTCGTTCAGAGGAAAGCCGTAACCCGCCAGCACGACTTGCTTGCCATTGAGGTCGGCCAGACCCTCGCCATTCCCCACCGCGTCCCAAGCGACCGGCTTTAGCTCCTTGGCATGGGGGGTTTCCATCATGCGGCTCATGATCTCCAGATGGATCGCATGCCGCTCCCGCACGCCCACGCCGTAGTTATACAGCGTCGCCGCGCCGATGATGCCCGCGATAATGGTGATGTTGACCAGGAACTTCAGGTACCGCTTCATGGTCTCGACTCCGTG
>JBJOID010000047.1:0-5896 GCA_046047315.1 Candidatus Hydrogenedentota bacterium | reverse complement strand
GCCTCCAGCAGCGAGGAGCAACTCTCCCTCTTGATGGACGCGGGGATGAACGTTGCGCGGCTGAACTTCTCCCATGGGTCGCACGAGCACCACCGCTGCGTGTACGACACCATCCGCCGCGTGGCCGCCGCGAAGGCTGCCAACGTCGCGGTGCTCATGGACCTGCAAGGCCCGAAGATCCGCACCGGCAAGCTCTCCGGTGGAACGCCCATCGAGCTCGTGGAAGGACGCGAGATCGTCATTACCACCGAGGAAATCGAAGGCACCCAAGACCTCATCTCCACAACCTATGCCAATCTGCCCCATGACGTGAGCGCGGGTGACCGCATCCTGATGGCGGACGGCACTCTGGAGCTGCGCGTGGTGCGCATGGATGCGCCGAGGACCGTGTGCGAGGTGGTGCGGGGCGGCCGCCTGGGCGAGCACAAAGGGATAAACCTGCCCGGCGTGCACGTCAAGGAGCCTTGCCTTACCGAGAAGGACCGCGAGGACCTGGCCTTCGGCCTGGAGCTCGGCGTTGATTTCGTGGCGCTCTCCTTCGTGCGTTCGCCGGATGACATCGTCGAGCTGCGGCAGCTTCTGCGCGCGGCGGGCTCGCGCGCGCGCATCGTGGCGAAGATAGAACGCCCCGAGGCGCTGGAGCGTTTCGAGGAAATTTGCGCGGTGACCGACGCGGTGATGGTGGCGCGTGGCGACCTCGGTGTCGAGGTGGATTTCGCGGACGTCCCCTTTATTCAGAAGCATCTCATCGAAGTGTGCAACGACATGGGCGTGCCGGTGATAACGGCCACCCAGATGCTCGAGTCCATGGTCTCGCATTCGCTGCCCACGCGCGCGGAAGTGACCGACGTGGCCAGCGCCATTGCCGACGGCACCGACGCCGTGATGCTTTCCGGTGAGACCGCCGCCGGAGACTATCCCGTTGCGGCATGCGCGGTGATGGCCAAGATCGCCTTCCGCACGGATTTGCACATGGCGGAAAGCCCGCCCGCCGCGCGGATGATGCGGCTGCGCACCACCGACCTTCACCGGGCAAATCCCCGCCGTCCGCAGCATGCGCCCGAACAGAACTTCTATGCTGACGCCATCGGGCAGGCGGTGTGCCGCATGACCGCGTCGCTCGACGTGCGCCGCATCATTTGTTTCACCACGACGGGATACACCGCGGCGGCCTGTGCCCGATACCGCCCGCCCGCGCCAATCACGGCAATCACAAACAGCCCGGTGACCCAGCGGCGCTGCGCGCTGATATGGGGCGTCTCGGCGCTGGTCGTGGAGCATCTGGATGACTTCGACAAGATGACCGCGAAGGCCGAGGCCATGCTGATGGAAGCCGGGCTCGTGCATGCGGGCGACACAGTGGTCCTCGTGGCCGGCCTGCCCTTTGTCGAGGCGGGCACCACGAACCTGCTCAAGCTGCACGTAATCGGGAAGGGCGCGGGGTGACCGTGCCAGACTCCGGCTCCGCCCCTCCCGAAGTGGGTGCGGCGTGGTACGCCACCGCGTTCGACGCGCTTTATCCCCTGCTTTACGCGCACCGCAGCGTGGAAGCGGCCAAGGCCGAGGCGGATTTCGCCATGCGCCACCTCCGCTTGGGCCATTGCGGAAAGATTCTCGACCTGTGCTGCGGCGGCGGCCGCCACCTCATCCATCTCTCCTCCTATTGCGTCGAGCTGGTGGGACTCGATTATTCCCGGGACCTGCTTCGCATCGCGAATGATCACCTGCCCGCCAATGTGCTGCTGACCCGGGGCGACATGCGCCACCTGCCTTTCGAGGCGGCCTTCGACGCTGTCGTCAATTTCTTCACCAGCTTTGGCTATTTCGAGGAGGACAGTGAGAACGCCCGCGTGCCGCGCCAGATGGCCCTTGCGCTCCGGCCGGGCGGCCGCTTCTTTATGGACTACCTGAACCCGGCCCATGTGCGCGCAAACCTGTTGTCTGAAAGCCGCCGGGAGGCGGGCAACTTGACGGTGCTGGAAGAACGCTGGATTGATTCGGCGCGGTCGCGTGTTAACAAGCGGACGAAAGTGCTGGAGGCGGGTGGGGTCCGGACGGAGACCTTCGAGTCGGTGAGGCTGTATTCCTTCGAGGAGATGCACGCTCTGCTTGGCGCGTCCGGGCTGGTCGTCGAGCAGGTCTTTGGCGATTATGATGGTTCGCCGCATAAGGCGACTTCGCCGCGCATGATGTTCGTGGGCAGCAGGGAGTAAAGCGCTTGGGCTTGGTTGAGGACTATCTGTCACGGAAGCCGCAACTGGACGCTTTTTATCTCAGGCATCCAGACGAGTTGCTCTCGACTACCTCACAAGCGGGGCAATGGGCGGATGGCGTGGCAGATGCGGTGGGGGCTTATCAGGCGCGGCTTGGCGCGGCCAAGTCGCCAATCGGAAACGAGGCCGTGATTGCGACGGGCCAGCAACCCGGTATTTTTACGGGCCCGCTCTACTCGATCTACAAGGCCATCACGGCCATCCAACTGGCCGCCCGACAGGTGGAACGGCATGGCACGCCCTGTGTGCCGGTGTTCTGGGTGGCGGGCGATGACCATGATTTCGAGGAAGTGCGCACGGCCCACGTGCTCACTCGGCAATTTGAAGCCCTGCCGCTGGAATATACGCCAGCCAGTTACCGCGATGGCGCGCCGATGTACCGCACCGCCGTCGACGATTCGCTGCACGTCTTGCTGGATGAGGCGGCCGCGCGTTGTGGCGGCTCCAGCCGCGACGCCGTGTTGCCTTTTCTGCACGAAAGTATAGACGCAGCCGAGTCGATGTCGCACTGGTTCGCGATCATCATGGCGCGCCTTTTTCGCGATACCCCGCTACTGCTCTTTGTGCCGGACTTGCCCGAAGCCCGCGTCGCCGCAGTGCCTGTGCTGGAGCGTGAAATCGCTGCACCAACGGAGTCTACGCGGATCAGCAACGCCGCGGGCGAAGCCCTGGGCCACATGGGTTATCCGCAGCAGGTGGTGAAGGGGGCGGACGAGTGCAACTTCTTCGTGGAGTGCGACGGGCGGCGTTGCAAGGTGACCTGGGATGGCCAGCACTTCCACGTTGCCACGCAGCCGCGCGCCTTTACGCGGGATGAGATGCTTGCCTTGCTGCACAACGAACCGGGCCGATTCAGTGCCAATGTTCTTACGCGTCCCGTCGTTCAACAGGCGCTCTTTCCGGTGAGCGCGTATGTGGGTGGCCCCGGCGAAATCGCCTATTGGCTTCAATTGCGGGGCGTCTTCGAGCGGCATGGATACCCGATGCCCATCGTTTACCCCAGAGCGCAAGCCCTGCTGCTTGATGCCAAGACGCGCAAGCTGCACGACAAGTTCGGCTTCGAGGCCGATGCATGGCTCGCGCCGCCGGAACAGATCGAGTCCCGCGCGTTGCTGATGGCGATTAAGAACCCCGCGCTCGATGCCTTGCGTGAGCACCGGGAGCCCGTGTCGCAAGCGCTGGCCGCGATGAAGGATGCGGTTTCCAGGGCGGCGGGCAAGGACCGTTCCATCGCTGAGCGCGCCGACACCTATGTTGAGCACACCTTGGCCGGGCTCGCGCGCCTGGAAGAGCGCATCGCACAGGCTGACGCGCAACAGGCCGATGCCGTCCGCGCCCAGGCGCGGCGCTTGCAGAACGTGCTTGCCCCCTACCGCAAGCCGCAGGAGCGCGTTTACTGTATCCTGCCGTGGCTTTTCGAGCATGGATGGGATTTCGTACCGCGCCTGATGGAGTCCTTCGAGGCGGGAGCGTACGGCGTGAGGGAGATCGAGACATGAGCGGGATCGACCTGCTGGCCATAGGGGCGCATCCCGATGACATCGAGTTGGGCGTCGGGGGGCAGCTCTTCAAGGCGGCGAAGCACGGATTGCGCACGGCCCTGCTGGACCTGACCCGGGGGGAAATGGCCTCCCGTGGCACGCCGGAGATTCGCGAGGCCGAGGCCTTGCGCGCGTCCGAGATCCTTGGTGCAACCCGCCGCGAGAACGCGCGCATCCCCGATTCGGAAGTGGCGAATGTGGCCGCGCAGCGATTGTCGGTCATTCGACTGATTCGCGAACTGCGCCCCCGCGTCATCCTTGCGCCAATGCGCCCCGATCGTCACCCGGACCATGAGGCGGCGCATGAACTGGTGCGCGCCGCGAACTTCTATTCCGGGCTTTCAAAGATAGACACCGGGCAGGCGCCTTACCGCGCACCCGCGCTCTATTTCTACCACGCCTATTTCACAAGCCCACAGCCGCCGGCTTTCGTCGTGGATATCAGCGGCTACTTCGACAAGAAGCTGGAGGCGTTGTCGGCGCACGCGTCGCAGTTTTATCAGCCCGGCGTCGGCGGCGCGGAGACCTTTGTCTCCACGGAAGCCTTCTGGGAAGATATCCGCAACCGCGCGGCGTTCTGGGGTAGCCAAGTGGGCATTCGTTACGGCGAGCCGTTGTATCACTTGGGGCCCGTTGGCCTTGATTTGCCCTTTGGGCTGGAATCGCTTTGAACAACAGGGTGCGCACGGCCCCAACAATCCGAGGGCAGAAAGCATGAATATCGGCATCAGTTGTCACGCTTCCGCCGGGGGCAGCGGCGTGCTCGCCACCGACCTGGCGGTGGCCCTCGCCGATCGCGGGCACAATGTGCATATCGTCAGCGACGACGTTCCGTTTCGGCTGTCTGGATATCGTGCGAACCTGACCAGCCATACCGTGGACACCGTGACGTATCCGCTGTTTCGCACGCCGCCCCACACGTTGGCGCTCGCGAACAAGATCGCCGAAGTGGTCCGGGAGCATGGCGTCGATCTGTGGCACGCCCACTACGCCATTCCCTTCGCGGTCGCCTCGCTGATCGCCCGAGACATGACGCCCCCGGAACAGCAGTTCGGTCTGGTTACCACGCTGCACGGCACCGATATCACGCTGGTCGGAAGTGACCCAAGCTTCTACCGCATCACCAAGTACTCGATGGAGAAGAGCTGCGCGGTCACGGCGGTTTCGCATTGGCTGGCGGAAGAAACCACCCGGGAGTTCAACCTCGAGCAACCCGTCCGCACCATTCACAACTTTATCGACCCCGCGAAGTTCAGCGGGGTGCCGGTGCCGCGCCAATGCTTCGGCGAAGGTAGCGAGAAGATTATCATGCACATCTCCAATTTCCGGCCGGTAAAGCGGGTGACCGATGTGGTGCGCGCCTTCAAAAAGGTGCTGGAGCATGTCGAGGCGCGGCTTATCATGGTCGGGGAAGGACCGGAAAAGATGGCTTCGCTGCGGGTGGCGAAGCAGCTGGGCATCGAAGAACGCGTGCGCTATGTGGGCAACCATGAAGAGATTGAGACGCTGCTTCCCTGCGCCGACCTGGTCTTCCAGCCCAGCGAGCATGAGAGCTTCGGGCTGGTCGCGCTGGAGGCGATGGCCTGCCGCGTTCCCGTGCTGGCCACGGACAGCGGCGGCGTGCGCGAGGTGGTTGTCCATGGGGAAAATGGATACCTCACCGAGGTGGGCGACATCGAGGCGATGGCGCGCTATGCGGTGGATATCCTGACGCATCCGGCGAAGGCCGCCGAGATGGGTGAGAAGGGACGGCAGCGCGCATTGAGCCTCTTCAACCGGGATCGCATCGTGGGGCAATACGAAGCGCTCTATGAAGAGGTGATGGCCAGCCGCGCGGCCGCCGCCTGTTGATGGGTCAGCGCAGCGTGTAGCTGAACCACGCGAGGTCGTGGTACGCGCCATGTAGAAAGAAGGCCTGACGCGCAGTGCCCGCAGGCTCAAACCCGGCCGCGCGAAGAAATTCCCCGAGTCCCGTATCCCGTGGTCCAACGGGAACCATGAGGCGTCGCAATCCCTTTTGTTCCGGCAACAACGCCAAGAGGTTGCGAAACCCGCGCTGCATGCTGGCCGCGCGATAGGCCG
>JBJOID010000046.1:0-8318 GCA_046047315.1 Candidatus Hydrogenedentota bacterium | reverse complement strand
GTCAGCGCGTGGCGCCAGCGCGCTCCTCCAGAACGGCGTCAAGCCGTGTCGGATAGTCCGTCAGGATGCTGTCCACACCGAGGTTGAGATAGCGACGCATCTGTTGCTCGTCATTAATCGTGTGCATCTGGATGTGGATACCCTTGGACTGGAGCTTGATCAATTCATCGGGTGTCAGGGCAAGCGTCTTTTCCAATCCGGGGGAATAGGTGAGCATCGCGCTCTCCGGCACATAAGCGTCCCACGCGGTTCCCCGCAACGCGAGCAGCATCTTCATGGCTCCCTGCGTGTCGTAACACGTCAAGATCTCCGGGGCCTTTTCACGCAGTTGCCGCATGAAGATGGGATTGAAGGAGGCAATGATGACCCGCTTTTCTGAACCCGTCTCCCGCAGGGCCGCCAAGGTGGCGTCGACGATATTCGGACCGTCCTTCATCTCAATGAGGAACCAGTGGTTTGGCGCGGCCTTCAATCCCTCGGCAAAGGTGGGCACCGTGATTCCTTGTCCGCGAAGGGGGAAGGTCTTTCCGTCATCGGTGGTGAAGTGATAGGCGGCGTCGAGCTGTTGCAGCTGCTCAAGCGTCATGTTGCGCAGGGGGCCGCTGCCATTCGTGGTGCGGTCCACGTCGCGGTCGTGCATCATGACCGCCACCCCATCGGAGGAATGATGAATGTCTCCCTCGAGCAGGATATGCGGCCAGCGCTTGGCGGCTTCCCTGTAGGCGTAGGCGGTATTCTCAGGGAACTCGGCCCGTCCGCCCCGGTGGGCTCCCAGCGGGCTGGGCAGTTTGATTAAGGGTTCCGCTTCCGAGCGGGCCTGCAGCGGGGCAAGCAACATCCAACTGGTGAGCGCGAGCGCGCCCCATCGAAACGTCATTTCGTCCACCCTCCTTGCTGGCTCTGCATTCGCCCTCATCATGGCATATACTAGGCGCAACCATCGATACGACCCTTCACGCGGGCCTTTGGTGTCCGCGTGTTTACAACGGAAAGATTATGCCGGAAGAACTCAGCTTAGCGCAGGAGCAACTGCACCGAATCAAGCTTTGGCAGGCGGGAGTGAACCCGCCGCCGGGGCCGGTCACGGCGATGGTGTTTCCCACCAACATTTGCAATATCCAGTGCAAGCACTGCTGGCAGCGATGGAAGAGCTACGACAAGTCCTACAAGTCCGAGATGTCGGATGAGCGCTTTCTCTCCCTGGTTGAGGAAGGGCGGGAGCTTGGGATTCGTTGGTGGTATTTCGTGGGCGGCGGCGACCCCATGGGACGGCGCGATCTCGTGATGGAAATGGTCCGCAGAATTCGGGCCTATGGCGGCAATGGCGGCATTCACACCAATGGCACGCTCTTTAAACCCGAGCACATTGAGGAATTGGTGGACCTCGGCTGGGAGCAGATTCGTGTCAGCCTCGATGGTCCCAATGCCGAGATTAATGACTACATCCGGTCCAAGGGCTTTGACAAAGCCGTGAAGAATCTCCGGCTCTTCTCCGAGGCCAAGGCCTGCAAGGGAGCGGTCAAGCCGGATGTGCATCTATACATCACCGTGACCAACCTCACCTTTGACAAGATCGTCGATTTCGTTGAGTTGGCGCATAGCCTCGGGCCGGATATCGGCTGCCTCTTGAGCGGCCTGATTGTGGATGAACCGGGGGTGGCGCAGTTCGAGTTGAGCCCCGAGCAGAAGCTGGCCTATCCGGGGCATGTGCGGGAGGGGCTCGCCCGCGCGCGCGAGCTCGCCGTGGACAACAATTTCGAGTGGTATCTCTCCGAGGAACTTGTGCGTGACGGCATGGACATGCACCGGGACTTCAAGTGGCGCGACCTTGGCGGGCTATCCCATGCGATGTGCTTCGAGCCCTTCACAAACATGTCCATCGTGCCCGATGGAATGATGGGGCCGTGCTGCGCCTTCGAGGATGCGGACGCCATGTCGCTGAGTGAGCATAGCCTTGCCGAGGTGTGGAACGGCCCCTACATGACGCGCGTGCGCCAGGGAATGCTGAATGGCAATCCGCCACACTATTGCCGGCGCTGCCCGGCCAACCTCTACGTGGAGAAGGAACGCAACCGCGTTGCCTTCTCACCGGCGCTGGAACGCAGCTGGAAAGATATCGCATGGCAGCGGCGCGGCGCGGCGGCCCGCGCCGGATATCTGGTGGAGCGGAGCGTGCACAGCCTGCGCGAGGCGGGGCTGTCCGAAACCATGCGGCGCGGCGCCCGCTGGTTGAAGCTGCGCATGCACGGGGATGATTGACCGCTCCGGGCTGAGCCCTCAGATGCCGTCGAGTTGATCCCGGATGACACTCCCCAGTTCCTGGACACCTTCGCGGGTGACACTGGAGAAGGGGATGATCAAGGCTTCTTGATCGAGCTCCAGGGTCTCGCGAATGAGCTCGAGGTTTCTAACCCGTTCCGACTGCTTCAGCTTATCCACCTTGGTCGCCACGACGACCGTTGGCGCCTGCGCTTCGTCGAGTATCGCCAACATGTCGAGGTCGAGTTGCGACGGTTTGTGGCGAGAATCGACCAGCATCACGACAAGCTTGAGGGGCTCGCGATCGCGCAGGTACTCCAGCATGTAGTGATTCCACTGCTCTTTAAGTGCCACGGGAACCTTCGCATAGCCATAGCCTGGAAGGTCCACGAAGAAGGCCGTGTGGTTCACGTCGAAGAAATTGAGTGTCTGCGTCTTTCCCGGGGTGCTGCTGGTCTTGGCCAGTCCCTTTCGCCCGAGCAGGGTATTGAGCAAGGAAGACTTGCCCACATTGCTCCGCCCGACGAAGGCGCATTCGGGACGCCGGTCTCTCGGCAGGTCCTCTGGCTTCAGGGCGCTCTTCACAAACTGTACGTGCTTGATCTTCATGATGGTTCCAGACTAAGTCGATACCCCGGATCGTACGCGTCGAGCGGACAATAGTCCAATGTTGCCCCTCAGTTTCAGGGTGGTACAGTGAATAAGTTGCATTTCTCTTTGGATGAGGGGAAGAATTACGCAGCCCTCCCTCTTCTTCCTTCCTTCAGGAATCCTTAACTGAACCTCATCCCATGAACTACCGGTTGCTCTTGCGCCTGCTGGGGCTTCTTCTCGGCGGGTTTTCATTGACCATGATTCCAAGCTGCCTGTGCGCCGTGTATTACGGCGAATGGGTGGAGCTCGAAGTCTTTGGCGGCGCGATGGGAGCCCTGTTGATTGCCGGAGGAGTTCTTTTCCTGGCGGGGCGGGGAGCCTCGAACCGCATGTTTCAGCGCGAGACGCTGGCGCTGGTGGCTTTGGGGTGGCTCGCGGCCGCATTCGCCGGGGCCTTGCCGTTCGTGTTCTCCGGCGAAATGAACCTGGTGGACGCCTACTTCGAGTCCATGTCGGGCTTGACCACCACCGGGGCCACGGTGGTGAGTGACATCGAGGGGCTTTCCAAGACCGCACTTTTCTGGCGTTCCTTTCTGCATTTCATCGGGGGGATTGGCATCGTCGTGCTGTTCATTTCGGTGCTGCCTTATCTGGGGGTCGGCGGCAAGCACCTGTTTCTTTCAGAGTCAGGGGCGGATCCTCGCGGTTTCAGCCCGCGCATTCGAGAGACCGCCTCGCTGTTGCTGCGCATCTACATCGGCCTGAACCTTGTGCTTACGATCCTGCTGATGATGGCGGGAATGAATCTCTACGATGCTCTGGTCCATGCCTTCGGAACCATTGCCACGGGTGGTTTTTCGAACCGACAGGCCAGCGCCGGCGCGTATGACAGCATTCCGATCGAGATTATCCTGACCGTGTTCATGCTGATAGGCGGCACGAACTTCGCGCTCTTTCTCGCCATGTGGCGGGGCGATTGGAAGGCGCCCCTGCGAGACAGTGAATGGCGAACCTTCGTGGGGCTTTATTTGCTTGCGGTCGTGGTCATCACGCTGAACTTGAGCTTTGCACGCACCGAAAGCGCGATTGACGAACATCCACCCACCCTGAGCGGCGGCGATGCGGCGTATCCCGTGGGCGAGGCGTTGCGCGTCTCCTCCTTCACGGTGGCTTCGCTCGGCACCAGCACCGGCTTCATCACCGACAACTTCGACATGTGGCCCTACTTCAGCCAGATGGTGCTGGTGATGATGATGCTGATGGGGGGATGCGCCGGCTCCACCAGCGGCGGCATCAAGGTGTTTCGTATCCTCGTGCTCATGAAAGTCTTGTATTGGCGGTTGGACAATGCTTTCCGCCCCAAGACCATGCGCCCCCTGCGGCTTGGGGAGAAGGTGCTGGATGGAGAGGATCAACGGAAAGTGCTGACCTACATTCTGCTGCACCTGACGGTGCTGGGATTTGGAGGGCTGGCCATCGCGGGGATGGATGTGCCCCCGATGACTTCGTGGACGGCGGTGCTTACCTGCATGAGCAACGCTGGGCCGGGTCTGGAGTATGTCGGCGGCGGGCACGATTTCAGCAAGATGCCTGACTTTGCGAAGGTGTTGCTGACTCTGTTCATGGCGATGGGGCGTTTGGAAATCGTGGCTATTCTGGTATTGTTCAGGCCGGACTTCTGGCGGCATAGTTGAGCTGGCCGCCCGGAGAGGGAGGGCCGCGCGTGTCGAGGGAGTGGACGGTTTTCGAGAAGCGCCTGTTGGGGGGCGCGGGGCTTTGGCTGCTTTTCTGCGTGGTGGCGGTGGCATTGCGTGGTGTTCGCTGGGAAGAGACCTACGAGCATGCGCTGATGATAACGGGCAATGTGCCTTACCCGGATGGCCACCCCTCCTACGTCTACGCGCGGAATGTGTTCAGCCTCCAAAGCTATGCGTCGGCGTTGCTGCTTTCCCTGGTCGACAGTCCTTTGCTCATTAACGGACTGCGCAATCTGCTGCATCTCTGCTTCACCACGATTCCGGTGTTCCTCATGGGGGCATGGTGCACCGGGAGCGTCCGTTGGGGGCACGCTGCCGCGGTGCTGGTGCTGGTTGGCGTGCATCAGGATTTTCAAAGTTATTACCCGATGGTGCCCTGGCCCAATATGTACGGCATCGGGCAGATTGGTATGGGCTGTGCGCTGCTTGCCTTGTCGCTCATCATCGCGGGGAAGGCACGCGCAGCGGGTTTTCTGCTTGGGCTGATGGTGGCGGTGCACATTGGCCAGCTACCGGTGGTTTTGGCCGTGGCGTTGTTGGCAGCGGCATGGCATTACCGGCAGGGAGGCCTGGCGTTGATCCGAACCGGGGCGGCAGGCTTTTGCGCTGGTCTCGCGGTCAGTCTGGTCTTTCTTGTAGTGCAGCAGTTCCTCTTCAAGGTGCCGCTTCCCTCGGCGCCGCCCTATGGCGCGGAGGGAGACGTGCACGCCATCTGGCATGGTTACTCGTCCCTCTACGATATCCACCGGTTTTTTCCTCGTTTCAATCCCTTTGCCCACAGCCTCATCCTCATGTTTGCGGCGCTTCTTTTCGGAGCCGAAGCGGCTTGGCGCGAGTACCGCAGCCAGGGGAGGCCGGGAACCTTCGCGTTGATCTTTGCCTATATATTGATTGTCTGCCTCACGGTCTGGGTGAGCATGGCCCTGCATCGCGCGATGGGAGATCAGGTGCCTTTCCTTCTGCTGGGTTGGATGCCTTACCGCCTGACGAACCATCTGGCTCCGATTCTGCTGGTGTTGGTGCTGTCCCTTTTTGCGGACGGGGCGGGGGTTAATCCTCGCTGGCGGGGCGCGGTCGTGGTGCTGGTGCTGGCGATGCTGCTCGGGGCCTTGGTTCCTTTCCTGAAGGACCGCATGCGTGACGATGGCTATGAGTCTTTCATCGAGAACCCCGTGCCCATCTTTTACCTTCTCGCTGGGGCGGCGGCCATGCTGGCGGCGGGCAGGTCCAGCGGTGGTCGGTGGGGGATAGGCCTCGGGGTTATCCTGGCCCTGACCACCTGGATTGCGTTGGACCGACAACTGGGTACGACGCCGCTGTTCGCGCGAACTTTGGAGGTTGGCGTCTGCGTCGTGTTGCCGTTGTTGCTCGGCGTTGTTTTCCGAAAGGGGGCTTTGCCGTCGTTGTTGACGGGGCTCGCCGTGGGGCTTCCCTTCCTGGCGCTCGCCTCTTATCACCAGTTCGGGACGGCCTTCGTGGCCATTGGCGCAATCCTGAGCGGAGTGGGATACCTCGTCTGCGGCCTCCGCCCGCCGCGCTTTGCCATGCCCGCCGCGTTGTTCGCTCTTCTGTTGCTTCTTCCATTGGCGGCTTTGCTGGACCGCGAATACCGGTTCCGCGAGCATTTGCCGCTGAGCGAATTCCAACAGCGTGTGAAGAGCTATCTGGCTGAGAAGGGCGAGGAGGACGCGCTGCTCGTGCCGCCCTACTGGGACATCGAGTGGCTGAGCCGCACCCGCCATCCCATCATGTCGGATTATCAGACCGCCCACCACATGACCTACATGCCCGCGCTCGCGCCATCGATCAAGAAGATGCACGAGGAGGTTTATGCCGATCCCATCGATCGTGCCGATGAGGATGGCCAGCTCAATGTGTGGCGCGAGCGCACGCTTGGGGAGTGGCGGGAACTCGGCGCAGCCTATGGCTTCCGTTACATCATCGCCCCCGAATGGGTGGCTCCCGATTTGCCAAAGGTGATTGAACTGGAGCACGAAGGTCTTTACCGCATCCCCGATGCCTCCGAGTGACGACGCGGTTTGAAGCCGCCCTGCTCGCGGACTAGGATATCGCCCGGATGAAAACCGCGAGGACCGCATGGCCAGGGTGAAGTGTCCCAAATGCTTTACGGTGAATCCCGACGGGCAGCCGCGCTGCGTGCAGTGCGGGGCGCCGTTGCCCCGCATCAAGATTGCCGGTCCCGCTCCCGCGCCCCCCGCGCCGCCTCCGCCCGGTCAGGGCCCTGCCGCCACCGGGCAGCTTAACCCCGGCCAGACGCTGGCGGGCCGGTACACCATCCTTCAGCTTATTGGCCGTGGCGGCATGGGCTGCATTTATCGCGTGCGCGACAATACCCTAAACGAGGAGGTCGCGCTGAAGACCTTGTTGCCGCAGTTTGTGCGCGACAAGATGGTGGTCGAGCGCTTCTTCAACGAGGCCCGGATTGCCCGGAAGCTGGCGCATCCGAACATTGTCCGCGTGCACGATATCGGCGCGGCGGATGGCTTGGTCTACATTTCGATGGAGCTGGTGCGGGGGAGGTCGCTTCGCAACCACATGGAGCGGCTCAATCCCGGTGATCGACTGCCTCCCGCGGAAGTGTTGCGCGTGGCGGAGGATCTTTGCGTCGCCCTTGAATACGCCCATCAGTACACCGTTCACCGCGACATCAAGCCTGAGAACATCATGGTGGATGACAAGGGCGTGGTGAAGCTGATGGACTTCGGCATTTCGAAGCTCATGGCCAATACCCGCATGACCGGGGCCTCGGTGGTCATGGGCACGCCCTTCTACATGTCGCCCGAACAACTGCGCAACAGCCGCGACGTGGATGCGCGCGCGGACATCTTCAGCGTGGGGGTGGTGCTCTATGAGATTCTAACCGGCGCGGTGCCGACGGGAGTTCCCAAGCCGCCTTCGGTGGTGGTGCCCACCTTGCCCCGGCATCTGGATGAGATCGTATCCAAGTGTGTGGATCCCGATCCGGGCAAGCGATACCAGAACGCGGGCGAGTTGCGTGCGGCGCTGCGCGCCATCCGGCAGGAGATGGAACAAGGCCCTTCTGCTCCGGCACCCAAGCCGCGCCGGTCGGGGCCGTCCCTTCCCGAGGGGCTCGGCGGTTGGGTAGCCACCCTGCTTTGCCTGGCCCTTACCGGAGGCGCGCTCTACGCCGTCGAGCTGAATCGTCCCGATAATGCGGACCTGTCCGTTGCTCCATCGCCCGCAGGCAACGAAGGCGCGGACATGCTGGCCTTGGCGGCCCGATTGCGGGACAGCGCAGCGGCGCTGTCAGGCGTGGAGGCGCAACCCATCCTCGCCGATGCGGAACGCCATTGGGCCGCGGCGGAAGCGAGCGGAAGCCCGGCCGACGCCGAGGCCGCGCTGCGCGCGTATGCCGCCGCGCATATGGCCGCCTCACTGCCCGATATGGCCTACATTCCGGGTGCGCCGGGCGGGATACCTGCTTTCTTCATGGGGCGTCGCGAGGTCACCCAGGGAGAATTCGCGGCATTTTGCCGCGACCATGACTGGCGCTCCGATTACCTTGCTACTCCCGGCATGGAATCGCTGCCGGCCGCCAATCTGGCCTATTACGATGCCGTGGCCTATGCCGCCTCAAAGGGAATGCGGCTTCCCTCGGACGCCGAATGGAGCCGCGCCGCGAAATTAGAGGACGCAGCGCGCCGCTATCCCTGGGAGGGGGAGTTC
>JBJOID010000045.1:0-3191 GCA_046047315.1 Candidatus Hydrogenedentota bacterium | reverse complement strand
GAAGCGCGGCAGCAGCTTAAAGCGGAGCAGGCTGTCCCAGTCGGTCGCTCCCTCGAGTATCTTGTCCCGCACTTCGGGATAATCGGCCAGAGCCGCGCGAAGCGCTACCAGCGCGTCGTAGAATTCCTGTAATCCCTGGGCCAGTTCCTGATCACGCATGGGCGTCAAGACTCCGCCGTGCCGTTCGACGAGCACCGCGCTATCCCGATTGGCACCGTGGCGACAGCCCGCGCAGGAAAACCAAGGTCTTCGCGGGCCAGCGCCTCGGCCTGATGGCGGGATTCACACAGCCCGAAGAGTGTGGAACCGCTGCCGCTCATCGCCGCCGCGATGCAGCCCGCCTCAATCAGGCGCTCCTTCGCCACCAGCAACTCCGGGTGATCGATGAAGGCGGGCGTCTCGAACCGATTGAAGACAACCCGGGCGAAATCCCCTTCATCGCAGGCCCGCAATGCGCGCGAGAAGGCGGGCGTGACCCCGCCGAGGCGGCCCTCCAGAGAACGCTCCAGCTGGGGATGGCTGTAGAGCGACCCCGCGCTGATGGGTATACCCGGCAGCAATAGCACCAGCCAGGTTTCCGGCAGGGTGGGAAGGGGTTGGAATTCTTCCCCTCTGCCCGTGGCGGCCACGGTGCCGCCGCGCAGACAATAGGGCACATCCGAACCAAGCCGCAGCGCCAAGGCCTCCAGCGATTCCGGTGCGAGCCCCAGCTCCCAAAGCTCGTTTAGCGCAACCAACGTCGCCGCCGCATTGCCCGAGCCCCCCGCCATCCCGCCGGCCACCGGGATTTCCTTGGTGATCGCGATATGCGCCCCGAGGGTCGTGCCGGTCTCGCGTTGCAGTAGGTGCGCCGCCTTCACGACGAGGTTCTCTTCATCCACGGGAACCCCGGGCATCGTGCAGCTGCACGATACGCCCGTGTCCCGCGGCTCGAAGCGCAAGGTGTCACACAGGCCAACAGTCTGGAAAATCGTCTCGATGTTGGTGAAGCCGTCGCTGCGACGCTCGAGGATGTCCAGGTACAGGTTGATCTTCGCGTAGTTTTCGTAGGCAAGCACGGGTGAGGTCATCGAGCCATTCTCAGTACTTCCGCGACCAAAGGATGTTGGCCGCGAGCCAGGCCCCCAATAGGCCCGCTGTGGTGTAACCGATGATGCCCAGGGGACGCAAGGCCGAATCGGCGGTTACAACCAGGCTGCTCCCCACGACAAGCGCGGAGACAATCATCGCGAGGGCGTTGCGGTTGCTGTTGCGGTCAAGCGTGGTCAGCAACTGGCTCATCTGCTCGTGCCGGATCCGCATGCCAAACTTGCCCTTGCGCAACTGTTGCAGCAGGTGCCCGGCGTCATAGGGTGCCTGCCGCGTGAGCTTCAGCAGCACCCCGGCGTTGTGCTGCGCGTCGCGCATCAGGTGGCTCGGCTGATAGCGGTCCGTAATCAGCTTGCGCACGTGCGGCTCGAGTATGGGAATAAAGTCCAGATCAGGATACAGCTGCCGCCCCACGATCTCGATGGTGGCGAGCGCCTTGAGCAACAGCGAGAAACGCGGCGCAAGGCGAAGGTTGTAGCGGTGGATGATCTGTATCGCTCGCTCGAGGCCGCGCGACACCTCGCCGCTGCTGATGATCGTGTGCGCCTCGAAGGCAATGAACTCCGCGATCTCGTGCTCCATCCGGCTACGGTCTTCAATCTCGCCGTCGGAGGCCAGGGTCAGGATCGCCTCCACGCACTCGGCCGCGTCCTGGTGAAAGATGGCCAGAAAGAGGTCGGCGATGGCGGAAACGTCGGAGCGCTCCAGGTGGCCCGCCATGCCAAGGTCGAGGAAGGCCAGCTGATTGTCGGTCGTGAGGAAGACATTGCCGGGGTGAGGGTCCGCGTGGAACAGATGATGCTCAAAGACCATCAGGCAGATGGCCTCACAACCCTGCTCCGCCACCGTGGCGGGATCGGAATTCCGCGCCTCATAGGCGTCAAGCCGGTCTACGCGCACGCCGTCCACCCACTCCATGGTGAGCACCTGCGATGCGCTAAGCTGGTGATACACCTGCGGAATGAGCACAAAATCGACGTCTTCGAAATTGCTGCGGAACTGGTCGATGACGCGCGCCTCGATTCCGAAGTCCAGCTCGCGCCGGATTGAGCGGGCGAACTCGTCGATGATCCCGGGCGGATCCGTGATCTGCGCGTCCTCGATGTATTCAACCGCCCACTCGGCCAGCTGCCGCATGAGGCTCAAGTCGGACTCGATGCGGCGCTCGATGCCCGGCCGCATCACCTTGACCGCCACCGCCTCGCCGCTGTGCAACCGCGCCCGGTACACCTGGCTCAGCGATGCGCTTGCCACCGGCGTGCGGTCGAACTCGGCGTACAACTCCTCCAGCGGCGCGGCAAGCTGCGTCTCGATCACCGCGCGAATCTCATGGAAGGGAAGCGTCTCGACCCGGTCCTGAAGCGCGCTGAGCTCCCGCGCCAATTGCTCGCCCACCACGTCGGGCCGGGTGCTCAAAACCTGCCCAAACTTCACGAAGGTGGGGCCCAGCTCGGTGAGCGCCGCACTCAGGCGCACCCCGAGGGAGGCCGTCTCTCCCGTGGGGGCGCCCACCAGACGCAAGCCGCGCAACACGCGCGCGGGCACGGCGTCGCTCTGGCCAATGCGGCCGACAAGGTCGGCGAAGCCATGCTTGATGAATACCTGAAAGACTTCACCAAGCCGGACAGCATTGACCGTGTGTCGGCCTAATTTGGTTTGCAGCATCTCTGGGCGCTTCTCCGGCCGCCCGCAAGGCGGACGTACCCCGGCAATAATGACAAGATCGGGCCCCGGAAGAAAAGAAGCGGCCGCCGCTCAGCGCGGGCCAAAGATATTGGCCAGCCCGCGCGCCAGCGCGATCCACTTGTTGAGACTAGGATTGGGCTCCCGCCCGTCGGCCATTAGCTTGAACTGCTCCTGGTGCCACACGCTTTGGAGCATGTCGTCGAACATGCGGATGCCCGTCGAAATCTCGGCGTCCGCCGCGCGCTCCACCTCGCCCGCAACGGCCTTGCGGCAAAAATCGGGATCCAGGGCCAGCGGCCGCGCAACGCCAATCACATCGACCGCGCCGCTGGCGAGCACCGACTCCATCACGGCGGGCGAGCGCAGACCGCCCGTGAGCGCCAACGGCACGCCAGAGACCCGGCGCACCTTCTCCG
>JBJOID010000044.1:0-6817 GCA_046047315.1 Candidatus Hydrogenedentota bacterium | reverse complement strand
TCGCCTTGCGCCTCAACACTTTACATAACGTATACTTCATGCTATCATTGGCGATTCGTGCGCGAGAGGCCATCCTGCAAGGAGCCTTCCTCGACTTCAAGCGGGCCTTCCTAGGGGCGTATTCCAACGGCGAATAAACCGCGCCGGGTGCATGTATCCCCTTACAATCAAAGGATTTGGCAAGGTGTCGAATATCGAAACGTCGCTGCTTCCCTTCGCCCAGGCGGCCCCCGCCCCCGGCGGAGCGGGTGACCTGTTCTCGCTGGCCCCCATGTTCATCGTCATGATCGCGGTCATGTATTTTCTGATGATTCGCCCGCAGCAGCAGCGCGAGAAAAAGAAGAATGAAATGCTGGCCGCCCTGTCCAAGGGCGATTCTGTCGTCACCATCGGCGGCATTTGCGGCACGATCGTCGGCATCACCGACACACACGTGGTGCTCAAGGTCGACGACAACACGAAGATTGAGTTCCTCAAGTCCAGCATCGCGCATCGGGAATCCGGCGAACCCGACAAGAAAAAGTAGCCACAGGCAAACAGCGCGCCATGCCGGGCAGGGCTTCCCGGGGCGCGCCGGCACAAGGGGTGGAGTCGCAAGCACATGGAGAAGTCACTAACCCGCACGATCCTCATCTGGGGCACCATCGCCCTGGCGGCGATCTACGTGGTCCCCACGGTTGGATGGATGACCCTGAGCGAAACCGCGCGCGAAGAGCGTGTGGCGCGCTGGGCCGAGGAAGACACCGCCCGCGCCAAGGAGCGCCCCGGTGAGTTTCAGGCCTTGCTACACGCCGTCAAGCGCTGGAGCGAGTTTGACCGCGACTGGGTGATCAACCTTGGCCTCGACCTGCAGGGCGGCATCCACACTGTGGTGTCCTTCAACTGGCAGGACCTCGGCGAGGAGCGCATCCAGCAATACCGCGACGCGGGCTATCAGGACGCGGACATCGCCCAGGAAGTGCAGCAGGTGGTGTTGCAGCAAATCACCCGCCGCGTGAACGATTTCGAGGCCAAGGAGCCCATCATCCAGGCGTTGGGCGAGAATCAGATTCAGATTCAGTTGCCCGGCCAGAAGGACATCAGCCGCGCGGTCGAGCTCATCAAGATGTCCGCCCAGTTGAATTTCCATATTGTCGCCGGGCCGGATGAAACCTTCACGGTTTTCAACGCCCTCAAGACCGCCTTCCCCGAAGACTTCGCCGCCTTCATCGAGCGGCCTGTTCCCGGGGGCGAGGGCTTCCGCGTGATGGCCGAGAACCTCGAGCGCGTGCAGGCGATGGTCGAGCAGGCCAACGCGCGCGGCGGCATCGTGCCCGACGACAAGATCATCGCTTTCAGCCAGCCCCCCAAGCCCTTTGCCGAGCAGGTCTACAGCATGTATCTGCTCGACAAGACGCCCCTCGCTTCTGGCGAAGGACTTAGCGGCGCGGGTGCCACCCCCGACCAGATGAACCCGCCGTACTGGCAGATTCACTTCCAGTTCAACAATGCCGCCGCCGCCGATTTCGGCAAGGCCACCCAGGCCAACATCGGGCGCGCCATGGCCATCGTCCTCGATGACCTCGTGGTGAGTGCGCCGGTCATCCGCGACCGCATTGGCGGAAGCGGCCAGATCACCGGCAACTTCGACGGCGAGGAAGCGCGCGACCTGGCCATCGCGCTGAACTCCGGTTCGATGAAGGTGCCCGTGAAGGAAGAGTTCACCCGCAAGGTGAGCGCCAGCCTCGGCGCCGAGACCATCACCGCCGGTCTCACCTCCGCCCTCGCAGGCATCGCCGTCGTCGGCATCTTCATGGTCATTTATTACATGTCCGCCGGCTTCTTCGCGGTCGTGTCCCAGGTGCTCAACGCCCTGTTCGTCATCGCCCTGATGGCCTACTTCGACATGACCCTCACCCTGCCTGGCATCGCGGGGCTCATCCTCACCATCGGCATGGCCGTGGACGCGAACGTGCTCATCTTCGAGCGCATCCGCGAGGAGATTAAGCTCGGTCACTCGATCAAGTCCTCGATCGAGAACGGCTTCTCCCGCGCGACGGTGACCATCATGGACGCGAACATCACCACGCTGCTCGCGGCCCTCGTCCTCTTCCAGTTCGGCACCGGCCCGATTCAGGGCTTCGCCATCACCCTCAGCGTCGGCGTCATCACAAGCGTGTTCACGGCCCTCGTGATAACCCGCGCTATGTTCGACTTCGCCGTCGAGCGCAAGCTCATCGCGAAGATCAAGATGCTCAGCGTCGTCCCGGCGGACACGAAGATCGACTTCATGGGCAAGCGTATTCCCGCCACCGTGCTCAGCCTTGTGCTCATCGTTGCGGGCATGGCCTTCTTCGGTTTCCGCGGCCAGGAAAACTTCGGCGTGGACTTCAAGCAGGGCACCAACATGGTGGTGCAGCTGGACAGCGAGCAGGACGTGACGCCCGACGCCGTGCGCGAGTTGCTGGCCACGGCCGCCTTCGGCAACCCCGTGGTGCAGGAATCGGAGTCCGGCGAGGGTGAGAGCCGCAATGAATTCCTGATTCGCGTCAGCGACACCGACGCTGCCTCCGCCGTGGAAGGCAACGTGGACGCCGACACCGTGGCCGAGCATGTGCGCCAGACGCTGGCTCCGCTGACCAAGGCGGCCGACGTGAGCGGCGTGGAAGTGGTGGACGAGCAAACCGTGGGGCCGGCCGTGGGCGCGCAACTGCGCTACGACGCCATCCAGGCGGTCGTCTACTCCATCTTCTTCATCATGCTGTACCTCGCCTTCCGCTTCGAGCTCAAGTACTCGGTGGGCGCGCTGGTCGCGCTCGTTCACGACGTGCTCATCACGCTCGGCATCTTCTCGCTGCTCGGCGGCGAGATCAGCCTGAACGTGGTGGCCGCCGTGCTGACCATCATCGGTTATTCCTTGAACGACACCATCGTGGTTTTCGACCGCATTCGCGAGGACCTCAAGGTCTATCGCGGCAAGAACTACAGCTTCATTGAGTTGATCAACAAGTCGGTGAACGAAACGCTGAGCCGCACCATCCTCACCTCGCTGACCACGTTGTTCGTGGTGGGCGTGCTGCTGGTCTTCGGTGGAACCGCCATCAACGACTTCGCGCTGGTGCTCTTCATCGGCGTGATCGCGGGCACCTATTCCACGGTGTTCATCGCCAACCCGGTGGTCTACTTCTGGCACACTTACCAGGAGAAGCGCCGCGCCGCAGCCGAAAGCGGCAAGTCCGGAAACCGCGGTGAAAAGGCCCGCCCCGCCAAGCGCGAGCGCGCCGCCACCTGATCGTCCCCCAGTTCAATCTAAGGCCCCCGGAGTAATCCGGGGGCCTTTTACGTTTCCGGAAGGTCGGAGTGATTCGGGTAGCGCTGGGAGGCATCAACACGTTATTCGAGCGGGAGCTTACGCGCCAGCTCCAGCAGTTTCCGATTCACGGCGGATACAGCGCCACCGGCGCCATCGACATTGCAGAGGATCGCAATAACGATTCCTTCCTGGGGATGGATGGCAAGGTGTGTGCTTGTGCCCGCCTGCCCGCCGCTGTGCGAGTAAGGGCTTCTCTTCGTATCGGCTTTGCCAATGTTCCAGCCCAGGCCGTAACCCGTCTTGCTTCCGTCGTTCAGCGTCGCCCGCTCCAGCATCGAATCGCGCGTGGCGGTATCCACCAGGTGTCCCTGCTCGAATGCCAGCCCGAACCTCACGAGGTCCTCGGCCGTCGAAATCATGCCGCCTCCGGCATACTTCACGCTCAGGTCGGTGTAGGGCGCGTTGCGCAAGGCCCCCTTCGAATCGCGGGTGTAACCGCTCGCCCGTCTGGGCACAAGCTCCCCGGCAAACTCGAAGGTGGTGGAAACCATCCCGGCGGGCTCCCAGACTTCCCGCTTGAGGAAGGGGTGCAGTCTCTCTCCGGCGGCGGCCTCCATCATGGCGCCCATCAGGGTGTAGCCGTAGGTTGTATAGAGGTATTTCTCTCCCGGCTGGGCATCGAGGGCATCGTCCTTAAACGCATGCAGGGCGCGCCGCATGTGGGGGTAGGCGGTCATGGTTGAGGCTTCGCCGCCCCGATAGTGCCGGATGCCCGACGTGTGCGACAGCAGTTGCCGCAACGTGATGGGTGGATAGCGCTCTGGCCAGGAAGCCACAAACTTCCGCGCCGTATCGTCCAGGCTAAGCGTGCCCCGCTGCACGAGCAGCATCGCTCCAACGGCTGCTATCGGCTTCGATATCGAGGCGATGCGGTGAACGGTATCACCGCGCATGGGAACCTCGTTCTCCACGTCGGCAAAGCCCGCGCCGCCGCTCCACCGCAGGGCGCCGTTGATCGCCACGGCGGCCGACATGCCCGCCAAAGCCTCGCGCTCTACCGTTTCCTTAAGGCACGCCTCAAATGCCGCGTCATCTGCGTGCCCATCAAGTACCGCGCAGAAGATGCCCAAGGCCAGCAGCAGGCGGCAAGACAATCGTGTTCCAGTCATGGTGTACGCTCCCCGGTCGATCCTTCCGGAAAGCATAGCGCATCGAGCGCCAAGACGGACCATCGCTTTTGTGACGCTCGGATCGGCGTTCTATTCAAGACCCGCGCAGAGGTTGCCTTCCCCGCCAGCGCAATAGTGGTATGCGCCGAGGTTGTAGAACTGCACCGCGCGCAGCAGTTCGGAAAGGCTGAGCGACCAGTCCGCCGGTGCCGTATCCAGCGGGTGCGGGGCGCAGGCTTGTGAGCCTGAGAATGGCGCGTAAGAATCCTCGCTCCCAGCGCCGCATCCATGGAAGCGGGCATTGTACAGCTGCACCACGCGCAGCAACTCCTGAAGCGACAGCACGCCATAGGGGGCGGCATAATCGAATGCCGCGCGCGGGGTTTCGCCTTCGGCTGTTCCTTCGCCCTCACCCTCGATTCCACCTTCACCCTCAGTGCCGCCCTCGCCTTCCTGTGGAGATTCACCCTCGGTGATTTCTCCCTCCTGCGTTTCGCCTTCCTCGCCGGATTGCCCTTCCTGCTGGCCTTCAGGCTGCCCTTCGCCTTCAGCACGTTCACCTTCGGTTCCCGTGCCGCCCTCGGTTTCACCCTCGTTCACGCTCACGGCTTGCAGGTAGATCGTCGTCTGGCTGCTGCCCTCGGACACCGTGACCAGCTTCTGGGCCGGATCGAAACCGGGCGCGTTTACCGACACGGTGTAGGTGCCCTGCGGCACGCCGTTCACCGTATACACCCCGCTCGCGTAGCGCGCGTCCATGTTGTAGGGCGTCAAGCGCACGGTGCCGTTGCTCACCACCGCGTTGTTGTCGCCGCGCAGCACCGTGCAATACAGCGTCGACGAGAATAGTCCTTTCGAGGTGGCCTGATAGTTGTACATCGTGTCCGCGCCGTCCAGATCGGCCCCCTTCGCGGACTTGGCCTTCGGGCTTAAGGTCACCCGTGCGTAGTACAGCCCCGTGGCCGGGGCGATAAACGCGACTTTCGAGCGGATGCCCTGCGGGCCTTCCTCACCGGTGTCGTCGTTACACCCCACCAGGAACAGGCGCTCGCCCTCGGGGCCCGTAGTCCAAGCCGCGCCGCATCCGTCCGGCGGCAGCAGCGGGTTGAGCTCCGTTGGCGCGGGCACACGGTAAACTTCAATGTAGGTATCCGCGCCCGGGTAGACGTCGCGCGTCTCGATATTCACAATCTCGCCCTGCGTGGCGATGAAACGGTTCCAGTCCTCGTCCTCTGGCACATGGAAGTTGTGCGTGTCCTTCGAGGGGATCAGTCCTTGCAGGAGCAGCGTGGCGATATCCTGTAAGCCGCTCCACACCGACTCCGACGGCTTGTTGTCCGGCTCGAAGTTGTCCGGCCCCAGGATGGGGAGCGGCAAGTCCAGCACCAGGTCGAACACGTCCAGATCGAGCAGGTCGTCCAACAGGCCGCCCTCGCCCTCATCGCCGAGGCCGATATCGATCAGCTCGCCTTCGCCACCAATCTCGATATCGATGATCTCGCCTTCGGTGCCGAGGTCGATCAGTTCACCTTCACCGCCAATTTCAATGTCAATGAGCGCCCCCTCTTCCTCACCTTCCCCTTCAGGCGTCAGGTCGATGAGTTCGCCCTCAAGGATGGGCAGGCCGATCCCCAGCAATTTTTCTTCTGCGCTGGCCGCAAGCGGCGGCAGCAACAGTGTCATCGCCAGGGCACATTGTAAGCTCTTAAAGGTCAACGATATACGCTCCGTATCCGCCCAAGGAATGCTTGCCCCGAGGGAAATTATACCCGGATTTGTCGAAATGACAAATCAGAAGCCGATTAGGTTGCTTAAGTATTTTCAAATGAATAGCTTACAAGGTGACGATCAAGAGGTGACAATCGAAATGCCGGCATTCACAAAAATATGAATACCGGCATAATCACGAATAAGGGAGTCGTGCCCGAGGGCGGGGGCTACAGCTGGGCGGGCGCTTCCAGTTCCTGCAGGATGGCCTCGAAGCTGATGGTCAGCTCCACCTCGTCGCCAATCGGCCCCACCATTTTCTCCATCCCGAAGTCGCTGCGCTTGATGGTGAAGGTCGTTTCGAAGCCGCGGCGGAATTCCCCCTTCATGCCCTTGCCGCTGCCCAGCTCACGGGCCTCGAAGGTGATCGGCTTGGTCACGCCCAGCAGCGTCAGGTCGCCCGACACCTTGTAGGTGTTGTCGCCCGACTTTTCCCATGCGGTGCTCTTGAAGCTGATCTCCTTGTGCTTCTCCACGTGGAAGAAGTCCTCGTTGCGCAGGTGTTCATCGCGTCCTTCATGCATGGTGTTCACGCTTGCGGCATCCACCGTCACCTCGATGGCGTTGGCCGAGGCGTCTTTCTCGTCGA
>JBJOID010000043.1:0-42111 GCA_046047315.1 Candidatus Hydrogenedentota bacterium | reverse complement strand
ACCTCGAAGGTTTTCGAGGACGAGTTGATGCAGTGATTGCGGACGTGCTTGTCGTTCATCACCACTTGGGTGCCCGGCGTGCAGAGGTTGGCTGTGGTGCGTTCCTTGCCGTCGCCCAGGCCGCCCAGCAGCTGCACTTCGATCGACACTGGGAATTCCTGGTCCTTGCGGATGCTGGCGGGGTCTTGGCAATGAATCATCACGCCGCTGTTTCGGGTGGCCCAGCCCGCGCCCCCCTCCACCTGCTCGCCCACGAAGCGGTATTCCACACGGAAGCGGTACTTCGAGAAGGGCGACTTGTAGAACAGGTGCCCGAATTTGCCGTCGAACTGCTCGTACTGGTCGTATGAAACCTTGAGTAAGCCGTCCTCGACGCGGAAAGTGTTTCCGAAATTATCGCCCAGTTCGTGCCCTCGAATCTTGGGGGTCCACCCTTCGAGGTCCTTGCCGTTGAACAGGCTGATCCAGCCGCTGGCGATCTCGGGCTCTGCGGCGGGCTCTTGCGCCAGCGCGCCCATCGAGAGCATGGCGGCAAGGGCACAGGCGAATGCCCGGGCCAACTGGGTGCGAACGGCGACAAGTTTGATCATGCTGATTACTCCCCTCGGGTCTTTGGTTTCACGCTGTATCTTTGGGAACTATTTGACGTAGACGACGTATTTGTCGCCCACCTGCAAGGTGGACCGCTTGTTGAGCTTGTTCCACTTCAGGAAGTCGTCCAAGCTTACTTTGTATTTCTTCGCGATGAGGTAGGGATTCTCCCCGCGCCGCACCGTGTGGGTAATCTGCTTGCCTTCGCCGGATTGGACCTGCGGCGCCGACTCCGGTTTCGCGGGCTGCTTGCGCTGGGGCACGTGCACCACATACTGCTTGCCACGCGCCAACTGCGCTCCGGCGCGAATCCCGTTCCACTTTCGGAAATCGGCCTCCGAAACGCCGTACTTGTTGGCAATGCTGCGCGTGGTCTCACCTCGCTCGACGGTGTGCATCACCTTCCTTGTGCCCGAGGGCGCCTGAGCGGACTCCTCTTCGGCCTTGGCTTCCTCCTGGGGCTCCTCCTTGGCTTCGTCTGCGGGCGGTGCCTCCGGTTCGGGCTCTGGCTCAGGCTTGGGTTCGGGTTTGGATTCCGGCGCCTCCGCTACGGGCGGTGTGGCGACGGCCGCCTCGGCCACGACCGGTTCTGGAATCTTGATCTTCTGGCCGATGCGCAAAGTCGAGCGGGCCGTGAGGTTGTTGGCAGCCATGAGCTCGCGCAGTTTGACCCCGTAGCGTGCGGCGATAGCCCCGAGGGTGTCGCCCTTCACGATCACATGCACGCCGTCCTCGGCCATTTCCGCCGCGGCGCCGGCCTTGGCGGCGGGCGGCGGCGGCTCGGGCAGGGCCAACGCCACGGTCACGCCCGGCTCTTCTTCGCGCTGAGAGGCGCTCGCGGCAAACTCCAGCCCGCGGGCACGCCACTCCGCCAGCGCGGCCACGGCCGATGCCTCGATACGGCGGCCCGCCGCCGCGAGGTCGTTCGCCTCGTTCATGAGCCGACGCACCTCGCCGAGCAGCCAGTCACCCCGCTGGAAGCGATCATCCGAACCGCGAGAGCTGGTGAGATAGTAGGCCTGGTATTCCTCGCAACGCGCGAGCGTGTCCTGCAGCGGCTCGAGGAAAGGCTCTCCCCGTTGCTGTTCCACCACGCAAAGTTGACGCAAGAGGCGCGCAAGGTGCGATATCGCCGAGACGGCGATGTGGCGCGGCAATTCGCCCTGATGCCAGCGGCGCTCCAGATCGGGCAAGGCCCGCACCATGGCGAAGAACCCGGTCCGCTGGGTGATGGCGCCCTCGCTCAACACCACGCTGTTGATTGCGGCGACGATCTCCGGCCCGAGCACATCGATGAGCTCCTTGCGCTTGGCCAATTCCGAAGCAAGTCGCTTGCCCTGCGGGCGGGCGGCCAAGTCAAACAGGGAGCCGCCGCGCCCGGTGAGATAGATCGGCGCGGGGCCCACCCGCACTGGCAGCACGCCTTTGGTAACCTCGGGCAACTCGATGGGCTGGTTGAACTGGTCCATCGCCTTGAGCTTGCCGGCGTCGCCGAGTTCCAGCAGCAGCTCCTTGTCGCCCCCGTCGCGCCAAAGCGTGAGGAACCAGTCGCCCCCGTGCTTGAACAAGGCGGACTCGACCCCGCGCTCAAGCGGCAGGGAGCCGGCGAATTCGAAAGCGCCGAACTGAAAGCTAAGCGCGTTCACCCGGCTAAAGGCCGCCGTCAGGCCGCCGTCGTAAATCTCGCGTGCGTGGAACCCAACCGTCTCGAAGCCCTCGGCCAGTGCGAGAAAGATCCGCTTGGTCAGGAAGCGCTGTTCTTCCGCGCCCGGCTCGGGCGGCGCCAGCATGGCGTACACATCCCACTGTTCGAAGCCCGCCTGCTCGGCGATGCGCTGCACGGCGGATACGGTCCACTCGCCGTTATCCTTCACCTCCACCACCACGCTGCGCACCACGTTGCCCAGCCCCTGTTCGATCAGGGTCTTGAAGGTGTCGATGTTGTCCACGACCGCCACCACGGGAGCCGGGCACTTGGTGGTGCGCACCGCCTCGGCTACTTCCTGAATGAGGGATACGGAAGTTCCAGCGGCCACGTCCCAGCGCAGAACCGCGTCGCACCAGGCTTCGGCGGCCTTGCGGGCCGTTTCCGCTGCGGCGGGCGTCGCCCGCGCGTCGAGGTAGGGCACCAGCTTGAAGCCCTGCTTACGCAGCGCGGTTGCCCGCGCCTCCAGTTCCGGGTCGAGCAGGTCGATACGAATCGCGGGCACGGGAGCGCTGCGCAGGGCGCGAAGTGCGCGTGCGTCACCGTTGTCGCCGTAGGCAAAAACAGGCAGCGCGTTCTCGCCCGTGCTGCGCCGGATCCGGGCAAAGCCGCCGTGGAGGTTCTTGCTCTCCCCGGCCGCTTCCAGAGAAAGGTCGAGCTGGAAGAAGCCCTCGCCTGCGGGCACCTGCGGAAGCGCATGCCAGCTTTCCTTGCCCGCCTTGAGCGAGAGGGTTCCCAGCTCCATCACGATGGGCGCGTCGCCACGCGGTGGCCGAAGGGTCACGCTGGCCTTGGCTTCCACATCGCTGTCCGACTTCACCGCGATGACCACTGGCTCGTCGATATAAGAGAACTGAAGCGGCTGGTCGGGACAGACCAGCAACTCGGCGCTGAACCCAAGACACGCAGCAGCAAGCAGGAGCAGGCTGTTCATGACAGGCCCGCCAGAAACGGATTGCTGCGGCGCTCGCGGCCGATGGTGGTCACAGGGCCGTGCCCGGAGTAGACCACCGTGTCATCGGGCAGCGGCAGGAACTTGTCGCGCAAGGTCCGCATGAGGGTGGCATAGTCGCCGCCGGGCAAATCCGTTCGGCCGATGGAACCCGCGAATAGGCAATCGCCGCCAATGATAAAGCCGTCTCCTAACAGCGCCACATGGCCCGGGGAATGGCCTGGCGTAAACAGCACCTTAAGTGACTCGTCCCCCACGTTGATGCTCTCCCCCTCGGCGATGAAACGGTCGGGCGCGGGCGAAGGCTCGCAGCCCACACCGAACATGCGCCCCTGTTCCTGAAGGTGTTCCAGCAGCGGCAGTTCTTCACGATGGCAAACCAGCGGCGCGCCCGTCAGCCGGACCATCTCCGCGTTTCCGCCCGCGTGGTCGATATGGCAGTGCGTATTGAAGACCATCGTCACGCGCTCCCCCGCGATGGCCTCGCGCAATTCGCGGGTCACCTCGCCGGGGTCGATCACGATGGTCTCCCCGCCGCCCCGAAGCACGGTGCAATTCTGCATAAACGGGCTGACCAGGTACTGACTGATTTGCATCGACAGGTCCATCCCAGGTTGATTGATTGACAGGGCACGATACCAAAGGCCCCCCGCCGGGGTCCAGACCAAAGAACGCTGGAGTCGCTTGGGCCGGCTGTGCGACATCAGGAGCCCGGGCCAGCCTCCTCGCCCTCTTCATCGGGTAGGCCGAAAGCATCGCGAAAGGGATCAGTTTTGCGCGCCTGGCGTGCCGCCGTGCGGCGGCAGGCCTTGGCATAGCCGCAACCGTGACAATCCTTACCGGCGGGCAGCGGGGGAAAATGCCCGGAGCGAATGGCAGCGACGGCCCGTGCGATGGCGGCGCGCATGTTAGGCTCTCGCTGTGCCCACTTCTCCTTGTCCCTTGACGGGGATTTGCCCAAGGATTCACGCCACGCAGCCTTTCCCACGGGCACATAGTAGGCGGACTCGCAGGCCATGCCCGGCGCGAGCGTCTGCTCCAGAGCAAGGGCGTACACCCCCAGCTGAATGTTGCGGCCTTCTTGAATTGCTCCGGCAGTAGGCACGCCGCCCGACTTGTAGTCGATGATGCGGGCTGTCTTTCCCGATTCGGCAAAGTCGATTCGATCGACCCGGCCACTGAACAAGACGACCTCTCCCGGCTCAAGCTCAAGCGTGAAGGCTGGCGGAACCTCCTCGTCCGCCTGGCGGGCGGAGGCGCCGAAGGGCACTTCGAATCGGGCGGGCCGCCAATGGGCATCGTCACGCTCGCGGCACACTCCCAGATAACGCTTCAGCATGGCACCCAGGTGGGCGCGCTCGGCGGCCACGATTTCTGGGGGAAGCGACTGCAACTGGCGTGACACCCGGTTCATCGCCTCATCCAACAAGCGGTCAAGTTCTCCCGCCGCGCCCTCGTCCATCAGCCAGTTGAGCGGCTCTCCGGCGCGGGCGGCATGGAAGCGGTGCAACACATCGTGCAGGATGCTGCCGCGCATCATCGGGTCGAGTTCACCTTCAAAGGGCTGTGTATCGTCTATTTCAAGGATGCGCTGTTGAAGGAAGCGGAAGGGACATTCGAGCCAGGCTTCGAGCTGTGCGGCACTAAAACAGTGCTCTTGGTTGTAACGCGCGGCGATACGGCTGATCAGGCCCGGCTCTTCCAGCACGCCATCGTGCAGGCCGCAGGGAGCTTCGCGCCACCGTTCCGACTCCACCTCGAGACCGGACGCCGTCTCTGGCAGGGCAAGGCGAAGCGCGGCCAGTCCCTTGCCACCGGCGACAGCCGCGCAGGCGGCAACTTCACGCAGGGAGCTTGCCTCTTCCGCACGGGCGATGATGGCGCTTGCGGCGGGCGCTGGACGGCGCGCGCCGGGACGGTGCCTGAGGAGTTCGTTTAGCTCCACGGCAAAGGGGCTCTGCGTGGCCTCGCGCCCAGCGGCGTCCTGCACGCGCCAGGTCAGGGTGACGGGACCCTGCGTTTCAAGGAAGAGCCGAAGAAAGAGGAGCCGTTCACGCGAGGCATTCAGCGGCGCATCGTCAAGCTCAATGCCCGCGCGCGCAAGGCGGGCCAAATCGCGACGGCCGTACAAGGCATTAAGCGCGGGGCTGCGGGGATAGTTCCCCTGGTTGAGGCCGGTGACAAAGAGATGCCGGAAAGCCCGGTTGCGGAGGTATTCTGGCTCGGCCACAAGCACCCCGGAACGCACCGAGCTGGCCGGAACTTCGGTCTCTTCCAAGGCCCGCGTTACCGCCCGCTGGAACGCATCGCGGCGAATGCGCCCTTCGGGGGCAAAGTGCCCGAGTCGGCGCAACACGCTGGCAATCGCACGAAGCGACTCGGCATCACATGCATCGACGAAGCGCCACTTGGAGATCAGATCCCTCGCCGCATCGAGATAGGTCTTAAATTCGGCTTCGTCCGGGAATGACCTGGCCAAACCGCGCAAAGCATTCAAGCGCTGGCGCAACACGCCAAGGGTCTGGATTGGATCAGGGATACGTGCCGCCGCCTTGCCGCACTCTTTGGGATTGCGCTCCCACACCTCGGCCAAATGCGCGAGCTGCCGCTCCCACTCTTGTTCGCCCGCAAGCAGCAGCGCCTTGCGCACCACGAAGCCGAAGCAAGTGGCCGACTCGGCAGGCTCGTCGGGCCAGAGCGCGGGGTGCGACAAGAGCTCCAGCACGGGGTCCCGCTCCCAGGCGTTGAGCATGTCGAGGAAGCCCAGCAGGAGCGCGCCGGGCACACTCGCCGTTGCAGCTTGACGAAGCGTGGCGCGCACCGGGATGTCCAGGTCGCCAAGGGCCGCAAGCAGGGTGGACAGCGCCGCCCCCCCCTCGCGCTGCGCGATGGCAATGTCTCCGGTGGGCACGCCGCGGTCCAGCAGGGCGCGAATGGCACGCGCCAGGAATTCCGCCTCATGACGAACATCAATGCACGGAGCCAGGGTGATGCTCTCCCCAAGCGGAATGTGCTGCGGCGGAACGTCCCGCCAGAAAAGATGCTCTGCTACGAAAGCCGTCTCATCCACCGGAGCGCTCTCTTCCAGCGTCTCCAGCTCGATCTCCAGACGGGTGCGCAGCTTCTCCAAGGCGCGGCGCGATGCGGCGAAGGCGTCGGCCCGCGACGCGCGAATATCCACATGCAGCCCAATCACAAGCTCCGGAACCCGCTCCGCCAGCGCGTCGAGGAATCGCAATTCAGAGGGTGTGAAGTCATCGAAACCATCCAGCAAGAGCAAGGACACCTCGCGCAGCAAGGACGGATGGGACTCCCGGCAGCGCGCCTCCGCGGCCCAGTATAGGCCCGGCACATCGTACCGGCCCAAGGACTTGAGCGCCGCCTGATAGCGCGCATAGACACAAGCGACCGCCTCGTCAACTGGCGTCAACACGCGAGCCTTCGCCAACTGATCAAGGAGAGCCTCCGGCTCCACGGCCGCCTGCTTGAGTTGCATCACGTTGGCGAGCAGATGCGCCGACAAGCCCGGCATGTCCTCAGGGTCCACCGCCAGCAGACGAATCAGCGTCTCCCGCTTCGCCCTGATCGCCGACTCAATCAGCAGCCGTCGCTCCAGCCGATCCAGACGTTGCCCACCGCCAACAAGCGCCTCGGCCAGCCCGGCCAGATCCAGCACACGCCGCCCCCAAAAACCCCGCAGGTTCAAGGAGGGGTCTTGCAACAGGGAGGACTCGCGGGCGCGCGCATCTGAACGCCCCGGCAATACCAACAACGCCGGGCCCGCCGCCGAGAGAAAACGGCGATCGACCGCACTACGACGCCCTGAACGCGCCGAACCTGTGATGACCTTAACCCGCGCCATGGATACCAGCTTCCTGCCAGACCCAGAGTAGCGGACCTCGGCACACGATGCGAACTCCCCACCCCCGCACATCCGCCCCGCACAAAAGCCCGCACGGAAACGTTTGACACCAGCCGCCCCCGTGCGCTACGATTCCCGTCCTATCCAAGGGGCTATAGCTCAGCTGGGAGAGCGCCTGACTGGCAGTCAGGAGGTCAGCGGTTCGATCCCGCTTAGCTCCACCAATTTTTACACGCAAACGCCGTGAATGTTCTACACATTCACGGCGTTTTGTCTTGCGCGTGCGATCGGGCGCGCGGGCTCTCCGGTCCCCGTCCGGGGCATTCGAGACTGTGAGTTGAGAATCCGTCCCTATCCGGCATTTAGTGACTTCGGAAACATGCCCCCCAAATCCAAGCAGTGCGCTTTCCAAAAATCATGGTTGACCTTCGATGCCTGACGCCCAAGCGTAACCACGTTCGCATGGTAAAAGCGTGGAACGACCGACCTTTTAAGTGGACATTCTTGTTCAGTGTTTGAAGCAGGCTTCTTGCGGATGATCTCCGGGCCTCGGAGAAGGTCATCGAGCGAAGCCAATTTCCGCTAGTCGTCCGGTCGAGGGCCGTGGAGGTGAGGTTACTGACATTCCCAAGATGTCTCTCTATCCCCCTCATTACCTCGGGGAGCTCCACACTTCAGAGGACACCCGAACGAAATACTACCGCAGCATGTCGGACAATCACACCCATCCCGCGTCCGTGCTTGAGGAGTTGATATTCGAAGAATTCATGTTGTATCTTCATCTTCAGCGCCGATGGGATGGCCCCATCGGCGTTGATTTTGGCATTTGGAGACCGATAACACGATTAGTTAAGAATCGGTGGCGATGGGCATCTGCACCTCTTAGGTGTACGTTAGCGCAAGAAAAGCGCACGCCGGGACCGCAGCGTTATGCGGCAACACACTAGGGACACAGATCCCAACGAGTCGGCAGTGCCTGCAAAAGGCAGAGCGTGTAGGGGTGCACGCCGGGGCTTCGGCCCTCTGCAACACAATCCCCAAATGAGTTACTTCTGCGCCACACGTGGCGAGATAGCTCAAAGAGGCTGGCCGGTTTAGACCGGCATGGAAACATAGGTGGCGAAAGCCACTACCCGACATTCGTGAAGATGAAATGTCGGACAGTTCAACGTGCGGAGCAGATCCGTCTCGGTAGCCGAGACGGTCTGGGTCGTAGCGTGGCCGTGCCATGCGTACTTTGGACGATTGTTTTGCACCTCGACTCGTTGGAGATTCCAAGTGAATATGAATAGTCGTGTCCCTAGCAACCTCATCGATGATCATATCGATGCTGACCCGGATTGGCCGATCCCCAAGCCGTTCGATCAGATTCTCATCGGTGACCCGTTCAAAAACATAAGCGCTGGTGTGCGATTATGATTTTGACGATGAAGTTTGTTCATAGAGACAGAATCGAGCAGTGAAGTTCAACACGCGGGATGGAAGATCAGCATCGAACCATGAAGAAGCTGGAGAAACAGCGAGAGAATCCACGACGGGGCGCGGCGGTCCGTTGCCGAGTCCTTGCTCAGTTTCCTTTCTTCCCTTGTCGCCGGAAGGGACTACGCGGCCTCCCGGTAGTAGTGGGTGATGAACCCGCCGAGTTGGCGCTTGCAGCGGACCTTTCCCACGGCCTGCGGCCGGAAGCTGGCATCGAGCACGTTGTTGCCGATGTCTTTGCCCTGATGCGGCCGCTGGGTGTGGTAGTGCGCGAGCCACTGCGACACGATGCGGTCGAGCTGCTGGGGCGAGAAGCAGACGAAGTGGTTGAGGCACTCGTGCTTGAGCGTTCCGATGAAGCTCTCGGCGTAGGCGTTCGCCATCGGAGCCCTGGGCGGCGTGCGCAGGCAGCGCACCTCGGGTCTCCAGGATTCCCTGAAGTGGGCACAGAACTTGGCGTCGCCGTCGTGGACCAGGAACCGGGCTTCGAGCCCCGCGTCTTCCAGCCACATCCGCGCGTTACGGACCTGCTGGGTTACCCAGGCCCCGTTGGGCGAGTAGCTCGCCGGGCTGCAGTAGACCTTGCGGCTGCCCAGGTGGATGAATATGAGAACGTACGCCGTGTACCTGCCGAAGGGCGTGTAGTTGTCTTTCGTGAGGAAGTCCGTGGCCACCATCGAGTCCAGATTAGCCCGGATGAACTGCGCCCACGGAATCGCAGGGTTCTTTCTATTCTTGTCCGGCGCGGGGTGGATGCCCGCCTCGACGAGGATGTTCCGCGCCGTGGAGGCGCAGAGGAGTATCCCCAACTTCTTCAACTCGCCGACTATCCGCCGGTAGCCCCAGCGCAGGTTCTCCCTCGCCATGCGCTCCACCAGCTCGCGGATAGCTACCGCCGTCGGCGGGCGCCCAGTCTTCTTCGGCACGTAGCCTTTCCTCTGCTCCCGCCGCCAGCGGTGGTAGGTCGCCGGTCGGACGACGTGCATCAGGTCGGACACCTCGTGGTCGAGCATGGCTCCTATCCTGAGCAGCTCCGCCCGCTCGGCCGGGCTGGGCACGATGCGCTCCGCGTCCACCCGGACGCGGAGAATCCGTATCTGCTCCCGCAGGAACTGCAGTTGGGCGTTGTGGCGGGGCTCCAGCCAGCGCATGGCGAGCGATATCAGGGCGTAGAGGAGGGTCTCCATGGGCTTTCCTACCGGATTCGGGATTCGTCGCAAGTCCCACAGCGCCAAGGATATCCGCCCACGCCTATGTTTCTGAACACCCCGGATCGGCGGCTCGAGAGCGGGCGGCGGCTAGAAAGCACTCGGACAGGTGATTCGGTATCTGCCACAGCATCCCGCGGTAGCTCTCCGGTCCACCTCCGGTCCACTCGGGACGCCTCGCGGGAGGTTGGTAGCGTGCATCGGCGGGGCACAGCGTCCATCGCTCTGCTGACCGTGGGTGATGGCGCAGCATCCTCGCCACGCTTGGATTCCCCGAGGAGGCCCCGACCAAACGGCGCACGACCCCAGCGATTTGCCCGAGTGATTCCTGCCCGATAGTCTGCCCCTTTGGGGCGAAATGCACCAGCATCTACGAGCCCGCCCGCGCCGAGTTAGTTTTTCTGGCAGTCAAGTACTCGAATATTGCACACCCCGGATCGGGATTCGCGAGCGGGCGGGTGCTCAGGTCGGGGCCGACAGGCCCACCGGAGTCCCCGCCCTCATCCAAACGAGGGTCTCCGGTCGCTGTCCAGTCCGTATGGCTCGCCTCGCTTCGGGTGGCTTGTGGCCCTTGACCCGTTCAAGAACAAGGGCGCTATCGCGCTCCGCATCCACCCGGGCGCAGAGAATCCGTATCTGCTCCCGCAGGAGCTGCAGTTGGGCGTCGTGCCGGGGCTTCAGCCACCGCAGTATTGCCTCTTCTCTCACTCAAAGAGGGTCGCTTCTGCCATGAGACCGGGGCCGAAAGCGAGGACCACGCAGGGCTTGGGAGCACCGGTACGGTGAAGGGCTTCCAGTAGGAACAGCACCGTCGGCGACGACATGTTGCCGTAGCGCTTGAGTATATCCCAGGAGATCGCGGTGTCTGTACGTTCGAGGCCCAAGGCTTGCTCACAGGCCTTGAGGATACCTGGTCCTCCCGGGTGTATTCCCCAGCTTCCGATATCCTCCAAGCTGAGTCCCTTCTCCGCGAGCCACGTGGTAATCCAGGGGCGGAGATTCTCTGCAATGTGGCGCGGCACTTCCCGCGACAGGGTCATCTGGAAGCCATGGTCGCGTATCTTCCAAGACATGGCGTCCTCCGAATTGGGGATGAGGCAGGAGCCGGAGTGGGTGGCCCTCCACTCGTGAGGAGCAGGCCTATCTATGCCGCCCGCCACCAAGGCCGCTGCACCATCGGCAAAGAGTGCATTGGCCAAGTTCTGATCGCCGTCAAAACCGTACTGGTAGTGGATGCTGCACAGTTCGACGGCCACCATCAGGACGACCGAGTTGGGATTGGCTGCCGTCAGGCCCATGATGGTGCGCATGCCGTTTATGGCGCCGTGGCAGCCCATGAAGCCTACATTCACCCGTTGCGTCGTCGCAGGCAGGCCGAGGCACTTAATGAGCTGGATATCAATACCCGGCGAAAAGAAGCCGCTGCAGGAGACCGTCACCAAATGGGTGACGGCTGCGGGTAGTACGCCCGCATTCTTGAGGGCATTCTTGGCCGCGGACTCGGCCAGTCTGGGTGCATCTTCCTCATAGCGCTCCATCCGTTTGCCTACGCTCGGTCCCTGATCGGTCTCGTGGTTCGCGGGGGGAAAGAAGGTCTGCTGTCGCGCTGCCTCGGGATTGGCACCGAGCAGCACGCTGTGCCGGCTGCCGACGCCGGAAACCCGGTAGAGCTTCCGAAGCCGTCGGGCTTGTTCTTCGTTGTGACCGGATAGGCCGACTGCGAGTTCCACCGCAAGTTCCTGGGCGATGGCATATTGGGGCAACGCCGTCCCCATGCCGAGCAATTTGAAGGACATATCTCAAGCCTTTCTCACGGCGCCGCAGCGCTGATGCGGTTCAGAATGGGGCGGGCGAGCCCCGGTTGCCACGCGAGCAAGCGGACCGCGCAATCCGTGAGCACAGGCCGTCGAAGCACGGCGGCCAATCCTTTACATATCCATTGGCGCTGCACCACACACCGGCTGTATTCCGCCGTCCAGGATGCGAGCACCGCTGGCGTCCAGGCTGCAATTCCTGCATCGGCGTGAGGCACCACGGCTTGCCCGGCACTCAGTGCCCAGGCCATGCCCTCACCGGTAAACGGCTCGACATAGCCCGCCGCATCGCCAAGCGCGAAGACGCGTTCGGCGCCAGGCCGTGCGGTCTGCCGGGTCAACGGCGGCGTACCCTGCCATGCACCGCCACTGGCACCTGCTGGCAAGGGCAAACCATTCGCTCGCAGCATCTGTGCCACAAGGGGGCCCGGCCCCCCGAACGTGCGGAGGGCACCGGTGTCCAGGGCGGCGGCCACATCGAGCTTGCCGTCTTCGACCCTCGTGATGCCCACGTAGCCCCATTCTCCGGTGGCCATGTAGATGCGGCCCGGCAGAAATACGTTCCGGTCATCCTCCAGCAAAATGCCCGCTCCGATCCGAGCATCGGAAGCAACCGTTGCAGCCACTTCTCCACTGCGGCGAAGCAGACTACTGTGCAGGCCATCGGCGGCCAACACGATCGAGGCCTCCACATCGACCGCTTCATTCTTCCGCTGCAGCCGAAGCACTCGGCAATCGGGGCTCGGCGGAAGCAGGCTAGCGGAACAGTGGTCAGTGAACTGGACCCCATTCTCGATTGCCACTCGGATAAGGGATTCGTCGAGCCGATAGCGAGACACGGCCATGCCCCCGGGCATGGCCACGATGGCGCAACGGCGGTCGGTGCTCAGTTGGAAAGTCTCCAGCGGCACGCCGCCCAGCCGAGCGAGCAAATCTCCGAGGCCCGCCTGCTGCAGCACGCCCAATGCGCGAAGGTTCATGCAGCCACCGCAAACCTTATTGCGGGGAAAGCCCGCCTTGTCCACGAGCATCACCCGCCGCCCCAAGCGGGCCAGTCCGATGGCCGCCATGGTGCCGGCGACGCCCGCGCCCACGACAATGACATCCCACCGCGCGGTGCGCGCATCCTGCAATTGGCATGTGGCTTCGAGACTCAACGACCGCGCTCCCATACGAGCAAGAAGCGCTCTGGCCAGCTCCATCGGATCCGGGGGTGCGGCAGTGCCGCCGCAGCGGCAAGTCGCTGGATTTCTTCGAGCGTGTAGGAAGCACGGACCGAGAGGACAGCGTCGGTGTGGACGATGGGCGATCTGCTTAGCAACTTGGGCACCGTGTGGGCCAGCGCGAGTCCTAATCGCGAACGAAGAATATCGGAGAGGACAAGCAAATCAGCGCCCGATTCACGCATTGCGGAAAGGACGTGAACGACCTGAGCCTCCTCGAGATGATGCAAAAAAAGCGAACTTGTGATGACATCGTAGCCCTGAGGTAGCGGATCTTCGCACACATTGCAGAGATGGAACTCGCCAGAGAAGCCCCCCCTCGATAGCGTAACCCGCGAGATTTCAAGGGCTTGGGTGCTCATGTCACAGCCCGCCAAGTTAACGGGGATTCCCGCCCGTTTCGCTTTCTGTCCCAGACGGAGAAGCAAGTCGCCGCCCCCGCAGGCCACGTCGAGCACACGCAGAGGGCGGTCCCACTGGGTCCGTATCGCGTGCTTACGAATAGCCGGCCAGAGCTGCTCGGCACTCCCACTGAGCAGATTGATTCGTCGAAGTCCCGCGAGTGCTTTGGCGTGATCCTCGGGGTCGAGTCCAGGCTGGTCCATGAGTTCGGGTACCATCACTCTCGGGGGCGGATTCGGCACGGAACGGCTCCTCGGAACAGTTTGTCTAAATATTGTCCAACTTAGAAGAAGACAAAATTCACCCCAGTTTCTATTCCGGACTGTAGAGCCAGCTAGTCATGCGGGCGGACGTTGGAGCTTGAGCCGTTCAAAAGTGTGAGCGCTGGCCTGTGATTACGGTTTTGACGATGAGTTTGTATCGTGAAAACAGAATGACATCGTGAGGTTCAACAAGCGGGACGGAAGATCGGCATCGAACTATGAAGAAGCCAGAGAAGCAGGTTGGGAATCCACGACGGGGCGCGGCTGTACAGTGCAGGATCCTCGCCCATCGCTCTACTGACCGAGGGTGATGACGCCTAATCCTCGCCACGCTTGGATTCCCTGCCGGAGCGCCGCGCGACCCCAGCGCTTCGCCCGCGCGACTTCTGCCCGATAGTCTGGCCCTTTGGGGCGAAACGCACCAGCATCCACGAGCCGGCCCGCGTCGAGCTGGTTTTTCTGGCAGTAAGTCTTGGAAACGCTGTGATCCGCGTTACACACGGACCTCGGATCTTGAATCATGACTGTTGTAAAGTCCAAGCTCACCTACAACTTGCGCGGGCTCGAGCGGGGCAAGTCAGATGGCCACGACAAATTCGTGGGAATGGAGATTACTCGATGAACAGAATGCAACTCTCGGTTTTCGCCCTTCTCATTTTGGTGTTGTTTCCAAGCTGCTCTGGCTTTTTTAGCGCCGGTAGTGATGCGTTCTCGGACCCCGAGATATTGGCGTGCGGGCTTACAAAATGCACGAAACAAATGCTTCTTTGTGTGTTGGATCCTGATTGCCGTGAAGCACTCGAATGCAATGCTGCATGCAGTGCGGCGGGCGGACAGGCCGAGCAACAAGCCTGCAACCTGGTCTGTCAACTCACGCAAGGCGGAGGCAGCGAGAAGTACGGTGCCCTGGTGCAATGTTTCGCCGAAAACGGTTGCTTGCCCACTTTGCCGGAAGGCAGGGATGGCCGATGTCTGGTTACCAGCGAGAACATTTACAGTGTGTATGTTCTCGACAGCCTCGAGGAACTCGAGGGAACATGGCTAGAGACAAGGGGCCTGAACTGTGGTGTACCCGGTTCCGGTTGGGAGGGCGGCTACGATACCCTTCCCTGCCGGGCGAGTTCCTGGGTCTTCAATGCGGAGCAGTGGTGGTACCATACGTCCTTCTGTGCTCCGGCGGAAGATGGGAACTGCAGCGAAGCGGGACCCGTTCACTTGATTGCGGAACCGAGGCAAAGCGACCTAATACCCGGGATGCTGGAAGTTGACTACGTCAATCCACCCCTTCAACCTCAGGAAGAGCGCTGGTACATCCTCTCCAAACCACATCCGGATTGGATCATGTACAACTATTGTGGCTCAACGCCTGCCGGCGAGTACGCCGGAGTGAACGTCATGACCCGTGCCCCCGAAGCATCCGATGCCGCAATGCCCCCCGAAGTGGAGGCTGCTTTTCGACAAGCGGCCATAGACTTCAATTTCTCCTATGATGACATGTGTATCACGGATCAGAGCCAATGCCCTCCGGTGACGGCAGAAGAGGATGTGCAGGACTGGGTCGACAGTTTGTAAGCGGTGGCGATGTGCAGACCGTTTCCTCAAGAGCCTTTTCTGCCACATCACCCCCGGCGCCGTACCAGTGCGCGGTTTCGGTTCTTTAATTGTCGTCGGAAGGGTTTACTCGGCTATCCAGTAGTAACGGGTGATCCGTTCGCCCACTACCCGCCGGGCGGACGACGTGCATCAGGTTCACCACGTAAACTCCAATCTTGTGTTGGAATCCATGCTTTTATCGTAGTACGCTATGTGCTGGAGGGACGCGACAGCCATGGCAACCATGATGGTCTACTTGATTGTGGGGTTCTCCCTTGGGGTGGTCGTGCTGCAAGTGGTCACCAGCTATCTCGCCGCGCGTAAGCCAATTCGAATCGGCGCCTCGGAATTGCGCCTATACCGGCGCCGCCCCTCGCTCCTGCCCGAACAGGAAAGAGACTTCTTCAACTTCCTCGCGGAGTCGCTGCGGCCCGCGCTCGTGGTGCTACCCGAGGTGCCGCTCGACCGGGTGATCGAATCCACGGCCACCGGCGGCCGGGGACTCGTCGCCTCCAACAAGCTGCGGGGGCTTCACGTCCCCTTCCTGCTCTGCGAGCCGGTCAGCCTGCGCCCGATGGGCGTGGCGCTGCTCGAGCATCCCAGCGGCTTTCTCGGGCGCGGACGCGACACGGAGTCCCTCCTTGAACCGCTGCTCGCCGAAGTGGGCATCCCCGTCGTGCGCGTCAATGCGGCCCCCAGCTACGAGGTGCAGGAAATACGCAACACCGTCCGCCAGGCGCTTTGGAAGTAATCGCGGGCATTCGGATGGCTGCCCTCGGACCACTCGCGGTATCGCCTGCGAAACAATCAAGTGGGCGCTTGGCAAGCGTGTGCGTGACCAACGGGGACTCTGGTCACGAGAGGAGAGGCGAGTGCAGCACCTTCGCGTATAATCCGCCCATCGTGTTGACCACGATGACGGAGAGCGGTGTGAAAGCGAAGGCAGCAAGATTCAGTACAAGCCAAGCGGTCATGATGTCGGCTCCCAGTGGCTGCCGCCTTGCGGCGTGGCAACGAGGCATCAAGCTTGCCATGCGGCACTGGACGGTTTCTCTTGGGATAGTGCTGCTTGGCGTGCAGGCTCATGCCGCCGAGGTGTCGGTGGCGGTCGCTTCCAATTTCACGGAACCCATCAAGGTAATTGCGGCGGATTTTGAAAAAGCAACCGGGCATGGCCTGGCGCTTTCTTTCGGATCAACAGGCAAATTCTACGCCCAGATTCGTAATGGCGCCCCGTTTGAAGTGTTGCTGGCGGCGGACGACGAGACCCCCGGAAAGCTGGAATCGGAAGCGCGTATCGTGGCGGGAAGCCGCTTCACCTACGCCATCGGCAAGTTGGTGTTGTGGTCCGCGCGAGAGGGTTTCTTGGACAGCGGGGAAGCAGTCTTGCGCGAAGGCCATTACGGGCGGCTTGCGATCGCTTCGCCTAAGGTGGCGCCCTATGGCCGTGCGGCCATTGAGACGCTGGAGAAACTCGGACTGCGCGAAGCGGTGGAGCCGAAATTCGTCACGGGCGAAAACATCGCGCAAACCTTTCAGTTTGTCAGTTCCGGCAATGCGGAGCTCGGCTTCGTCGCGCTGTCGCAAGTCTACCGCAATGGCAATATCACCAGCGGCTCCGCGTGGATCGTGCCTGCCGCCCTGCATTCCCCCATCCGGCAGGACGCGGTGCTGCTTGCCAAGGGCGCCGGTAATCCAGCCGCTGCGGCCCTGCTGGAGTATCTGAAATCAGAGAGTGTCCGAAAGGTGATAGAAGCCTTCGGCTACGATATTGGCCGTGAGATGCAGCGCTGATGGATAGCATCGACTGGGGAACCATCCTGCTGTCGCTGAAGCTGGCCACCGTCACCACGGGGCTGTTGCTTCTGCTTGGCACGCCGTTGGCGTGGTGGCTGGCACAAACGCGCTCGTGGTGGAAGGTTCCAGTCAGCGCGGTCGTTGCATTGCCGCTGGTGCTGCCCCCCACCGTGCTTGGCTTCTACCTTCTCGTCGCCCTGGGCCCCCATGGTCCGCTCGGCAAACTCACGGAAAGCCTGGGCATCGGCCTCCTCCCCTTCACCTTCCCGGGGCTGGTGGTGGGCTCGCTTGTTTACTCCCTGCCGTTCGTGGTGCAGCCGCTGCAGAACGCCTTCGAGGCCATCGGCCGGCGTCCTCTCGAAGTGGCCGCAACATTGCGCGCCTCCCCCTGGGATCGCTTCTTCACCGTGGCATTGCCGCTGGCAAAATCCGGATACCTGTCCGCCACGGTCCTTGGGTTTGCGCATACCCTCGGGGAATTCGGCATCGTCCTGATGATTGGTGGAAACATTCCCGGCGAGACCCGGGTTATCTCCGTCCAGATTTATGACCACGTCGAGGCGCTGGAATACACCGAGGCGCACTGGCTGGCGGCCGGCATGCTCGTCTTCACCTTCCTCGTGCTGTGGATCATGTATGCCTTGAATCCCAGCGGCCGGCGCCGCGACGCATGATTCACGCACGCTTCCGGGTGGACTATCCCGACTTCTCTTTGCAGGCCTCCTTCGACCTGCCGGGCCGAGGCATCACGGCGCTTTTTGGTCCCTCTGGCTCCGGCAAGACCACCTGCCTGCGCGCCATCGCCGGGCTGGAAGAGAACGCCGTTGGCGACATTACGGTGAATGGCGTGGCATGGCAGAGCGCCGAGAAGAAATTCTATCTGCCCGCCCATCGGCGCGCCGTCGGATACGTGTTCCAGGAAGTGGGCCTCTTCGACCATCTGAGTGTCCTCCAGAACATTGAGTACGGCATGAAGCGGATTCGCAGCCGCGACCAGAAGGTGCCCATCGCACAGGTGGTAGCACTTCTCGGAATCGAGCACCTGCTCCATCGCAGGCCGCATACCCTGTCCGGCGGCGAACGCCAGCGCGTCGGCATTGCCCGGGCGCTGGCGGTCAGCCCGGAAGTCCTGCTCATGGATGAACCGCTTGCCGCCTTGGACGCAGAACGGAAACAGGAGTTCATGCCATATCTCGAACGCCTGCACGCCGAGCTGGATATCCCGATTGTCTACGTCAGCCATTCGCTCGATGAAGTCTGCCGCCTTGCCGATTTCCTTGTCCTGCTTAAGTCGGGGCAGGTCATCGCGAGCGGCGCCACTTTCGAGTTGCTCACCCGCCTCGACCTGCCCCTGGCGCATGGCGACGGTGCGAGTTCCGTTTTCACCGCCACCGTCCAAAGTTACGATGCGGAATACAATCTGTGCACCGTGGACTTTCCCAGCGGGTCGCTCACGGTGCCGATGCCGTCGATCGCCGTCGGCAAAGAAATCCGGATTCGCATCTTCGCGCGAGACATAAGCCTGGCCATGGAACGCCCCTCGGCCACGAGCATTCTCAACGTCCTCTCCGCCACGGTGCTCTCGGTCTCGGACGATGAACCGGGGTACACGATCGTCTCCCTGGGACTGCGGGATTCGCGCCTGCTGGCGCGCATTACCCGAAAGTCCGCCCGGGCGCTGGACCTGTCTCCCGGCCAAGCGGTCTTCGCGCAAATCAAGGGCGTAGCCGTACAGACCTGAGTGGTCCCCCCTTATCCTTCCCCGCTGACGGGCCGACGCCTGCTTGGGCTATATCGCCAGTAAAGACCGCTACACCCGCAAGGCAATCTTGCCGAATTGCTCGCCGCGCTCCATGCGGGCTTGGGCGGTGCGGGCCTCCTCGAGGGGATGCACCGAATCCATCACGGGCTTGAGGCCCGTGGCCTCGGCGAAGCGCAGCAACAGCCGGAAGTCCTCGTGGCTGCCCATGGTGCTGCCCAGCAGGCTGAGCTGCTTCCAGTAGAGCGCGGCAATATTCGCCTCGGCGGCGGGGCCGGTGGTCACGCCGCAGTGCACAATGCGCCCGGCCTTGCGGGTGGCCTCGAAATTGACCGGCCATGTTTGCGCACCCACGGTGTCGAGGCAGATGTCCACACCGCGGCCGCCGGTCCACGCCAGGGTCTTCGCGGCAACCTGCTCCTCGCGGTAGTTCACGGCTTCGTCCGCACCGAGCGCCCGGGCGCGCTCCAGCTTGGCGGGGTCCGACGAGGTAACGATCACGCGCAAGCCGGAGGCCTTGGCAAGTTGCAGCAACGCCAGGGCAACGCCCCCGCCGATCCCGTGAATCAGGGCCGTCTCGCCGGGCCGGGCGTTCGCGCGGGTGAAGAGCATCCGCCAGGCGGTCAGGTGGGCCAGCGGCAGGGCAGCGGCCTCGTCCCAATTCAGGTGCGCCGGCTTGGGATACACATTCACCGCGGGAACGGAAACATACTCCGCATAGGTGCCATGGCGCACCATGCCCACAATTCCGAAACTTGGGCACTCGCTGTGCGCGCCGCGCAGGCACCATTCGCAGTGCATGCAGCTCAGGCCGGGGTTGATGATCACCTCATCTCCCACCCGCGCCCGCTCGACTCCGGCACCCACTTCCGAGACGATTCCCGACGCATCGCTGCCCAGGGGATGCGGAAACTGGAAGTTCAAGCCCGGCCGACCCTTGCGCATCCAAATGTCCAAGTGGTTGAGGCCAATGGACTTGACCTGTATTACCACCTCGCCGGGCTTCACCTCCGGGCGAGGCATCTCCATCACCTGTAGCTCTTCCAATCCGCCGTGTCGCTCAATCGCCGCTGCGCGCATGTGCACTTTCCCTCTGGTTGTGGTATAGTCACTGTACTCGGTTGACGATAAATGGGGCAAGACATCAGCACCGGGTATTATGGGGATGCCGAATCAACGGCATGGTAGGTTCGAAGACGAACAAAGTTACCACGAGGTAGTCCGCAAGTATGCATTGTTCCGTCAAGGATGAACTTTAGGCCTTGCATGACGGGCGACAGCGCAAATATTAGGATTCGGCACGAAACGTGCTTGGATAGGGTTGACATGGTGGTGGTGAAGGCGGTATTCTCTTGGCAGAGACAGGCTGAACTGTGATATTAAATCACATTTTGCAAAAGTTTTAGACGCAAGCAGATGAGGATGTAGCATTATGGACATGGACAATTTCTTGACCGAAGGCTCGTTTGACGATTCCGTGAAGCAGAACACTGGCCCCATCGGCGGTATCGGTGGTGCGCTGACCTTCCTGGGTGTTCTGGCCTTCGTCTGGAACATTCTGCTGACCTTCTTCCGCTTCTTCTTCCCGCTGATCTAAGCATCCTCTGTATCCGGTTTTCGGACTGGAGCAGTGGGGGCGCTTGCCCGGGCTGATCGGAGAAGGGCCGCATTTCGCGCCTGTAGTTCTTAGCACTATCAAGGTGTGCTGGTTTCTGCTATGCTGACACCGGCACACCTTTGCCATTTTCTTGAAGGAAAGGATGTGGGAATGCGAGCGATTTTTCGTTTCGGACTGGCGATGCCAGCCTTGTTGGCCACCTTGGCGCTCAGCGGCTGCCCCTTTGGGCCCCGGCTTGACACGAGCGCGGACGTGCTGCGCTTCAACTTTGACAACCTGGCGCAGGAATACGACACGGTCGAGACCTTCACCATCTCGAATTCCGGCAGTGGCAGCTTGAATTTCGGCGTCACGGTCGACCAGCCGTGGATCAGCGTGACTCCAGCGGCTGGCGCAAACCTGGCCGGTGACGCGTCCGTCACGATCACCGTCACGGTGAACCGCGACTTCTCGACGCTCAAGGCGGCTGATTTCTCAACGGCGGAAATTCTGGTCGCTTCCAATGGCGGCGACAAGATCATCACGGCGACCGTGGCCCCGGACTACTTCACCGAGGTGTTCGCGCCGGGACAGGCCGACATCGATGGCCTCGCGCTGACCTTCACTCCGAACGGCGGCCCGAGCTTCTATGAGGGCACGCAGTCCGCCGTCACCGAATTCCCGACCGACCCCTCCGACGGCCGCGCCTTCCCGCTCGACTTCGACGCGTTCGGCGACCCGGTCAAAGCGGGACTCTTCGGCGGCAAGACGGTCAACTTCTACGGCGAAGAATACGACGAGCTCTACATTTCGAGCGAGGGCTGGGTAAGCTTCGGGGAGCCGGGCAACTCGCCTGTGACGGCGGACGACCACTTCGAGAACCCGCAGATTTCGGGTCTCCCCGTGGACGCCACCCAATCGGGCGCCACCGTTTCCTACCAGCAGGACGCCGACAAGCTGACCATCACCTACGAGAACGCCGCCACCAAGGGGGTGCCCGGCTTTGGAAACGATTTCCAGATCGAGCTGTTCTTCGACGGCGTAGCCCAACTGAGCTTCCTGAATGTCGACCCCGCGCTGTCGGGCATCGTGGGGCTGTCGGGTGGTTTCGGACAGAACGGCCAGCGCCCCGGCGACTTCGTGCCAAGCGATTTCTCCGGCCTCAACACCGGCACACTCAAGGCGTCGTTCTAAGGCGCTCCCATCGATTTCCAATCGCGCGGCTGGCACCACCAGCCGCGCGATTCTTTTTCCGGGCGGCTTCGTCTCCGTGGTCGAGTGCGATTTCCTTGCCCCTCCCTGCTAAAGTGACCGAGGGAGCGGGCATCATTCCGTGGAAGTGAACAACCTGAGCGAGACAGCAAAGCCGCGCGAGAAACCATCCTGGCCGCGGGTGCTTTCGCTTGGGCTGAGCGTGCTCGCCGTCGCGGGACTAGGCGGGCTCTACACCGCCACGTGGGACGGGCCCGCCATGTTCTGGCAGGAGGTCTTTGCCCCGGCGGTCTGTATCGCCTGTGGACACGCGCCCGCGAATCCCTATTTCGAGGACGTACCCGAACTGGCCGACTTTCTCTATCAGCGCACGGACCGTTTCGACTGCGCGGTGCTCGACCGCCCCGGCGTCCGCTGGATTCCCTGGGAGCCCGATGGCTGGAGCTTCGAGGAACTGCAAGCCTCGCATCCCCTGCGCGAGTTTCCCGGCTTTATCCGCTGGCAACACTTCCACCTTTACCTGCTGTGGAGCGTGGCCCTGTGCTGGAAAGTGCTCGGGGTCAGCTGGCTGTCCCTGGTACCGCTTTATGCCATGCTCTTCGGGCTGAGCGCCGTGTTTCTTTACGGCCTCTTCCGGCTGGTTTGCGGGCACTGGCTGGCGCTGCTCCTGATGCTCGGCGTGGCGCTGTCGCCCTTGCAACTGGAGCAACTGCCCCACCTGCGCGACTACGCCAAGGCGCCCTTCTTTCTGGGCGGCATGCTCGCCACAGGCTGGTTCATCAAGCACCCGCTGGACTGGCGCAGGAGCCTGCTGCTGGCCGGGGCGACAGGCCTGTTCCTCGGCGTAGGGCTCGGCTTCCGGCAGGACATCGCCATCGTGGTGGCCGCGCTGATGGGCAGTGTGGCGCTCTTTCATCCCGAACCGCTGCGCAAGAGCTGGCGCAAACGCCTCGCCATCTGCGCCGTGTTCCTCTGCGGCTTCGCAATCTTCGGCGCCCGCATCGCCCTGGAGCTGCGCGAGCAAAGCAACGCCCCGCACGACACCCTCATCGGTCTGCTCGACTATTGCGATGAACGGCTGGGGGTCGGCAACCCCCTCTATGACCACGGCGACCCCTTTAAGGACGAGTACACCCGCGCCGTGGTGGAGCGCCATGCCGCCACCTTCCATGTCAGCCGCGAACCCCTGCGCCACTATTCAGCGCACTACGATACGATGGCCAGCGACTACTTCCGCGAGGTGATCCTGACCTTCCCCGCCGACATGGTCACGCGCGCCTTCGCGTCGGTGCTGCGTGTTCTGGATGAGTTACAGCCGCGCGCGAATACGCCGCAAGGTTGGGAAGAGTCGAGCGCCATATTCACGGCATCCTCCTGGGCGCGACTGCCGGGCACGCTGGGCAACCGCTACTCCGCGCTCATCGCCATCGCCCTGCTGGCCTTCCTACGCCCCAAGTGGGGGCTGGCCGCCTTGTGCCTGCTCTATCTATTTGCAGGGTATCCCTCGCTGCGCTTCAGCACGCGCCATGTATTCCATCTCGAGTTCATCTCCATCTGGATCGGCGCGCTGTTTCTGCATGCTGCGTGGAATGCGGCATGGGCCACCTATTCGGGACAGTGGCGCAAATGGACCAAGGACCTCTTGCGGCGCATGATCATGGCCACGACCGTAGCGGCATTCGCCGTAGCCGCCACCTTGGCCCCCTGGCAGTTGCTCAAGACATGGCAACAGCCACGCGTCGAGGCGCTTCTCGCGCAGTACGAAGCGGCCCCGGCGACGCGGCTGGCGGTGGACCGCGTGGGTATCGAGGGCGACTCGGCGCTGCTTCGCCCGCAAGCCATCGCCGACATCGAGGACTTCCCGGAGCCGGAGCGCGACCTGCCGAGTTGGTGCCGTGTGCTGGCGATTGATGTGGCGGCAGGGCGTGACGACTTGTCGTTGCGCTTCGTGTTCTCGGCGGAGGACGACCACTACGACTTTACCCGAAGCCTCACGATTCCGGGCGGCGCGTCGGCGCGTGTATACTTCCCGCTCTACCTGACCGTGGACAACCGCTTCGAGGGCGTCGCGCTGAAGTCCTCCGACGTGGAACGCCTCACCGCATGGCGCCGCGTGGACGGGCTCGACGCCATGAAGATATTGCCCACGGCCGTGTTGCCCGAGGACTGGCGTAGCCAGCCGCTCGCATACCGCATTCTCCGATAATCCCGATGAAAGGATTCGTGGCGTGACGAAGGTTCGCGTGCTTTTTGTGTGCATGGGAAACATCTGCCGTTCCCCCACCGCGGAGGGCATATTCCGCAATCTGGTGGAGACCGAGGGCCTTTCACACCGCATCGAGATCGATTCGGCGGGCACGGGCGGCTGGCACGAGGGCGAAGCGCCCGACCGCCGCGCGCAGGCAGAAGCGCGAAGGCGCGGGATCGACATCGGCGGGTTGCGCGCGCGCCAGGTGCGGCGCAACGACTTCGATGACTTTCACTACATCGTCGCGATGGACCGGCAGAATCGCCGCGAGCTGACGGCCATTTGCCCACCCGCCCAACGGGAGCGCATCCAGCTGCTTCTGGATTTCGCGCCGCAACTGGCCGAGCAGGAAGTGCCCGATCCCTACTATGGCGGCGAAGATGGATTCCTCTATGTGTTTGACCTGGTCGAAGAAGCTTCGCGCGAATTGCTGAAGCGCATCCGCGCCACCCATGGGCTCGACTGAAGACCGGGCGGTCGTCGTCCACGCGGGCGGCATTGGGGATCTCATCCTCGCGAGCCCGGCCATCACGCGGCTCTCCCACAACTTCGCGCTCGACCTGGCGGGCTACCCAGAACGCCTTGCGCTGCTCACGCAGTCCGGCATAGGACGGCGGGCGCTGTCGCTTGATGCGGTGGATCTGGCCTCGCTCTACGCGGACCCATCACGACGCGCCCGGGACTTTTTCGCCGGGGCCTCACGCGTGGTGGTGTGGATGAACGACCCCGAGGGCCGCCTGCGCGAAGGCCTGCTGACCTGCGGCGTGGAAGCCGTGGCCTGTCTGCCGCCGTTGCCACCGGCGGACTGGGACGGTCATGCCTCCGACTACTACTGGCGCAGCCTTGGCTACACGGGGCCGTGCCCGCTTGCCGCGCTTAAGGTTCAAAAGCGCGAACAAACCTACGACCTTGACGTCGTGATTCATCCCGGCAGCGGTTCCCCCAGCAAGAACTGGCCTCTGCATCACTATGAGGAACTCGCCGGTATCCTCGCGGCGCGCGGGCTGTCGGTGGCTTGGTGTTGCGGCCCAGCCGAACAAGAACGCGGGGTTGCCCCGTCCGCGCGCGCCTTGCCTCCCCTGCCGTTGAACGAACTGGCCGGCGTGCTGGCTTCGGCCCGGCTTTATATCGGCAACGATTCCGGCATCACCCACCTCGCCGCCGCTGTGGGGTGTCCGACGGTCGCGCTCTTCGGCCCCACCAATCCCGCCGTATGGGCGCCGCTTGGAGACCATGTCCGCGTGGTGTCCAGCGAAGGCTGGCCGGAAGTGGCGCGCGTTCTTAGAGAAGCGCTGGGACTGTTGAACGCGACAACGGAGTGAATCCCGCGCTCAAGGCTTGCGGCCGGGAAACTCGAACTCGAGCTGTTGGTTGGTGATAAACCCGTACCGCTTGAGCAGGCGCGCGGTCTGAAGCGTCGGGGACGAGGCATACCCGGCGGCGGGACTCACCCGTCGCAGCAGGCTCTGCAGAAGCGAGCCGAATTCCATCACGTGGTGCAATCCCGTTTGGGCCAGCAACTCGAGGCTGCGCCGGCGCGGTTCAGGATTTTGCGGCAGCTCGGAAATGATGAGCAGCGTGCGGAAGGGAAACTCGCCGAAGTGGCGCGTGGCAAGTTCGTGCGCGCGTGGCAGGGCCACGGTATGCAGCACGGGATTGTTCTCGATGACGCTGGGGTAAAAACGGTCGGCATGCCAGGCCCGAACGTCGACAATGGCGCGGCTCAGCTGGGGCGCGTCCTCTCCTGTGAGCAGAAAGGGCGGAGGGTCGTCCACATCCGCGAACGGCAGGGTGTTCTGCACCAGCAACAGCGGGGACGAATCCCGGGCGTCTTCGTCCGCACGCCACGCGGTGAGCACCTGAAACTGGGCCAGTTCGAAGAACTCGCGCGCCAGTTGCAGGCTGATGTCGCTCATGCGGCGGGCCCAAGGTGCGGACTCGTGGGATCAATCGCCCGCAGTTTTTCCAGCGTAACCTCCGCGGCGGCGGCGTTGCCGCGCTTGCGCTGCATGGCGGCCAGTCTCGCCAGCATGTCGGGCAGCGCGAAATGCTCCTCGTAGGCGGCATAGTGCTTACCGGGCGCGCCCCGCTCGACCGCCTGCTGGTAATCCTCCTCCGCCTTGGCCGGGTCGCCATAGATCTCCTGCAACAGGCCGCGCAGATAATACCCCTCGGGCTGATCCGGGCTGGTCTCGATGGACTTCTCTATCAGCTTCGTGGCGCGGTTGATGGCTTCGGGCACAAGGTCCTGGCGGCCACATTCGCTGGCGGCCCGCGCCATCAGGTAGAAGGCGCCGAAGTTCGCCCCCCCGCTCTCCACCACGTCCTGAGCCAGCAGAATCGCTGCATCCTTCTGGCCGGACTGATAGGTGCAATGAGCGAGCCCGAGTCGGGCGCGGGTGTTATCTGCCTTGAGGGCAATCGCCTCGCGAAACATCTCCTGCGCTTTCGGGGTGTTGCCCATCCCGAGCAGCGCGTAGCCAAGGTCCACACGCGGGGGCAGTTGCGTGGGCTTGGCGGTGACCACCTGAGAAAGAAAGGCCGCGGCCTTGGCGAAATTGCCCAGCCGATGATAGACCTTGCCCAGCTGGTGATAGGGCGCGCTGTAGGAACTGTCGAGGCGGATGCACTTCTCGAAGTATTCGATGGCGCGGGCCAGATCGCCCCGCATGGCCGCGGTCACGCCCTCGTCGAAATAGCTGTCGCGGTTCTCGCCGCCGAATATCGCCATGGCTAGGCAGCCTCCCCTAGGCGCGGATGGCCACGAGCGCGGCGCGGGCCGCGTCCTCGTCCACGTCGCTCCGTTGTATCACGCGCCCGAAGGCCTCCGCCACAATGAACTTCATGGTTCCGGCGCGCGCCTTCTTGTCCTTGCGCATGGCGGCCAGCGTCTCGTCTACCGGCAGCCCGGCCCAGCGCGTGGGCAAGCCATAACGGGCGATGCAGGCCTCCTGCCGCTCGACGAAGGCGTCGTCCACCATGCCGAGATGGCGGGCGAGGAAAGCCGCAGCGCACATCCCCAGGGCGATGGCCTCGCCATGCAGGAATTGCCTGTAGTGCGTGACCGCCTCGATGGCGTGCCCGAAGGTGTGGCCGTAATTGAGGTCGGCCCGCGCGCCGTGCTCGAACTCGTCGGAAGCGACCACGGCGGACTTGATCTCGCAGGAGCGCACAACCGGCGTTTCGAGGGCCGCCAGTTCGCCCGCCAGAATCGCACCCGCGTGCTGCTCCATGTATTCGAAGAGGGCGGCATCGCGGATGACGCCATGCTTGATCACTTCGGCCAGCCCCGCCCGAAGCTCGCGCTCCGGCAGGGAACCCAGCAGCGCCATGTCGATGAGGACCCCGGCGGGCTGGTGAAACGCGCCGATGGTGTTCTTCCCCAGCGGATGGTTGACACCGGTCTTGCCGCCCACGCTCGAATCCACCTGCGCCACGATGGTGGTGGGAATCTGGATGAAGGGGATGCCGCGCATGAACGATGCCGCCGCGAAGCCGGCCACATCGCCCACCACGCCGCCCCCCAGCGCTATAACCAGACTGGCGCGGTCGAGCCCCGCTTCAAGAAAGGTGCCGCAGATCTCCTCGATCCGATCCAGACGCTTGTGCTCTTCCCCCGCGGGAAAGGCATGGGTCACGAAGGAGCGGCCCGCCTGGGCCGCCTGGGCCTCCACACGGTCCGCATAGAGCGGCCCCACGATGGAGTCGGTGACGATGCCCACCTTGCCGCGCTGGCCTGTGGCCTCAATCATCGAGGCCAGCTGGACCAGATTATTCTGGCCAATGTGTATCGGATAGGAACGCTCGCCGAGCGAAACCTGAATCGTCCTGGACATACCGCCACCCCTGTGCCTTGAAAGTGGTAAGCATATCAGGAACAGGGGGCGATGGCCACAGCCGGAGGGACTACTCGGCCAGCGTAATCTCCACCCGGTCCAGCCAGACCTTTGTGGCGGAGTCGGGGCTAAACTCGAAGCCAGCCTGGTTGATGATGCCGTCGTGAATCGAGAAGCCGCGGTTGCGGCCCTGCTCGCGCAGTTGCTCGATAAAGTTGCTGGACAGCGTGCAGGCCTGCCAGCCCTCGCCGGCGTCCACCCAGCCACTGCCCAGGGCATGCGCGGATTCTCGGGCGGAATCGAACCAGAAGCCCACGAAGGCGGTGGGCAGCGGGCCACCCTCGGCGCGCGCCACAAAGCGGAGGGTGAAGCCCTCCTGCGTGAGGGGCATCCAAACGGGCACGGCATAGACGCTGCGTCCAGAAGCCTGCGGGGCTACGAGTTCCAGCTGGAGGCTGTTGATCTCGGAAGAACCCTCGATGCCCATCGCCGAAACCTGCCGTCCCTGCGATTCCACCACGGTGACATACTTGTCCGAGGCTACGGCGCCTGCGTCGCGAAGCGTCAGCACGGGCTTACCATCGGGCCACAGCAGGGCGCGCTCCTGCTCGCCCAGGGAGTCCCGCAGCCGGGTGATGTACTCGACCGGGCGGCTGCTCGCCACCGCGGCGATGCCAAAAGCCTGGTGCGCTGCGCGCGCGTTGCCCGCGTCGAGAAAGGCCTGGGCGAGCTCGGTGCCGGCCGTCGTCAACTCGGCATGGTCCTGTTCCTCCGCGAAGTAGTAGCGCTCCTGAAAGAAGGCGCCGCTGGCAAGCAGGTCCTCAAGCGCCGGGTCCAGCTTGTCCATGCGCAGGTGCGCCAGCGCGCGAAGAAGAAGCGCCCGGCCATGGTGGTCGCTGCGGTTCACGCCGGAGCGAATGGCGCCCGTGGTGAGCTCAATGGCCTCCGCATAGGCCTCGCGCTGGAGAGCAGCCCGGGTGTACTCTTCGTAAACATCCACCTGATAACGGGTTACTTCAAGGGCCAGCATGCGAATCGCGGTAATGGCCAGCAAGGCCACGATGGTCAGCCCCACGATCAGGATGGCCTGATTGAAGAAGGGGAAAACGCTTCCCGGATTGGGGGAAGCGGCTTGGGGTTCGGTGGTCGTCATGGGATGAGAAGGCTCCAGCGGCCCGCGCCGCGCTGCGAAATCATGCCGTTTTTGCGGAATGACGATAGGTACAGTACAATATACACGACTCGCGACGCCACGCCGTGGCGAACTTGGGGATACCGCGTCTTGCAGCCTGCGGCGCAACGAAAAATCATCATCTTCCTCTGCCTGCTCACGGATGGGTTGTTGCTTTGGCTGAGCCTCAGCCTGGCTTCGTTGACCCGTGCCGACACGCTGATTTATCTCGATGGCATGCAGCAGCTCTATTTGGAGCAGGCGGTGGTGCTGGCGACCTACCTGGCGGCCTGCGCCTACACGGGCGCGTATGAACCCTCGCGCATATCTGACCGTTTCGACACCATCTACTTCGTCTGCATCGGCCTGTTTTCCATGGCGGCCCTGCAGGTGATTGGGGCCAGCCTGCTTCCGCGCGACATGCTGGCCATCTCGCGCCGGGAATTGCTGATAGCCCCGGGGCTTGGGGCCGTGCTGGTGTGCGTGTGGCGTTATCTCTTCTGTGCGCTTGCTCCGCGCTTTGGCTCACTGCACCGCGTGTTCTACATTTTCGGCGACCATGCCCAGTGCGACCGGGTGGCGGATGAGATCGCGGGTAACGACGCCTTCTGGGCCGACGCCCGGCGAATCACGCTGGACGAGGCGAAGCAGTTGCTTGAGGAGCATGGTCCTTCGCGAAGCCCCTTCGCCGATGAGGACGCAATCATCGCGCTTGCGCCGGAGTCGAAGGACGCCAACGCCGCGACCCGGCTGCTCGAGTTTTGCGAGGCGAACTTTACACGCGTGTATCTCTACCCTTCGTTCCACGATCTGCTGCTGTTCCGCCGGAGCGAGCTGAAGGCAGTGGCGGGGATTCCGTTAATCGAGTTGACGAACAAGCGGGTGTGGCGCCCCTACGCCCAGATGAAGCGCAGCGTGGACATTGCGGTAAGCCTAGTCGGGTTGCTGCTGGCTGCACCCATCTGCTTGGTCACGGCGCTGGCCATCAAGATCACCTCGCCCGGCCCGGTCTTTTACACGCAGGAACGCATGGGGCTGCACGGCCAACGCTTCAACCTGTACAAGTTTCGCTCGATGGTGACGGACGCGGAAGCCAAGACGGGACCGATGTGGGCGAAAGCGAACGATGCGCGCGTCACTCCTGTGGGTCGCTTTATTCGCAAGCACCGTATTGACGAAATACCGCAGTTGATCAACGTGCTGAAGGGCGACATGAGCCTGATTGGCCCGCGTCCCGAGCGGCCGCATTTCCATCAGGAGTTCTGCGAGAAGTGGCCCTTGTTCGACCGCCGGCTTGAGGTTCGGCCGGGCGTCACCAGCCTGTCGCATGTGCTGGGTTCGTACAGTTCGGAGCCGGAGGACCGGCTGCGCTACGACCTCATGTACATCAGCAGCCTCTCCCCCATGAACGATGTCCGCATTCTGCTCGCCACGGTGCGCGTGGTGCTGGGCGCGAAGGGGGCGCAGTAGCCATGCCGCATACCACGTTCAAGAATGAGCGCGCGGTGCTGGGCCGTTGGTTTGGAATCCTTCTGGTGGTGGGCGTGGCGGCGCTGGGCGTGAACATCGGCATTCACCAGCACGTGCGCGAGTTGCGCGAGAACAGCGCGTGGTTCTATGTGAAGCAGGGCATCGAGCGCATGCGGGCCAACGACGCCGACATGGCCTTGTCGCTTTTCCGCAAGGGCGCGGAAGTGGAGCCGAAGTCTCCCATGCCGCACGAGAACATCGGGCGGCTTCACTACGACCGGCAGGAGTTCGCCAAGGCGGCGGACGCCTTCGGCCAGGCGATTGCGCTGGGCAGCCACGACCCGGATGCGCGCGGCAAGCTGCTGTGGTGCTATGTGCACACCAAGCGCTACGCCGAGGCGGTGGAGATTGGCGAGCGCAGCGTGAAGGAAGGCTGCGCCACGCCGCAGTTCCCCCGGTGGATTGCGGACGCCCACTACCGGGCGGGCAACTTCGAGGACTGCATCCGGTATTTTGAGCTGGCGCTGGACACGCAGGAAGACCTGTATGTGATGAGCAAGCTGCTGAGCGCCTATGAGAAGACCGGGCGCGCGCGCAAGGCCGAGGCCCTTCGGCAGCGCATCCAGATGCTCGAAGCCAGCTGAGGCCCGCCCGCTTGAAAGCCTCGTCCAACCCCGCCGCGCCGCGCGTGTACTTCCGCGAGGACCAGCGCTTCCGCCAGCCCTTCCTGTGGATTCCCCTGATACTGGGCTCCGCCGTGGCCAGCGGCACCACGCTATGGATGATCGCGCGGCAGGTGGTGGGCGGCATTCCCTTCGGCGACTACGCCATGTCCAATGAGGCCATGCTCGCGGCGGGCGCGGTGGTGTTGTGCCTGAACTTCATCATCATCCTTTTCTTTGCCGTGGCTTGCCTGCAAATCGAAGTGAACGACCGGGGCCTGTTTCTCCGTTTTTTCCCGATGCACCGCAAGGCCCGCCAGATCAGCCTGGACGAGGTGACCAGCATCACGGCGGTGCAGTATCAGGCGCTGCTTGACTACGGTGGCTACGGCATCCGGAAGTACCCCCGCTCGACGGCTTACAACGTGCGGGGCGAAGATGGCGTGCGGATCGACTACGAAAACGGTTGCCATGTGCTGCTGGGAACACAGCACCCCGAGGCCTTGTTTCAGGCCTTGAAACATGTGCTGGAGAGCACGGACGCGGCGGACGGCTGAGGCGGCCTTGCGGGCGGCCCGCGCGTTTCGCTACCGTGCCAACGGCAAGGCAAAGCGGCGGGGCTGCCGCGAGGAATACGCACGATGCTGAACAAAGTGACGTTCGCCATGGGCATGGGCTCGCTGGCGCTGATGGTGGCCGGGGTGCTGCTCGCCAACAAGGAGATCATCCCCGCCCGCGTGGGCATGCTGTTCTTCGTGCTCGCCGGGCTTGTGGGCATTATCGCCGTGGGCTGCGCCGCCGCCGTGGCCCTGCGCACACACGCCTTTCACATCAGCCTGATTGGCGTGCTGGGCGTGCTGCCGCTGATGGCAGTGGTGACGGCGGGCATCGAGGGCTTGCGCTATCCCCCCATCAACGACATCAGCACCGACCTGGAAGAGCCGCCCGCCTTTGTGCATGCCCTCACCCTGCCCGCGAATGCGGGCCGCGACATGACCTTCCCGCAGAAGTGGGCTGGCATCATCCGCAAGGCGGAGCGCTATCAAGACCTGGCGCCCGCGCGCGTGGACCGGCCCGCGGCCGATGTCTTCGAGACCGCCCTGCGGCAGGCCCAGCAGACCAGACACTGGGAAGTAACTTACAGCGATCCCGCAAGCGGCGTCATCGAGGCCGTTGTCGAAACCCCCATGATGAAGTTCCGCGACGATGTCATCATCCGCGTGCGGCCAGACGGTGAAGGCGCCGCCCGGGTGGACATGCGCTCAAAGTCGCGCGAGGGCCGCAGCGACCTCGGCGCCAACGCCAAGCGCATCCGCGCCTTCCTCGAAAAAGTGCGCTGAGTCGAGCCACCAAAAAGCCCGCATAACAGACGGAAGCGACTGAAGGGAGCCCCTAGATGTTGAAGGCGGCGTTGGAGTCGTCGAGGGGTCTTGGGGGCGGCGCGAGGCGGAGTTCGTCGAGGAGTTTTCTCATGGCCGCTTCCATCTCGATGAGGCTGGATTCGCCGGGCATGAGTTCGAGTCCGCGCTTGACCTGCTCGATCCCTTCGAGCAGGTGACGCCGGATGAAGGGCACGGGGAGGTGGTGGTTGAGCGCCTCGCGAACGATGCGCAGTTCCACCACGCCGCGAATCTTGTGCACGCGCGACATGAAGTCCGGCCCATCGACGATGCCCTCCCATGCGCCCAGGTTTCCGGTGCGCTCGTAGAGGCGCAGGGCGGTTTCCAGTTCGCCCGAAGCGAGGGTGAGCTGCACGCGCTCGCCATAGAGATAGCACTGGCCGAGCAGGAAATGCCCGACGGGACATTCAGGATGCTGCACGGTGTAGGCACGGGCGACGAGGAAGGCAGTGGTCCAGTCGCCTTCGCGGGCGCGCTCGTGTGCGGCGAGGATATCCTGCGGGCCGAGCGCGGGCCGGAAGAGCGGGGCGCCATACACCACCCCGAGGGCGGCGCTGGCGATCAGCACCGGCAGCACCATCAGCCACCGGTGCCGCGCGATGACGGCCTGCCGTTCGATGCTTACTCCCATCGCGGCTGCACGCGGAAGAATCCGGTGACGGCGCCGGCCCGGGCGAAGACCGTAATCTCGGAAGGACGTGCCTGCCGGATCTGCTCGGTCACCTGCTTGTAGGATTCAAGGTTGCCCACGGGGGCGTTGTCGAAGGCGAGCAGGATGACGCCGGGGCGAATCTTGGCGGCCTGCGCGGGGCTGCCCGATTCAACACGCCGCACGATGACGCCCTGCACGTCTTCGCCCAGGTTGAGCTGGATGCGCACGTCGGCGGTGAGTTCGCGCACGGTCATGCCGAGCAGCTTGTCCTCATACTCGGGGGCGTCCTGCGCGGTGCGCGGGCGGATACCCAGGGTGAGCGAGACGGACTGCGGCTGCTTTTCGCGAAGGATGTCGATGGTGACGGCGGCGCCGGCGCCGGTTTCGCGCACGAGCTTGGTGAAGCCGAGCACGTCGCGGTCAGTCTTGGCACGGATGGGGGTGCCGTTGAACTGCGTGATGATGTCGCCAGGTTGCAGGCCGGCCACGCCCGCGGGCGAGCCGGGCACCACGGTGCTGACGATGAGGCCACCGTCGAGCGGCAACTCCCAATAGCGGGCGAAGTCCTCGGTGAGCGGCTGGGTGAAAACACCAAGCCAGGCGTCGTTGGGCGCTTCCACCGCCTTCTCCACCGGGGGATTGTCAATGTATTTCTGGAAGAGCTCGGTTTGGTAGATGAGCGGGTGGCCGCTGCGGATGTAGAGATCGCCCCCCTCCTGCTCGGTCAGGTCGAATCCGACCACGCCGACAAGCTGGCCCTGCTCGTTGATCACGGGTCCGCCCACATAGCCGAAGCGCACGGCCTCATCGAGGGCGTAGGTGGTGCGCGGGACGTCGAGCACCGCGCCCACGCGCCGCTGCTGCATGGCGGTGATGTAGTCGAGCGGCTCGGCGAGCATGCCGAAGGACACCACATGATCGCCCAGACCTAGCGGCGCGCGGGTAAAGCGCACATGCGGCAGGTTGAGCGGGGTGTCCGACACAAGCTGCAGCAGCACGATGTTCACGTCTTCCGGCTTGGGCAGCACCTCGGCTTCGTATTCTTTCTCATTCTCCCCCTCGCCAATGGTGACGGTGACGTTGAAGGGATCTGCGTTGTCAATCTTCATGTGGCCGTGCGTCATCACCAGGCCGGTAGGCGACACCACCAGTCCAAGCGCGTTGCGATCCTGCTTGTTGCGCTCGCCGGTGGCAGGGTTGGTGATCTCCACGGAGAACTCGACCAGCGCGATGGCCGGGTCAATTTTTTCGAAGGCCGCGCGCACAACCGGCGCGGGCACTTCCGCAAGGGCGGTAGTCGCGAGGGCCGCGAGAGCCAGCAGCAGGGTGGCCTTATTCATCGAGCGGTCCTCCCTCGTTGCCGGGCACTTCGAGTTCGATGGGCGCATCGGGCGGCGGCGGACCCTCCGCACTGGGTGGGGCCATGCCTTCCTGCTTGATGAGCACGTAGCGCGTGAGCGCGCCGCGCTTCACGAAAAGCATCACCAGCGGCTTGCGCGATTCAACCGCGAGGTTGTACTGCTCCTCGAAGTCTTCGAGTCCCTCGATGGGGCGGCCATCCATGTCGAGCACGATATCGCCGCCCTGCAGGCGCGCATTGGCCGCCAGCCCGCCCACCTGGCTGCCGGACACGAAGATGCCCTGGCGCGCGGGAAGCTGGGCGCGGCGGATGATTTCCGGTGTAAGCTCGGTCGCCGTGAAGCCCCATTCGGGGAATTCCTGTTCCTCGCCCTTAAGGTCCGCGCGTTCCTCGGTGGTGATGGTAAGGTCCACCTGTTCGCCGCCACGCATCACGGTGAACGTGGCAGGTTCGCCCACGGGTAAATCGGCGATGCGCTTGCGAACGACGGGCAGGTCCTCCTCGAAGCGGGCATACACGGGCTCTCCCGCCACCGCCACGAGCAGATCGCCCGGCTGCACCCCGGCCTCGGCGGCCGTGGAAAGGGGGTCCACATCGGCAATGACCACGCCGCGCACCGAGGCGTCGTTGGTGCGGGCCAGGGTTTCCTGCAGTTCAATGCCCACCCAGCTGCGGCGCACACGGCCATGCGCGATGATGTCCTCGACGACTTCCTTCACGATGTTGCTGGGGATGGCAAAGCCGACATTCTCCGCCCCGCGCAGCACGCGGCTGTTGACGCCGATCACCTCGCCCTTGAGGTTGATGAGGGGACCGCCGCTGTTGCCGGGGTTGATGGCGGCGTCGGTCTGGATCCAGCTGTTGAAGGGCGCACTGCTCGGGCCGTCCTCCAGGTAGCGGTCGGTCACGCTGACAATGCCGAGGGAGACGGAGCGGGAAAGCCCGTGGGGGCTGCCCATCGCAATGACGGTGTTGCCCGCCTCGATGGCGTCGGAATCGCCCATGCGCACATAGGGCAACGGGCGGCCCACATCCAGCTTCAGCACGGCTACGTCGGTGTAACGATCCGTGCCGACCACCACCGCCTCGACCTCTTCCTTGTCGCTAAGCACGCACTGCACGAGGCGGCTCTCTCCGGCCACATGCTCGTTCGTGACGACGTAGCCGTCGGGCGAGATGATGAAGCCGCTGCCGATGGCAAGCACTTCCTGGCGCTTGCCGCTGGCGTAGACTTCCTTCACCGGGCGGATATGCACCAGCGCGGGGAAGACCTCGTTCTTGGCGCGCAACACGGCGCGCTCGCCACCCTGGCCGGGCGTGGTGACGCAGCCGGACACGGCCATGGACACCGCCGCCAAGGCGGCCGGCAAGATGAGTCGGGGTATGGAAATACGCATGGAAACTCCTGATAACAGGCGGCATCGGGGCCGCCGCTGGCGCAGTATACTTTACCGGGTGCATTCATGAAAGCCGCGTGAACGTGTAAGGCATGGAGGAATCTGCGAATGGAAACACTCGAGGACGGAGCGCGATTCCTGCGCCGGATTTGCGAAAGATACGAGAAGATGCGCCTGTTGGGCGAAGGGGCGCTGGCGCAGTTGGACAGCGCCGGGATGCATTACCGCGAGAGTCCGCAGGGAAACAGCGTCGCCGTCATCGTGAAGCACCTGCGGGGAAACATGGTGTCGCGCTGGACGGATTTTCTGGTGAGCGATGGCAACAAGCCCTGGCGGCAGCGTGATGCGGAATTCGAAACCAAGGGCGATGAATCACGCGAGACGGTGATGGCCTGGTGGAACGAGGGCTGGGACCTGACGATGGCGACGCTGGCCAGCCTGACCCCCGGCGATCTGGGCAGCGAGGTGCGGGTGCGCGGCATGCCGCTCGATGTGACCGACGCGCTGCTGCGGCAATACGGACATTACAGCTACCACGTGGGGCAGATAGTCCTGCTGGCGCGCGCCCAGTGTGGCGATGCGTGGAGCACCCTGTCCATCGCGAAGGGAGCTTCGGAACAATACCAGGCCCGGCCGGGGGATTGAGGGGGGAAGCATGTTCAAGGGCATTCGGAAGCAAACAGCAATGGCATCCGAGTTCCGAGAAGCTTTATCGGAGGTTCTTCAGAAAGGTCTCTTCATCAATGTCTGCGTCGTGAAGGGCGCCTCCTAGTGTAGCGATCCACCTCGTCATGCATGGGAAACACGATACGTCTTCCATCCGCATGCTCCATCTTTAGGTGGCTTCCCTTGCGATGAATTTCCAAGAAGCCCATGCGAGACAGCGCGGCCGCAACTTGTCGGCCGGACAACAGGGGAAGCTTCACAAGGTAAGTTCTACCACTTCTTTGGATGGGCTGGGCAAGAGATCGGAAGGAGCCGGTTCGAGGTAAAGTTCGATGGCTTCCTGAATGTTTTGAAGCGCCTCTTCCCGCGTGCGCCCCTGCGACCAGCAGCCCTTGAGTGAAGGACAGCGTGCCACGAAATACCCGTCATCTCCGGGCTCTATTAATACATAAACGTTCATGCCGTAATCCCGAGACAAGACGACGATACCACCATTCGGACATGCGCGCAAGAATCAAGGCTGCATGCGATATACCACCAGGCGCGCCTGGGGATGGCGGCCGAACGCGTGCAGGAGTCCGAGGCTTGGCGGGGCTTGCGCGGGGTCGAGCAAGGGCTTGAGGGAACCCGGCGCGTAGCGTTCGTCCACCACCAGATACCTCGCTCCTGATTCGCGCGCGCGCGCCAGGGCTTCGTCGAGGGAGTCGGTGTCGAGCGGCCCGGTGGAGGGCATGCCCGCATAGTAGGCCACCTGCGGCTTGCGGGTGAACACGAGGCCCGGCTCAAGATTGTCGCGCATCCAGAGTCCAGCCTCCTTGTATTCCACGGGCTGGCGGGGACGTTCACTCAAGAACTCACCCCCAAGTGTGCGCGCCGTGCCGAGCGCCATAAAAGCCATGAGCGCGATGGCGGGAAGGTGTGGCAGGAGGGCACCGAGGACGTTGCCCATGGGAGCGCCGCGCTTCTGCGCGGCAGGGTTATCGCCCGTGCTCATGCCGCGCGGAAGCACGGCGCTCCCAGTGGCAATGTAGTTGCGAATCCATCCGCGCAGGATAATCAGCCCCGCCGCAGACCACATAGTCAGCACGATGAGCGGGGCCATGAGGTAGCGCGGCGCGGGCGACAGCACGAACCAACTGGCAACCACCTGCAACGAGGCAAGAAAGAGCAGCGCTATCGCTTCGCGTGGATGCCCCTTGTGCTCTCGCGGGGCAAACAGCCCAATGCCCAGCAGCACCATGAGCACCGGACCCAGCATGATAGGGATCACGTCCGTCAGCGTATCGGCGGCGGTCTCGACGAAGCGAACGAAATCGAATTCCTCGACGATGTACCCCACACGCACATTGGGGTCGGCGGTGCCCGTGAGGGCCCCGTTGTAGAAAGTCATCAACGCGAGCATCAGGAAGAGTCCCGCGCCATAAAGCATGCTCCAAAGAATCATGTCTTCTCGTGGGCGATACACCACATACGCTCCTGCAATCAGGGCTGATAGCGCAATGAACATCCCCTCTGCACGCGTGATGCTCAGCAGGAAGAATACGAGCGCCGTGAGCACCGGCGTGAGCAGCTTGTAGTGCCGCCATTGAAGCAACAACCAGAAGCCCGTCATCCACAGGAACACCGCCGTGGCCTCGGTGGAAACGGCGCAGGCGTAGTCTGCCAGCCAGGGCCAGAGCGCCACGGTAAGCCCCGCCCACCACGCCGCGCGCGGACCATGAAGCCGCCCCGCGATGGCGTAGACCGGAAGGACAGTCAGCGTGGAGAAAACGAACGAGACCAGGCGGCAGCCCCATTCCGGGTCGCGCGTGAACAACGAAAAGAACGCGCCGAGCAGCGGATAGAAGACCGGAATCTTCGGGTTGTGCGCGAAGAATTCCCCCGACAGAAAGTGTCGCGCCGTTTCCGCATAGTGCACCGAATCCGCCGAGTCCAGGACCCGGGGAACGAGCAGGAGGAAAGCGAGGCGGTAGAGAAAGGCGAGCAGGAGGAGTGAGTCAACAGGCACTCGACGCATTCTGCCCGCCTCCCCTTTTGGTCTAGAAAACAGTACTAACACGAAGGGCACTAAGGTGCACAAAGCGCACGAAAAAACAGCGCCGACGATTAACCTTGTAGCCTTCGCTCTCCTTGCCGTCCTTCGATTGCGATTCGGAATTCGCTACAGCTTCAAGTCTTTATCCGTCACCGCACCTTCGCTGGCGCTGCTCACGTGGGCGGCGTACTTGGCGAGCACGCCGGTGGTGTAACGCGGGGCCGGCCGTTTCCAGGCCTTGCGGCGCTTGTCGATTTCGGCCTTGGGCAGATCGAGGTTGATGGTGCGCTTCACCGCGTCAATGGTGATGGGGTCTCCATTCTTCACGAGCGCAATCACGCCGCCTTCGTAGGCCTCGGGCGTGATATGCCCCACCACGAAGCCGTGGCTGCCGCCGGAGAAGCGACCGTCGGTGATAAGCGCCACGTCCTGGCCGAGGCCCTTCCCCATCACGGCGGAGGTGGGGGCGAGCATCTCGCGCATGCCGGGTCCGCCCTTGGGCCCTTCATAGCGGATGACGATGACTTGGCCCTTCTGAATGGTGCCATCCAGGATCGCCTTGAGGGCGGTTTCCTCGGAATCGTAGACGGCGGCCTTGCCGGTGAACTTGAGTCCCTCGTTGCCGGAGATCTTGGCCACCGCGCCCGTTTCGGCGAGGTTACCGTAAAGCACCACCAGGTGCCCGTCTTTCTTCTTGGGATTGTCAAAGCTCTTGATGACGTCCTGCTTCTTGGGGTAGGGCTTCACGCCCTTCAGGTTCTCGGCCAACGTCTTGCCGGTCACGGTGAGGCAGTCGCCGTGCAGCAAGCCCTTGTCGAGCAGCATCTTCATCAGCGGGGGCAGGCCGCCGATCTTCACCAGCTCGGCCATCACATACTTGCCGCTCGGGCGCAGGTCCGCCAGCACGGGAACCTTCTTGCCGATGCGGGTGAAATCGTCCAGCTTGAGACTGACCCCCGCCGCGTGGGCCATGCCGAGCAGGTGCAGCACGGCATTGGTGGAACCGCCCAGCGCCGTCACCACGGTGATGGCGTTCTCGAAGGCTTTCTTTGTCATGATGTCGCGCGGCGTGATGCCCAGCTTAATCAGGTTCATCACCGCGGCGCCGGCCTCGCGGCAGTCCTTCGCCTTGTCTTTCGAAATGGCTGCCTGGGCGCTCGAGTTCGGAAGGCTCATGCCCAGCGCCTCGATGGCGCTTGCCATGGTGTTGGCGGTATACATGCCGCCGCAGGAGCCCGGCCCCGGGATGGCGCACATCTCGATCTTCTTCAGTTCCTTGTCGTTGATGTCGCCCCGCGCGTGCGCCCCCACCGCCTCGAACACGCTCACGATGTCCACCGGCTCGCCGTTGTAGTTGCCCGGCATGATGGTGCCGCCGTACACGAACACCGCCGGGCGGTTCAGGCGGGCAATGCCAATCATGCAGCCTGGCATGTTCTTGTCGCAGCCGCCAATCGCCACGAGGCCGTCGAAGTTCTCGCAGGCAATCACCGTCTCAATCGAGTCCGCAATCACCTCGCGCGACACCAGCGAATACTTCATCCCCTCCGTGCCCATCGAGATGCCGTCGGAAATGGTGATGGTGTTGAAGATGATGCCCTTGCCACCGGCCTGGTTCACCCCCAGCTCCGCCTCGCGCGCAAGGATGTCGATGTGCATGTTGCATGGCGTCACCATGCTCCAAGTGGATGCCACGCCGATGTGGTTCTTTTTGAAGTCCGCATCCTTGAAACCCACCGCCCGCAGCATCGCCCGGCTCGGCGCCTTGTCCGTCGGGTCCGATATCAGCTTCGAATAATTCCGGTCCAGCCCGGCGGACTTCTTGCCCGGTGTCTTGGCCATGCCACGTCTCCCTCGATTGGATAAAATGAAAGCCGCGTTCGCGGCTTCAGGAATTATGCGCACTCACAACGGCAAGGGGCAAGCGGGAAGACAGCTTCGACGCGGGTTTCCGGGCGCTGACCGGGGATGACACGAGTGGTGGCAAGGGGAGTGCCGCGCGTCCACGCGGCAGAGCTTGCGCTAGGGACAAGGAGACCTGACGGCCAGCCAGACGGAAGGGTCGAGACGCCCCGCAGCAGCCCAGTTCGACGCCTGCGTCGTAAAGCCCATGGTCATCTCCGAGCTCACCCGCGCAGTCCGCCATATCCTCGACAAGTAGTCTTCCTCAGCTGACTGACACGTCTGCGTTCGGTTGGTCCCTTGCTTGGGCCCTTTACGTCCCTTCAAGCATCCTTGCCAGCGCAGGCTCGGGGACTATTTGCCGCTCTGCCGCTTGGCGGCTTCCAGGGTGTTTTTCATTAGCATGGCGATGGTCATCAGCCCCACGCCGCCGGGCACCGGGGTGATGGCCTTGGCCTTGCGCGACACGGCCTTGTAGTCCACGTCGCCCACGAGGCGCGTGCCGGAGGCCTTGGAAGGATCGGGTATCCGGTTGATGCCCACGTCTATGACGATGGCCCCCTCCTTCACCATGCGTGCCTTCACAAATTCCGGCGCGCCGATGGCGGCGATCAGGATGTCGGCCTGTTGTGTGATGGCAGCGAGCTTCTTCGTTTGTGAGTGGCACACCGTCACGGTGGCATTACCGCCGCGCCGCTTCTGCATCAGCAGCGCCGCCAGCGGCTTGCCCACGATGTTTGAGCGGCCCAGCACCACCACATGCTTTCCAGCGGGATCGTAGCCGTTTCGAAGCAGCATCTCGATGCAGCCGGCCGGGGTGCAGGGCACATAGCAGTCGTCGCCGTTGAGCAAGCGCCCCACGTTTTCCGGGTGAAACCCGTCCACGTCCTTCGCGGGGTCCATGGCGTTCAGCACCCGCTGCTCGCTGATATGGCGGGGCAGTGGCATCTGCACGAGAATGCCGTGCACCTTCGGGTCCGCGTTGAGCTTGGCAATCAGGGCCAGCAGCCGCTTTTCCGTGGTGTCGGCGGGAAGATCGTGCGAGAAAGAGCGGATGCCCAGTTCCGCGCAGGTGCGCCGCTTGTTGCGCACATAGACCTGGCTGGCCGGATCCTCACCCACCAGCACCACGGCCAGCCCCGGCACCACCCCGCGCCCGGCCAGCGACGCCACTTCCTGCTTCACTTCCTCGCAGATAGCCGCCGCGACCGGCTTTCCCGACAATACGCGCGCTTGTTTTGAACTGGCCAAGGCCCCGCTCTCCTTCTGGTTTCGCTTTCACTGCCACCCATACTCTACCGAAATCCGCCTCCACCGGGCATCTTCCCAATCCCGCAAGCCGGTAAGTTCAATGACCTACAATTTGGTAGGAAATTTCACCACAACCTACCAAGAGGGACGCATCGCGTAGGGTTTGAAAACACCGTAGTGAACGATTGGGGTTGCGCTATAGGTCGAACTGGAACGAAGCAAGGGCGCGACAACATAAAAAAAGCCGGTTAATTTGTTGACAAGAATTCGGATTCTCGGGGTAAATAAATTAAATATGCGCAAGCGTGTAACGTTCTCGAAACTGGGGTGTATCGTTGGCACGTAACCTGCTGTTAGTGGAAGTGGAACCTTGGGCAGGTCACCAGCCCGTCGCCGGGGAAAGCCGGGCGAGGCGGCACGACAGCGTGGTATGTGCCGTTAGCCACTCCGGAATAGGGCTACGACCTCCTGTGGGATGAATGCTGCGGGTACTGTAGTGGTCAGGCCTGCGGGAGAAAACTAAGGGCGCGTGTCGCCGTCATGGTGACGGCGGGAGGCACGCGGAACTAACAAACAAAGGAGAAACGGACAATGGGTATCATCA
>JBJOID010000042.1:0-4215 GCA_046047315.1 Candidatus Hydrogenedentota bacterium | reverse complement strand
AGTCTTGCGGTCAAGCGGCAAGTCCTCGACGTTGACCGGCGGCTTGAGTTTTCGATTGGAGGCGTCGCCCCGCTCACTCTCGCCCACGGTGTACATCCCGGTTCGCGGGGCGTATTGGCCGGTCAACAAGGCGGCCCGGCTGGGCACACAATTGGGGGAGGTGTAATACCGCGTGAAGCGCATCCCCTCCGAGGCCAAGCGATCGATGTTTGGCGTCTCGTAATAGTCGGAGCCTTGACAGCCAAGGTCGGTCCAGCCCAAGTCGTCTGCGAGGATCAGGACTACATTGGGGGTTGCGGCCGCCGCGTGGGCCGCGCTTAGGGACAGAAAACTAAAACAAAGCAAAGCTAACCGCAACATGGGCATATCCTCCACGGTGGGAGACTACACCCAAGGCTTGCTCGCGGTAAAACGTGAAGCGTGGGCTAGCGGCAGGCGGTACGGGCTACCTCGCGCAAGAGCTGATTCATGTCGAAGGGTTTCTCGATAAACGCTTCCGGGGCGCGCACGCCCGTTGTCGAGGCTACAGAGTCTGCATCATGGTGCGCCCCGAGTTCATAATCGTTCACGGCGGTCAGCATCACCACGGGGATATGCTCCGTCGCCGGGTTGGAACGCAATTCCTCCAGCGCCTCGAAACCGCTCTTCCGCGGCATCATCACGTCCATGACGATAACGGCGGGATTCTCGCGCTCGGCCAAGGTCGCGACCTCGCAGCCATCGCATCCCTCCGCCACATGGTATCCCCGAAGGGCGAGCACTTCGCTCACGTTGCGCCGAATCACCGTTTCGTCGTCCACCACCAGGACTCGCATCGGGTTCATCTTCATACGCATCCTCCTTCTCAGAGCCTCATGCTCCATGGGTATTTGTACCACAAGTTATTCGACTGTGCTGCGGGGTTCTCCAAATGACAGGAGGGGTGCGGAAAAGAATACTCAGTTTGTCAGCATACGCGATAGATAAGAATAATTAGCAAAGTTTGCTTTGAAAGTCCCATTTTATGCGAACAATGAGATAATTCGCATACTCCATCAATCCTTGTGGTTGCAGGGGCTGCCTTTTGCGGGAACCTTTTGCTATCAGGGAAGATAGATAGGATAACGATTTGAATTCCAGTTCGAAGTTTGCTATTTTATACGCGCCCTGTTTCAGGGAAGAATCCCAAGTTTCAAGCGGTTAGGAGACTGCAACAATGACCACGATTCGTATTTTGAAGTACATGTCCTTGGGTCTTTGCCTTGCACTTATTGCCTCGTCGGGCATGGGCTGCAAGAGCAAGAAGGAACCGGTGATGGACACCGGCCTGACCAGCGGCGGCACGGATTACTCCGGCGGCGGCGAAGGCCTTCCGAATGTTGACCCGTCCAAGCTTCCGTTCCAGAAGAGCGCGGACCTCGAGACCATCTATTTCGACTATGACTCTTCGACCCTGCGTTCCGACGCGCTGGCCGCCCTGGCCCGCAACGCCGAGCGCATGAAGAACAAGCCGGCTGGCACCTACTTCCGCGTCGAGGGCAATTGCGACGAGCGCGGCACGCAGGAGTACAACCTTGCGCTGGGCGAGCGCCGTGCGCTGGCCGTCCGCAACCACCTCATCAGCCTTGGCGTAAACAGCCAGTACATCCTGACGGTGAGCTTCGGTGAAGAGAACCCGGTTTCCATGGGCAGCAGTGAAACCGCCTGGTCGCAGAACCGCCGTGCCGATTTCGGCGAAGCCGTGATGATGCAATAACCAATGTCAGACGGAGTCGTCATGAAGATCAAACAAACAGTGGGCGGCAGTTGTGCTGCGTTGGCCCTGATTTCGCTTGTGGGTTGCGCCACCTCGATGGCCTCCAGCAAGGGGCAGATGGAAGCCACCGTGTATGACATCCACCGCCGCGTGGTCAAGCTGGACAACGGCCTTGACGGAACGCTGCAGCAGATGAATGCCTTGGTGGAACGTCTCAACCAGAGCGATGAGAACATCCGCCGCACCCTTTCGCTGGCCGAGGAAAACCAGCGCAAGATTGATGCGCTGCAGAAGGATCTGAGTGACCTCAAGTCGAAGGCTTACGGCCAGTGGGGATTGACCGCTCCGCGCGCAACTCCCGGCGTGACCATCGAGGCTCCGAAGACCACGGACAATCTGACCCCCGTGGAGATCACGCCCGCTCCGATGGCAGGCTCGGATCCGGTGGAGGCGGCCCCTCCGCCCGCTCCAGCGCCTGCGCCGGGCGCGGCGGCTGCGCCCGCTTCCACGCAGGACCCGCAGGAGCACTACCAGCGCGCCCAGCGTGACTACAGCAATGGCGACTTCCAGAAAGCCAAGGCTGCTTTCGAGGAGCACCTGCGCCTGTGGCCGGGTTCAGAGTCCGCATCGAACGCGCTTTTCTGGAAGGCCAAGTGCAACCTGAAGCTGGGGGACAACCAGGGCGCGATCAGCGATTTCGAGCAGTTGCGCCGTGAGTATAGCTCCAGCACCAAGGTGCCGTTTGCCATGCACAATCAGGCGGTCGCTTATTCAAACATGGGCGATGTTGCCCGTGCGAGCGCCCTGTTGGAAGAAGTCGTGGCGAACTATCCGGTATCTCCGGCGGCCGAGCAGGCCAAAGTGGACCTCCAGAAGTTGCGCGGCAACTAGCCGCTCGTAAAGTTCAACATCTTGCAAACGCGCGGGTCATCCCGCGCGTTTGCCTTTTGCCGCAAGTGCAGGAACGTTGGTGTTTCAGCGTTGAATCAACCGGCGAATCGGGGAGCAAGAGCATGGCGTACTACATGGGAATCGATGCGGGAGGCACCAAGACCCATTGTCTGATTGCCGATGGAGAAGGGACAGTGCTCGGGTTTGGCAAGGCGGGCACCGGTAATTATGAAGGCTACGGCGTGGACCATGCCCGGGGCGAAATCCGGAAGGCCGTTGATGGGGCGCTTGCGGCCGCAGGATTGAGGCTTGCCGATGTGGCCAGTATCGGCATGGGTATTGCAGGCGCCGATGTGCCGGAAGATTACGAGATGCTGGACCGGGAGATTTTCGCTCCCATGTTTGGCGCCATCCCCCGGGTCTTTCGCAACGACTCCATGGCGGGACTGCGGGGTGGCACACTCGCTCCCTTTGGCATAGTAATCGCCTGCGGCACGGGCTGCGTATGCGCAGGCAAGAACCGCCACGGTAAAGAGGTGCGTGTGGGGGGGATCAACGAGCACTTTGGGGATAAAGTGAGCGGCTCGGGAATCGGCGCCCAGGGACTTCATGTCGTGTGGCGCTACCGCGATGGCATCGTCCCGCATTCCTTTCTGGTAGACAAGTTTCTCGAACGCGCAAAGATGCCGGATCTCGACGCCTTCTTTTATGCGATGTATCGCGAAGAGATGACCTACGACGACCTTCAACCGATGGCCAAGCTCGTCTTTGATGCGGCCTACGAGGGCGACCCCCAGGCCTGCGACATTCTCGAAGAGTCCGGCCGCTACCTTGGCGACATGGTGGTGGCCGGGGCTCGCCTGCTTGAGATGGAGCACGACGTGTTTGACGTGGTCATGGCGGGCAGTGTGTTCAAGGGAAGCAGCCCGGTGTTGCGTGACGCGATGACTACCCGGATACACCGGGTCTGCCCGGAAGCCCGTCCGGTCATGCCTATCTATGAACCCGTGGTGGGGGCGCTCTTGCTCGGCATGGAGTCTGCCATTACAATGGACTTGTCTTTTTACGCGCGGCTTGGAGAGGCACTTGCCTGCGCGGAATCCCAATATGGCGTTCGATTCAGGACGGAGTGAACCATGCGATTGAAACCTGCGCATGTGGTCGTGATCACCCTTGCCGCCATTGGCGGTTTCATCACGTTCGCATTGACACGCGGCGCTGGCGGTCCCGATGCGGCGCCGGATCCCTTGCTCGAAGCAGTGGGCAATCCCGCCAATGCGCGCGTTGAGAAGGAGGCGGCTTTCCTGGCACAGGTCCGTGGCGAGCAGGAGAAGGTGGATGTGCTGGAGGGGGTGGGCGCAGTCGTTCCGCAGGACAGCGGGGGCAGCGGCCTTTCACCCAACCTCGAAGTGGACACGGTGGAAATTGATGTCGGCGTGGTTCCGAACAATGGCCGGTCTCTGCACCCTTTCGTGATTCGCAACACTGGCGCGATGCCCCTGAAGGTGCATAACATACAGGCCTCATGCAATTGCACCCAGGCGGTCTTTCCAGAAACCGGCAAGGAGATTCCGGCAGGCGGGGAGATT
>JBJOID010000041.1:0-10112 GCA_046047315.1 Candidatus Hydrogenedentota bacterium | reverse complement strand
GCCATCGCCGCCTCGAAGATCTGCCCCGTCCGCCGCCCAATGTCCACCGACACCCGGCGGTACAAATCCTCCTTGTTTTCGAACAAGGCATACAGCGTGCTCACCGCAAAGTCCGCCCGATCCGCAATCTCCTGCATCGAAGCGTCCCGATACCCCTTCTCCGCAAACACCCCCAGCGCCGCCTCAAGAATCTCCTGCTGATTCCGGAGCTTGTTGCGATCCCGCCGGGAAAGATTCTGCGCCGTCGATGCCATAAAAAAAGAATGACCATTCCGACTTCGGAATGTCAACTCTCTTGATGGAGCGGCGGCTAGGAAATTTGAGCCGGGAGCGCCACGCTTCTGCGTGGCAAGAACTGGAGGGGGAAGCGCCGCGCCTTGTCCGACTCAGGCGGGTTCCGCGCGGCAAGCGTCTTGACAATCACCCCGCAGGGTACGCCAACCCCTACGGCCGCGTCAGCGCCAGCCCGGCGAAGAGCACCGCAATTCCCGCCACGTTCTGCACCATAATATTCGCGGCAAACCACATCAGCTTCCCATCCTGAAGCATCAGCGTGTTGTGGAAAGCAAAAGTGGAGAAGGTGGTGAAGGCCCCCAGGAATCCAACCAGCAGGGCCATCTCGGCCGCTGGGGACACCAGGTTGCCGCGTTCGACCAGCCCGGCCACCACGCCAAACAGGAAGCAACCCAACAGGTTGACCACCATGGTGGCAAAGGGAAATTGCGAGGGCAGCCAATGCTGAATGGCAAGCCCAAGTCCATACCGGGAAAGACTTCCCGCCGCGCCGCCAAGGGCGATAAAAAAAAGATTGACCATCCCCCGAGCATAGCCGCCCAACCCCACACACGCAACCCCCGCGCCCTCATTGACTACCCCCGCAACCCTTCGCTACAATACCGCCCCGTTCTTATCGGGCGATTAGCTCAGGTGGTTAGAGCGCCGTCTTGACACGGCGGAGGTCACAGGTTCGAGTCCTGTATCGCCCACCATTTTGAACTTAAGCAGAATCAACGGGTTACGTTGATACCCGTCATTGGGGCAGTGCGGCCAAACACCCACGCAACGTGCGTAGTACTACGCACAAGGCAAGGAAAGGCCGCCGAAATGCCAACAGTCACCCCCCACCGTACTTCGAAGATTTGTCTTCACAAGCCCACTGGACAAGCCTATGTCCGCCTCAATGGTGTTTGTCATTACCTTGGCCGCCATGATGAGGCCAAGTCCCACGAAAATGGGCATAGGCTTATCTCGGAATGCTTGGCGAATTGAAGGGTATTCGCGTGTTCTCGAAGTCTTGCTTGCAGTAAAGCCGAAAACGTGATTGCCTTTTTGGATGGGTTTCGGCCAGCGCCGCCGCTACGACACGCATTAGCGCGTGAGTTTGAAGACGAACGCGTGTTCGCAAGGAAGTTCATCCGGAGCGATGCATGGAATCTCCAGTGTCATCCGGCCATCGGCATAGCTTGTGGCGATGCGCTTGTCTGAACCGAGCAACGTGGCCCGGGCGTTGGCAAATGCCACGCGCAAGGGAATATGCAGGCTCTCGCCGGGCCAGGCAAGGCATATTGCGTAGAGCGTGTCGCCCTTGTGTGTGAAGCGGACATGTTCGAGAGGCGTGCCCTTGTCGTTTCCTGGGGCATCGGCCCAGTGCTCGGCACCATAGATAGCCTCGCCGTTTACCTCCAGCCAAGCCCCGATGTCGAGAAGGCGCTGTTCCATGATTTCCGGGATGCGCCCGTCGGCGGTGGGCCCGATGTCCAGCAACAGGTTGCCGCCCCGGCTTACAGAATCAATTAGCAGGTGCAGCAACTGTGTGCTTGTTCGGTAGTCTTCCGCCGTCTCGTTTCGGTTGTAGCCGAAAGAGTGCCCCATCCCCTGGCATTCCTCCCAGCGCCCTTCCTTGATAAGCCGTCCATCCGGTATGCCGCCATACTCCGGCGTCGCGAAACCGCCGTGAACGTTACGGCACTCCTTGCCCCAGCGGTCGTTCACGACAACATCCTCCGGGGCGTTTGACTCGTTGTAGAGCCATACAAGAAACGCTTCGCTCCGCCATGTCTTGCTGGGGTGGTCCCATTCACCGTCCGGCCACACGATGTCCGGCTTGTAGCGCTGCACCAAATCCTTCAGTTGGGGAATCATATATTCGTCCACGTAGCGCGCCGGGTCGGACTTATACAGTGGGTTGAACCACTCGTACATGGAGTAGTAATACCCCATGCGGAGCCCGCGCCCTCGGACGGCCTTCATGAGATCGCCCGCGAGGTCGCGCTTTGGCCCCGTATCAACGGCGTTCCATCCCGGAGAATGCGCACTTGGCCAGAGGGGAAAACCCTCATGGTGTTTCGATGTGAGCACCACATATTTCGCACCCGACTTCTCGAACACTTCGGCCCAATGCTCAGGGTCAAACATTTCCGCCGTGAACATCGGGGCGAAGTCCTCATACGCGAAGTCGGTACCATAGGTCCGCTCATGGAATTTCCATGTGCTGCCCTTCTTGTCCTGCATGTCATGCCAATACCACTCGGCGTATTTGCGCTTCTCCCCCCAGGCGGGCACCGAATAGACGCCCCAATGGATGAAGATTCCGAACTTCGCATCTTCAAACCACGGCGGAGTCTGGCGCGTGTCCAGCGAAGCCCAGTTGGGTTCAAAGGTCGCGCCGAGCGCGGCAAGCGTGGCGGCAAGTAGGCTGTTCATCTCTCCGGCTCCCGTATTAGTCCATGGGCACATGGCGCTCTCAGTGTAAGGCATCCGATGTGCAACGCGATACAAGCGGCAAATCGTATCCTTCGAGCACCGCTTCATCCCATGCCCGCCGAGACTCCAACCACCTGGTGAGGCGCGCCACGCCGTGTGTTGGCCCGCGATACCGTGGCGCAAGTGGCGTGATACGGTGGCCTCAGGGCAAACACGCCTGACCTATACAACGCCAAGCGCACGGCACTGTTTGAGCACGCCTACGAAAGTTACCCCGATCGAGATACGGGAGGCTACGCTGAGGCGGTATAGAGAATGCTTCGGGCACGCATAGAGCCTCGGCGTCCAGCCTCATGGGGGTGCGGCCGTGAGGCACGACTTGAAACGGCCCCAACGGAGACCGGAGACCATCCGCACGCGCGACCTCTATTCTCGCTTGAGGCTGTCTTAACGCCAGGTTGTCCGAAATCTTATAAACCGCGGCCCGCTTCAATTTTTCGGGAAGATACACAGCGCCGCCCTTGTTTACCCTCAGGGGAAGTTCGGAATAGCGGCAGGTTATCCCGACACGCATCACGCTTGGCGGAACCTCTCTTGTTCAAACTTGAACGTTCGGCTATACTGAAAAAAGTGATAGCGCATGGGGCTTGGCGCTATTGGCTTGGAGGCAGACATGCGGGTTACCTTTTACGACTGTGGCTATGGCATGCTGGGTGTACAGTACAATATGGCATGCCTCATGGCCGCCGGTCATGATGTCGACCTCTTCTTCGACAACTCGATGAATATGGATCACTTGGCGGATGCTGCGCCACTTGCCAAGTTCTTCAGCCTGTCCTTTGATCAGGTGATCGCCGGTATCCTGGGAACGCGGCCGGAAGTCGTGTGTTTCTCCACCCCAACCTATTTCTACCAAAACCACCTGCGACTCATCCGCGAACTCAAGCGTCTCAGGCCCGACATCGTCATTTGCTGCGGGGGCGTTCATCCAACGCTCGTTCCAAACACCGTTTGCGCGAAACCGGAAATCGACTTTATCGTCGTGGGAGAGGGGGAATACGCTTTTCCCAAGCTGATTTCCGACATCGAACGGCACGGCGTGGCCGCGGTAAAGGCCATGCCCAAAGAGGCTCATCCCGGCTGCTGGAACTTGTATCAGGGCGAAATCGTTGATCGAGGCATGGCACCCACGGTGAAGAACCTCGACGAGATCCCATTCCCGGAAAAACGTTGGCATTACAAAGCCAATCCGGCCCTCCAGCCCATTTACTCCACTTTGGCCAGTCGTGGCTGCGTCTTCACCTGCACCTTCTGCAACAGCGCTTCCCTGAACACGAAGTTTAGGGAAGAGGGCAACAGCAAGTTTTATCGCTACCGCTCTGTCGATAACGTCATCAAGGAGCTCAAGTGGGCCAAGGAGACCTACCAGCCGAAGTACGTGCAGTTCTTCGACGACATTTTCGCGGTGAAGCACTCCTGGCTGCTGGAGTTCCACGACAAGTACAAGCAGGAGATCGGTCTGCCTTTCGAAATTCAAACCAACCCCAAGACACACGACGAGGAAACAATGGCCTTGCTCGCTGATTGCGGTTGCGTGCACACAGAGTTCGGATTCCAGAGCGCCTCGCCGGAAGTACGGCGCGAAATGCTTTCTCGTAAAGAATCCAACGATCAGGTCAAGCGCCTGATCGGATCTGCAAGAGCACGCGGCATGCTCATGGAGCTCGACCTCATCGTCAATCTTCCGGGGGAGACAGAGAAGGAGATTCAGGAGAATATCGCCTTCGTTCAGGACGTGCGCCCGGAACTCGTCAATGTTTCGTTTCTGCAATACTTCCCAAAAACGCCAATCATACAAACGGCCCTTCAGCATGGCATCCTAAAGCAGGAGGATCTGCCCCTCATTGAGGAAGGCGAGATGGTGACCTCCATGCGGCGCCTGAACGCCAAGCTGGCAACGCGTTACCACATCCTGCCATTTCAGATGTACTTCGCCGCCCACATGCCGCGCCCCGTGTCCAACATCATCATGGGATTCATCGGCTTGCCGGGACTCCGCTTGGTATTCGCCAGACTGGGTAATCTCTTGCTCTACATGACCCGGGTCTGGATCGGACTCACCGACAAGCGCGACTTCTACCATCGCCGTCATATTCCACGTGCGATCTATGCCGCGATCGACATCGTTCGGCGTAAGTATTGGACGAGAGATTTCTCCGGAATGGGTCCCATCGCGGTCGCCCCCGAAAATCCCTCGGTCAAACCGTGCCGCGACAGCGGCGAGTGCACCTGAGCATACACGGCACATGCTCGTGCCGTTTTCTGCCCAGTCTCGGGTTCGGCAAGGTCACGCGATTCCCCTCTTGACGTTGCTTTGTCTTTTCGTTGGGATTCGCCTTTATCGGCTCGACACCCAGTCTTTATGGTGGGATGAATACCTCCAGTTCGGGTTTCTGGGTGTCCCTGATTTGAAGGCCTACCTGACCAGCTGGATTTTCTGGAGCGCGGACAACGTGCCCCTGTTTCAGATAATTCTCTGGCATTACCATCAGCTCATATCCGACACCGTCTTGGGGGCGCGCCTGCTGTCAGTCTCCTTTGCTGCGGCTTCGTTCCTCTTTTTCTATGCCTTCGTGGCGACTCACTTCGGCAGACGCGAAGCCATCTACGCGGGAATTTTTTTGGCTGTATCAGCGCATCACACCTGGTTTGCCCAGGCCATTCGCCCCTATGCCTTGCTTGAACTCCTCATAATGGCATCCTGGTTTTTCTTCTTCCTGGCACTCAGAACTGACGCCGCGAAGTGGTGGACGGCGCATATCGCCGCGAATATCCTCGCGCTCGCCACTCATCCCTTCGTGGTTTTCTTTTTTGCGTTGGAAGCCCTATTCCTTCTCTTTTTCCGTCGAGGGAACATTCGGCTCCTGGCAGCTTGGTTCGGCATTCACGCCGTTGCGGGTATGGCCCTCGCCGTTTGGCTTCTGCGAAACGTGGTCTATGTCCCCGATGCAGCCCACGACCATTACTACATGCCAACCATTACCAAGGTATTGTTCGACCTGTTGGGCGACGACGCCGTGCTTCGTACGAACGAGTTCAGTTTTCCCATCACGGGACCACCCGCAACCCTATTCCTCGGAGCACAATCGTTTCAGGGGCTCTCCGTTTATTTCGAATATGCCCTTCTCTTGCTCTCCGGTGCCGTTGCCATTTGGGGCGGCTGGCAATTCTTGGCTTTGATACGCAGCGCCGGACTTACACCCCGGGCCAGAGCCCTGGCATGGAGCATGGCCGTCTTCCTGGGGCCTTCATTAATGCTCCTCTTCCTCACGTTCCTTTGGCGTCCGGTATTCGAAACGCGCTACACCACTTACTGCTCGCTCGGTCTCTACGTGCTTCTTGCGGTTGCAATTTCACAAGTGGCTCATCCGCATCTTCGCCGCGCCACGTTGATTTTTTGTATAGCAATTTTTTCCTATCACTTGCTCGCTTTGACTTCAGGAACGACCCGCGCTGATTGGGTCCGCACGGCACAGGAGATCCAACGGACACGTAAATCCAGCGAGCCGATATTCGTGCATTTCGGCGGTCAGTGGAACGATGAATTGCTCGCCCACGCCTTGAATGTCCCCGTTGATGACGTTCATCTTGCCTACTCCATCAGGGGCTTGTGTAAATCCGCCCACGACGTAATGAACGCTTCAAATGACGCAACCGTTTGGCTGGCGGTGGCCGACATGGGGACAGCGGCCACCCGAGCTGGAAGTCTGCTAAGTTGCTTTCCCGAGCCCGATTTCAATTGCCAGTTCCAGCTCATTCCAGGTACAGGTCCCATTTCGATTTATCGGGTTCGGCGGGCAACCCTGTCCCCGTCAGTCGCACCCTTGCCACCTCGCACAGATGAACCCCTGGCGCCAGAGCTTTACCGCGTGGCTCCACAACTATCGCGTGAGTCTACCGAAGAGGTCCTGTCCACCCTGCTTGATGAAGTCCTGCCACCATCCAAACTGCATTACTTTTCACTCTCGATGTTTCTTTACGAAATCGGCGAGACTGAGCTTGGCATGGTCGCGGCTGAAGTTGTCACGCAGTTCCATCCAGACTATCCGCCCGGACAGTTGGCCAAGGCAGTGGGACTTGCGCTCGCGGGAAAGCGGGAAGATGCGTGGGATACCTTCGCGAAAGCACTGGCTTCGGATGCCGTATGGCTCCAGCGCTTCGAGGGATACTTTCGAGCCGCTCTCTTGGACGAGGCTCATGACGCCGCCGAGCAGTATCTGGAGATATTGAGACGGTCCGGGTTTCCTTATCGCACCTTCAAACAGCTGCACGCTGTGCTCTTTGCCGATGAGCTTTCAGGGCAGAAGGCGAAGCTTCTTGAGACGCGGACGGCCCGATCACTTAGTGCGACCTCAGCCAGCCCATTTCAGCCTTGCGGGCAATAGCCGTCCTCACCGCCTTCGCATGGCAGAAACAAGCCGGAGTTGTAGAGCTGCACCGCGCGTAGCAGCTCGGACAGGCTGATCTTGCGGTCCACCACCTGATAATCGCTGGAGTGGGGGGCACAGCCATAGTCGATGCCTCCCGGGCTGAAGCCATCCTCAGTGTTCTCGGCGCATTCATACCCGTCGGAATTGAACAACTGAATCACCCGCAGCAGTTCGGTCAGGTCGAGGTTGCCAAAGTTTCGGTAGTCCGCACGGTGCGCCATGAACGTCGGCAGCAGCGGATGATCCAGCGTCACCTTGATCCGCCCCACATTGTTCGTCGTGTCCGCTTCCTGTATCAGGTTGTCAAAGTTCACCTCCACCTCCAGCCAGTACTCTCCCCGCGCCAGACCCGTGATGTCCACCCACTGCAACTCAAACTGCTGGATGTAAATGTCCGTCCACCCGACGGAAACCCCTTGCCTGCGATAGGCCGGCGCCCGCCCCCGGATCGCTTGTGCGCTCGGCACATAGTTCGGAATCGAGGAATCATAAGTGCGCGAACTCGTCAGCCGCACAAAGGGCTTTTGACCTGTCCGCAATATCGGGCCCACGCCGTCACCCGGCAGCACCTCCCGTATGCGGTACGCCACCCAGTCAAACCCGTACATGTGCGCATCCGATATCCGGTACCGGAACTTATCCAGGATCACCGGCTGCGGAGGCGTTAAGTCATCCTGATAGATCCACTGATTCACCGACTCGAAGTCATCGGCTACCGCCTCTTCGGTCGACATGATGAGGAATTCGCCCGGTCCAATGTTCGCCAGCGACGATTCAAAACGAAAGAGCAACCGTCCCGGAATGGTCGAAGCATCGTAGTTGTTCGAGCTCATCGTCGACGTGTCCACTATCATGTCCGGCAACAAGGGCGCTGCCGACGACTGGATCGCAGCCATGCCAAAAAACACCGCAATCAGCATTAGCAAGGTCATCGAATTTCCCAAGGCCTTATCGCGAGCCTGCGTCATCTGTAAATCACGCTCCATTCGTTATCCCCATGCGATTGTACCTGATCCCTACATCGATTGCTGACTGACCGTCATGGCGCAATTGAGCTGCGCATGAAACTTGATAACTTATTCTCAATATGCTAAACAGAGGGGGCATTCCCCACGCGACCATGGAGTACGACCAATGCGCAATTTACTCGTTCTGATGCTCCTTCCCTGGGTCTTGCTTGGCTGTTCCCAAGCCACGCCGCCCGCCGCCAGCCCTGCCGCCGAAACGCCAGCGCCGGCCGCCGAGCCCGCGCCAGCGGCGGATGAGCAAGAACATGCCGAGGAGGATCACGACCACGCCGAGGACGATCACGATCACGCCGAGGACGACCATGACCATGACCACGTGCATGAGCCCAAGCGCGGCGGCATGCTGGTCGAACTGGGCGACCACGCCGCCAACTTCGAGGTCCTCTTCGAATCCGAAACCGGCAAGCTCACCTTCTATGCCATGGACGCCCACGTGGAAAATCCTGTGCGCCTCACCGCGACGGAGATCGCCATCAGCGTCGACCTGCGCGATGGCAACCCGCCGCTGGCCATCAGCCTCGCCGCGCGCGAGAACGCCCTCACCGGAGAAACCGTCGGCGACACCAGCGAGTTTGTCGCCACGGATGAGCGCCTGAAGGGCATCTCCGCCTTTGCGGTCTCCGTGCCCAAGGTGGAAATGCGCGGAATCACCTTCGAGAATGTCACCTTCGACTATCCCCAAAGCGTAGAATAGGTGCAATCCGGTTCCAGCCGGTTCGCACCCCACCCAGCGGAAGCAGTCAAACCCGTGGCCATTCTCGAAATCAAAGACCTCGTCAAGACCTACGCCGACCCCGACGGCCGCCGATCCCGGGTGGTCGATGTTCCCGGCTTCTCCATTGAAGCCGGCGAGCAGGTGGCCTTGCGTGGCAGCAGCGGTTGTGGCAAGACCACCCTGCTCCATCTGATTGCTGGGATTCTGCAGGCGGACTCCGGTTCGATAGTCATCGACGGCGAATCCATGACCTCGAAGTCGGAAGCCGGCCGCGACCGCCTGCGCGCCCGCACCATCGGCTACGTCTTCCAAACCTTCAATCTCCTTCAGGGATACACCGCCCTGGAGAACGTGCTGCTCGGCATGATGTTTGGTGAGGGCGCCGACCCATCCCGCGCCCAGGCCATGCTCGAGCGCGTCGGCCTGAGCGAGCGCATGCACTACCGCCCCCGGCAGCTCTCCGTCGGGCAGCAGCAGCGGGTGGCGCTGGCGCGCGCGCTCGCCAACCATCCCAAGCTGGTGCTGGCAGATGAACCCACCGGAAACCTCGATCCGCACCATGCCCGTGAAGCCCTCGCCCTGGTGCGCGATATCTGCCGTGAGAACGGGGCGGCCCTGTTACTGGTCAGCCACGACGAGGGCGTGCTCGCCCAGTTCGAAAAATCCATCGATTTCGGTGACATCAATGTCTGCCTCAAGAATGCCTAAGCCCATGCCGCCTACGTTCACCATGCTCGCATCCCCGATCAAGCCAAAGGGCCCGCGCCCATGAACGGCGGCATTCTCCTGCTCGTGCGGCGCAGCCTGCGGCAGCACGCCTTCTCCACGGCGGCCACCCTCTTCGCCGTCGCGCTCTCCGCCGGACTGGTAATGTCCGTCTTCTCCATCCAATACCAGGCCCGCCAGGCCTTCACCGGGGGAGACGCCGGATTCGACGCCGTTCTCGGTGCGCGCGGCAGCCAGTTGCAACTCGTGCTCAACGCCGTCTTTCACCTCGAGACCTCTCCCGGCAACATCCCCTGGAGCCTCTATGAGGCCATCAAGGCCGAGCCCCTCGTGCGCCTCGCCATTCCCTACGCCACCGGCGACAACTATTTCGGCTTCCGCATCGTCGGCACCACCAATGAAATCTTTACAGACTTCGAGTATCGCTCCGGCGCCAAGCTGGCGGTAGAG
>JBJOID010000040.1:0-15307 GCA_046047315.1 Candidatus Hydrogenedentota bacterium | reverse complement strand
CCGGGAGCGGGCCAGCGATGCGAGCCTGCAACCGATCCGCTTCGAGCGGAACCGCCCCGTGCTGCGGGCCAAGGCGGGGGCACGGGTGACGCAGATGCACTACGCGAAGCGCGGCATCGTGACGCCCGAGATGGAGTACATCGCCATCCGCGAGAACCAGAAACTGGAACTGGTGGAGCAGGCGTTGCTGCGGCAGCATCCGGGTGAGAGCTGGGGAGCCAGCATCCCGAAGTGCATCACGCCGGAGTTCGTGCGCGATGAGGTTGCGCGGGGAAGGGCCATCATCCCGAACAACATCAACCACCCCGAGAGCGAGCCGATGATCATTGGCCGGAATTTCCTCGTGAAGATTAACGCGAATATCGGCAACTCGGCGGTGACGAGCAGCATCGAGGAAGAAGTGGAGAAGATGGTGTGGGCCATCCGCTGGGGCGGCGATACGGTGATGGACCTGAGCACCGGAGCGAACATCCATGAGACACGCGAGTGGATCATCCGCAACTCGCCCGTGCCGATCGGCACAGTGCCCGTATACCAGGCGCTGGAGAAGGTGGGCGGCAAGCCGGAAGACCTGACGTGGGAGCTGTTCCGCGACACCCTCATCGAGCAGGCCGAGCAGGGTGTGGACTACTTCACGCTGCACGCGGGCGTAATGCTGCGCTTCATCCCGATGACGGCTGGCCGCATGACCGGCATCGTAAGCCGGGGCGGCAGCATCATGGCGAAGTGGTGTCTCGCGCACCACAAGGAGAACTTCCTTTACACGAACTGGGACGAGATCTGCGAGATCATGGCGGCGTATGACATCGCCTTCTCGATTGGCGATGGGCTGCGGCCGGGTTCGATTTATGACGCGAACGACGAGGCGCAGTTTGCCGAGTTGAAGGTGCAGGGCGACCTGACTCGCCGCGCCTGGGACTTCGACGTGCAGGTGATGAACGAGGGGCCCGGGCATGTGCCTATGCACATGATCAAGGAAAACATGGACAAGCAGCTCGAGTGGTGTGGCGAGGCTCCGTTCTACACGCTGGGGCCGCTGACCACCGACGTCGCGCCCGGCTATGACCACATTACCAGCGCGATTGGCGCGGCGATGATTGGTTGGTATGGCACGGCGATGCTCTGCTACGTGACGCCGAAGGAACACCTGGGCCTGCCGAACAAGGAAGACGTGCGCGAGGGCGTGGTGACCTATAAGCTCGCGGCGCACGCGGCGGACCTGGCCAAGGGGCACCCTGGTGCGCAGGCGCGGGACAACGCCCTGAGCAAAGCGCGTTTCGAGTTCCGCTGGGAAGATCAGTTCAATCTCTCACTCGACCCGATGAAGGCGCGTGCCTTCCACGATGAGACACTGCCCGCCGAGGGCGCGAAGCTCGCGCACTTCTGCTCCATGTGCGGCCCGAAATTCTGCTCGATGGAGATTACCCAGCAGGTGCGGGACTATGCCCGAAAACTCGGGATCGACGAGGCTGCGGCGAAGGAGGAGGGTATGCAGGCTAAATCGAAGGAGTTCGTGGAGACAGGGGCGGAGATCTATCGGGAGGAATAGGGCGCGCGGACTTACACGGACACAGAAGAGAAGGGTTGGAGTTTACCTTGAACATCAAGGTGCAGGAACTGAAGACAAAGCTGGAAGCGGGGGAAGACTTTCTTCTGCTGGATGTGCGCACTCCGTATGAACTCACGCTGGCGTCGTTGAGCGCCGCCGTGCATGTGCCCTTGCAGGAACTGGATGCGGGCCACGAGAAGCTCGAGGGATGGCAAGATCGTGAGGTAGTTTGCATGTGCCATCACGGGGGACGCTCGGCGCAGGCGCAGCATTATCTCCTGCGAAACGGTTTTGCGAACGTGAAGAATCTTCTTGGCGGCATCCATGCCTGGTCAGAGGAGATAGACCCCTCGGTGCCCACTTACGACTGAGCATGGAGTCGTTCGAAGTCATCAGCGGTTCTCCCGCCGAGACCGAAGCGCTCGGAGCGGCAGTGGGGCTATTGCTGCCACGGGGCGCCTTTGTCGCCTTGCGGGGCGAGCTGGCCAGCGGCAAGACCTGCTTCGTTCGCGGCGTGGCCTCCGTGCTCTCCGGCGATGCCCAAGTGAGCAGCCCAACCTTCACGCTGGTGAACGAATATCCAGGCCCTGTCCCGGTTCACCATCTTGATCTCTACCGCCTCTCCTGTGCCGATGAGCTTGCCGACCTCGGCGACGAGGAACTGTTCGAGGGAGAAGGAATCAGCCTCGTCGAGTGGGCCGAGCGCGCAGGTTCATTGCTGCCTGCCCGGCGCCTTGAAATCCACTTCGAACACGCCGGCGGAGATCAGCGCCGCATCTGCCTTCGTAATCTCGGTCTGCTCCCGTCCGGGTGGCAAGACGCCCTGCGCCTTTAACCCGCCGCACCGCCGCGCTACAATCGGGTTTCGGTTCGGAGGCTGTTTGTGAAACGCGGATTTCTCGTCGAAGAGTCCACCGGCAGGCGGGTGGCCGTGCGTGACGTGGTGACGATTGGCCGCACGCGAGAATGCGAGTTCGTCATCGAAGACGGCTCGGCCTCGCGTCGGCATGTGGAAGTCATCCCGCGTGGCGGCTCCTTTGTGTGGAAGGACCTTGGCAGCACCAATGGCACCATCCTCAATGGCCGTTCAATGCTGGCGGGGGAACTCAAGGATGGCGATACCATCCAAATTGGCGAGACCTGCATTCGCTTCAAGGTGGAAGACGACGGCCGAAGCGAGTTTCCCGCTGGCGGCCTCAAGCCGGAAGTGGAGATCTTTGCCGAGACGATACTCGGTCCCGAGGGACAAGAGCGCTCGGTGGCCCCCCGTGGCAAAGCGGTTGAACTGCTCGAGACGGTCTACGCGGTGGCCAACGAGCTTGCGGCGAATTACGACCAGGAATCGCTCATGGAGCGCGTCCTCCACCTCGTCATGCATGCCATTGATGCGCAGCGCGGCGCCATCTTTCTCACCGGACCCGACGGCAAACTGGACCATTCCCCGGTTTCGGTGCGCGTTAGCGGACGCGGCCACGCGGGCAGCATCCGCATCAGCCAGACCGTGGCCGCGAAGGTGCTGCACGAGGGGCGCAGCGTGGTTTACCAACAGAGCGACGAGGACGGCGAGATCGACGCCACCGAGAGCATTATGTCGCTCGACCTTCACTCCATCGTGTGCGTGCCGCTCCGAGCGAAAGACCGCATTCTGGGCATTCTTTACGTGGATAGCGACCGTCCCGGTCAGGAGTACACGGAGGAGGACGTGCTGCTGGCGGCGGCCGTGGGCAACAGCGCCGGGCTTGCCATAGACAATGCCCGTCTCCATGTTGAGATGTTGGAGAAGCAGCGCATCGAACACGACCTGCAAACCGCCTGGACCATCCAGGAAGGCTTCCTCGTGAGCGAATGGCCCGAGTCCAATCCATCCTTTCAGGTCTATGGCGATACGCGTCCTGCCAAGACCGTTGGGGGAGACTTTTATGATTTCGTCCAGCCTCGTCTTGGACGCGTGGGCATCCTTATCGGCGACGTCAGCGGCAAGGGGGTTCCCGCTTCGCTGCTGATGGCTCAGTTGCTCGCTGAGTTTCGCCTGCTCGTCAAGGATCACGAAAGTCCGGTCGAGGTGCTGAAGCGACTTAATACCGAACTGACCAAGCGCAGCCGGCGTGGCATGTTCTGCACTTTATGTTACCTTGAACTGGACCTTTCCACAGGAACGGTTCGATGCGCCAATGCAGGCCATCACCCGGTGCTTTGTGTTGGGAAGGGGGGGGGGCGCCAGTTTGGCGGCGCAAGCGGTCCGCCGGCGGGCATACTGCCCACGGGGCCCTGGGTGGAGACCTTGGAGCAGGTTGTTCCGGGCGATACGCTCCTCCTCTACACCGACGGCATCGTCGAAGCCGAGAGCATGGCGACCTTCAATGGTCCTGACAACGGGCAAACGATGCAGCAATACGAAATGGAGAATCTGTCCTCCGTGGCTCGCGCCCACGTAAACCAGACCCCCAAGGTGCTTATCGAGGCGGTGTACAACGACGTGGCGCGCTACTGCGCCCCCGGTGCCCCGCATGACGATTGCACCCTGATCGCGGTAAAATACCTTGGCCCGGCATCCTGATATCGAGGCCCTGGTGCGCAGCGACCCGCACCTGCTCAAGTCGGTGCGCAGTCTGGTGCGATGTTACGCGCGCGAACTGGGGTATGATGACGACACGGTGGACCGCATCGTGCTGGCTGTGGACGAGGCCTGTACCAACGCCATCCGGCACGCCTACCACGGCGACGAAGAGCGCGCCCTGTCGCTGAAGCTGGGATTCGACGACGGCAGTCTCAGTATTGAAGTGGGCGACGAGGGTTGTCCCGCGCCGCGTGAGCGGCTCGGAAAGAGAATTGAGGAATCTCCGGCGGAAGCGGGGGAAATCAAGCCAGGAGGATTGGGGATTCCCTTCATGCGCGAGGTTTTCGACTCGGTCGAATTCGAGGCGGGGGAAGCCCAGGGGAACCGGGTGCGCTTGCGGCTTAAACGGCCCGCGCATGGGAGCACATGAATGGCGTTGACGATTGAACGGACCATCCACGGCGATGCTGTCGTGTTTCAGCCCTCTGGCGATGTGGACCTCGCCACCGCGCCGGAACTGCGCAAGCACCTTATCGCGGCGGGCAAGGAGTCCTGCGCCACCGTGGCGGTGAACCTGGCGTCAGTCGAGTATATGGACTCCTCCGGGGTGGCGGTTTTGATCGAGGGGTTGAAGGCCACCCAGGGCGGCGGCAAAGTATTCGTGCTGGTTACGCCCAGCGCTCCCGTTATGAAGGTGCTCCAGTTGGCGCGCCTCGACAGCATCTTCGAAATCCGCGAGGCGCTCTAGAGCGATGACCGCCATCCTGGGATACACCGGCCGTTCCGCCCTTAACGCGCTCTATGCCGCGGCGGCCGTCTGTGTCCTCATGGTGGAAACAATGAACTGGATCGTGGTGCAGCCCCTGCGGGGTCGCGGCCTGCGGATGCGCAGCACCGTGGAGCACTTCGTCGAGTACGGCGTCAATTCCCTACCTATCGTCGGCATGATCTGCTTTCTCATCGGCGTCATCATGGCCATGCAGTCTGCCTACACGCTGGAGAAATGGGGGGCCACCATCCTGATTGCTGACCTGGTCGGCATTTCGGCCCTGCGAGAACTGGCGCCCCTGATGACCGCCATCCTCATAACCGGCAGAAATGGCTCCGCCATCACCGCCGAGATTGGGACGATGAAGGTCTCCGAGGAGATCGACGCCCTCACCGTGATGGGCCTCAACCCCACCAAGTACCTGGTCGTGCCCAAGTTCCTCGCCATGCTCCTCGCGGTGCCCTGCGTCACCATTCTCGCCATGGCCATCATGATTATTGGCGGATTTCTCACGGCGGTCTATCTCGTTGGTGTGGATGCCCAGGCTTATTTTGAACAAACCGCCGACGCCTTTGTCTTCAAAGACCTCATCAGCGGCGTCGTTAAAAGCGTGTTCTTCGCCCTGGTCATTTGCTGGGTCGGCGTGTACCGTGGCTTTCAGGTCGAGGGGGGGGCCGAGGGGGTCGGCCGCATGACCACGTCCTCCGTGGTCACCTCCATCTTCTTGATCATCGTTGTCGACCTCGTCTGGACGGCCCTGTTCTTCACCTCATGAGCAAACAACACGAGAACTTTATCGAAGTGCGCGACCTGGTCGTGAAGTATGGCGACCGCACCGTACTCGACGGCGTGACTTTCGACGTTAAGCGCGGGGAGGTCTTCGTGATCCTCGGGGGCAGCGGCTCTGGCAAGAGCACCCTCCTCCGCAACCTCGTTGGCCTGATGCGCCCACACAGCGGCACCATTCACATCGGCGGTAAAGACTTCACCGCCATGGACGACGAGGCGCGCCTCGAAGTGCGCAAAAAAATGGGCATGTGCTTCCAGGGCTCCGCCTTGTTCAACAGCCTCACCGTCGGCGAAAACGTGGCCATGCCGCTCAAGGAGCACACCAAGCTCGAGCAATCCACCATCGACATCATGACCCGAATCAAGCTAGAGCTGGTCGGGCTGGGGGGCTTTGAGAACTATCTGCCTTCCGAGCTGAGCGGCGGCATGAAAAAGCGCGCCGGTCTTGCACGGGCCATGGCCATGGATCCCGCCGTCATCTTCTACGACGAACCCTCGGCCGGGCTTGACCCCATCGTCGGGGCCGGGCTGGATGTCCTTATCCGCAAGATGCAGAACACCTTCAACCTGACCAGCGTGGTGGTAACCCACGAGATGGAAAGTGTAAAGTTGATTGCCGATACCGTCTGCATGCTGCATCGCGGGCGCGTGGTCGGGTTGGGGACGCTGGATCAGGTGCAGAAGGTGGACCATCCCTTCGTGCGCCAGTTCTTCGCACGCGAGCCCAACGAAGACGGAGGAGATCCGGATGCCTATGTGTCTGCCCTTGTGTCTTAGCGCATACGGTTCCGGTGGATGAAAGCGCCATGCCGGTAGAAAAGAAACACGACTTCACCCGCAGGGAAATTCAGGCCGGGCTGCTGGTCATTGCGACCGTTGCCGTGTTGGCCGGCTTTGTTGTGCTTATCCAAGGCTGGCGCCCCGAGAAGCCCATGGATGTTTTCTACGCCCAGTTTGCCAACACTATCGGGCTGAAGGTGGGCGCTGAAGTGCGTTTCGGCGGCATGATAGCGGGCAAGGTGGAGGGCATCCAGCCCGACCCGGAAGACCGCGACAAGATTCGTGTGGCCTTCGCAATCGAGCCTTCCATTCCAGTCAACGATGAATCCATCGCCACCATCGAGACGTTGTCGTTGACCTCCGACAAGCATCTGGAAATCTCCACGGGCACGCCCGAGGCGCCCTTGCTCGAACCGGGCAGCATCACCAAGTCAGTGACCAAGAGCGGCGGCTTCGTGGATATCCCGAATATGGACGGCCTTGTTTCAGGAAGCGAGGACCTGATTGGCGATCTGCGGGAACTGCTCGGCGTAGAGGAGGCTCTAGCCAAGGAGGAAACCGGCGAGGAGGAAATGGCCAGCGTCACCCGCATTACGCAGGATGTGCGCAACCTGCTTGGCGTGAAAGAGGCAGAGGAGAAGGAGGCGGCGGGCGAACAGGAGATGGCGAGCGTCACCCGCATTACGCAGGACCTGCGCGATATGTTCGGCGTGCAGGAAGCCAAGGCGGCGGAGGCCGCTGGTGGTGAGAAACTGGTGACCCTCACGGACATCACCGGCGAAGTGGGCGGTCTCTTCGAGCGATACCAGCCGCAGCTTGATGAAATCGTGGGCAAGCTTCCGCCAATGCAGGATTCGGCCAAGGCCCTGCTTGACGAGTTGAACGCCGCTCTGACCGATAACCGGGACAACCTTGATGCGACCCTGGAAAACGTGACCGGCATTACCGAAAAGTTGAATGCCGAGCTCAACAACCTGATGACGCAATTGAACGAAACCTTGAATAACACCGAGAACCTGACCGGTGATTTGTCAGGATTCGTGGCTACGAACCGCCCTGTGCTGGAGGACTTGCTCGGGGATCTGGCGCTTGCCGTGCAGAACCTCGGCGTCTTCATGCAGGAATTGAAGAACCAACCGCAGTCGGTGGTGTGGGGCAAGCCCGCGCTCGGCCGCAAGAATTAGGAGCCAACGCCCATGCGTATACGCCGCCTCGCATGCGCCGCCGCGGTCCTCGCCTCCATGGCGTCCGGCTGCGCCTCCACACCCACCAGTTATTACACGCTCGATATGCGTCCCTCGGCCCAGGCCGAGCCCGATGGTCTGGCCTTCCGCCATGTTGTCCTTTCCGACACCCTGGCTGGCATGGGCCTGCCCATACTGAGCACCCCCACCACGATGGAGTATTACGAGGGCGCGCAGTGGACAGGCAGCCTCGAGGATATCGTTCGCGAGAAGTTCCAGTCCGAATTCGGTGGCGTCACCGTGTCGCAAGCTAAGTACGTGCTGGACGGCCACGTGATCGCATTCGCCCAGCGCGACCTCCCCGGCGGGGCTGCTGAAGCCTACGCGAAGATAGAGTTGATGGTGCGCGATTCCGGCGAGAGCCGCTACGCCGCGCCCCTCATGGCGCGCATCTATGAGCACGCCGAGCCGATGGAGGCCGCCACGCCGGCTCATCTCGCCGCGGCGTTGAGCCGCTGTATTGAGCGCATAGCCGCGATGGCCCGGGCCGACGCGGCAGCCCTCTAACCGGGAGCGCTAACCGTGGCGCGCCTCGATATAGCCGGCTTTTCCTTGACGCCCTATGAGCGTGCTGCGTGCTACTACACCTTGCCCCGTGTCGCGCCCCCCTTGTCGGCGCGCTTCGTCTTTCTATTCGGTGGGCTGCTTCTGGCGGAGCTTTCGGTGCTTTGTGTCGTCGCCGTCATGGCCAGCGCCGCCGCCACCTACGCCGCTGTGCTCGCGGTGGTGCTCACCGCCATGGCCGGCATCGGCGCCGCAATGGGCCAGTCGCTCCGCAATGAGATACGGACGCGTCAGGTGCTGCGCGAGGCACGCCTCGCCCCAGACACCCGCACGCAGGATGACACCCTTCCCGACCCCTTCGAACGCCATACGCTATTGCGGCACCCTGGAAACACGGGTGGCAAGCTTTCGGCCTGCACCGGCGAGGGAGACGTCATTGCCTATTTTCTCGACAACGCGGCCCACGCCGGAGTCTGGGAAGTGCGCACTCCCAAGGATGAGAAGATGCTGAGCGTGCACGTAGCGGGCGGGGCGGGCAGCTTCTCGTTCATTCCAGGCAGCGCCGGGCGATTCGCGGTCCGCGTGGGAGAAGATGAAGTGGCCGTAATTCGCGACGGCGGCACGCTGCTTCAGCCTTGCACGGAAATTGTTTGCCGCACGCCCTCGGACCGAACCTACATTGTGCGCGACGGCGGCATTCATCTGGATGGCCGTCTCGTCGGGCGGGTCTATTACATTCACGACGCTTACTTTCTCGACATCGAGAAGGAGCATCTCAACGAAGGCGTGCTCGGCTATTTTGTCAGTCTGCTCTGACGCGCGCCCCAGCGCCGCCAACGCCCCACAGGACGAACCCATGATCGCTGGAAGTTTGAGCGCGTGGCTTTTGGCCGCTCGCCCCAAGACGCTTGCCGCAGGCCTCACGCCGGTTATCATCGGCATGGCCATGGCCAACGAGGCTGGGCTGCTGCATTGGCCATCCGCCCTTGCCTGCGCCGTTGGCGCGCTGCTCATCCAGATCGGCACCAACTATGCCAACGACTATTTCGACTTCATCAAGGGCACCGACACCGCCGAGCGGGTTGGTCCCAAGCGTGCCACGCAGGCTGGGCTCGTTACTCCCCGCCAGATGCTGCTGGCGACCATCGTCGTTTTCGGATTGGCGTTCATTCCAGGCGCCTATCTGATACTGCGCGGGGGATGGCCCATCCTCGCCATTGGGCTGGTGTCGGTCGCCTGCGGGGTGCTCTATACCGGCGGGCCCTATCCTCTGGGCTATCTCGGTTTGGGCGACTTGTTCGTGCTCGTCTTCTTTGGTCCGGTTGCCGTGGGGGGCACCTATTGGGTGCAGGCGCATGGTCTGCCGCTGGAAGTTCTCGTGGCGGGCTTGGCGCCCGGCTTGTTCAGCACGGCCATCCTCGCCGTCAACAATCTGCGCGACGCGGACACCGACATCAAGACCGGCAAGCGTACGCTAGCGGTACGATTCGGGAAGCCTTTTGCGCGGTGGGAATACGCGATTGTGCTCTTCCTCGGCGCTGTGGCCGTGCCGCTCGTGACCTGCTTGATGACAAGTGGACACTGGTGGACGATGATGGGTTCCCTGGCTTTTATTGCCGCTCTGCCCGCCATCCGCAGTGTGTTCACCGCCACCGACCCGGACGTGCTCAATAACATGCTGGCGAGAACGGGGGGGCTGCTGATGTTGTTTACCCTGTTATTCGCGCTGGGGTGGCAGCTTTGAGGATTCGAAGCACCGAAGTCTATCGCTACACCTTGCCACTACGCGCTGCCCTGCGTCTGCGCGGAGAGCAAGTCGCCCAGCGTGAGGGCTTTCTGCTGAAGTTGGTGAGCGACACGGGCGCCGTCGGGTGGGGCGATGCCGCCCCGCTGCCGGGCTTCAGCGCCGAGAGCCGCGACGCGGCCGGCGAGGTGCTGCTGCGATGCGCCCGCCGTCTCGCTGGGTTTGATGTGCCCAAAGAATATTCCTATTTCGAGGGGGCAGAGATTGCCCGCACCGACGATATGGCCACCGTCGGCTTCGCTGTCGAGTCGGCCTGGTTTGCCATGCTGGCCGACGCGGCCCAGCAGCCGCTCTTCCACTACCTCAATCCTGCCGCCCATCACCGCATCCGCGTCAATGCCCTGCTTTCCGGCGGCGAGGAGTTCGTGCTCACTCAGGCCGAAGCTGTCCGGGCCGCAGGCTATGCCGCCGCCAAGCTCAAGGTCGGGGGGGATGACGTGGCCGCCGCTGCGGAGCTCGTCCGCAAAATCCGCGAAGTCCTGCCCCAGCCCTTTATTCTCCGACTCGATGCGAATCGCGCGTGGACCATGGCCCAGGCCACACAGTTCGCCCGCCTCGTGGCCGATAGGAACCTCGACTACATCGAGGAACCACTCGAGGATCCTTTCGAGCTTCCTGTTTTTCTTGAGCGCACGGGCATGCCTTACGCGCTAGACGAGACGCTCCACGAGTTTCATCACGAGATACGCGCGAGCTTCGATCGAGAAACCGTCAAGTCCGAGGCCTTCGCCCTCCACGTGCGCCGCCTACTCGGGGTGTTTCGCGCTGCACACGCCGTCGTCTGGAAGCCTTCCCTCATCTACCTGCCCAACATGGGCGATGACATCCTCCACGGGCGTTTCGCCCTTCCCATCAATCGGCTAGTTCTCTCCGCCGCTTTTGAATCTGGCGTGGGAATCGGCCAGCTGGCCCACTATGCCGCCGCCTATTCCCGGCCCGGTGAACCTGTAGGACTGGACACCTACACGTGGCTGGCCGAAGACCTGTTGCTTGAACCGCTCCCGCTGCCCGCCGGGGAGATAGACGTTATGGCCATCGGCGGCCTCGCCCGGGGGATCAACCCGGACAGGGTCGACTTGATAGAGACTTTCGAGAAGTAGCCAGGCAAGTGGCGCTTTGGGGAGAGCGAGTACCGGAGGCGTCCGCGAGTCGCCAGATGGGTGCAACCACCACGCGCGTTGCGGCGTCCAACGACGGCTGACATTACGGTCGCTCACTAAATCCTAACCATTAAATGATTGACTGTTAGTCCCCTTACAATCTATAATTCTGCGCAAATCTGGCGTGCTCTGCCGCGCCGCATGGAAAGGTAGTAACCCATGGCTCTTGGCACCTGGCTGAGCGGACGCGTGTTTTCGTATCTGCATGGCAACCACTTGATTTACAACACCTGCTGGGAAGATCCCCGGCTGGACCGCATCGCGCTCGACATTCAGCCGGACGACAACATCCTGGTGATCACGTCGGCGGGCTGCAATGCGCTGGACTATGCCCTGATGTCGCCGAATGCCGTACATGCGGTGGACATGAACTACCGGCAGAATGCCCTTTTGGAACTGAAGCTTGCGGGTATCCGGCACTTGGACTACGACAAGTTCTTCGAGATGTTCGGGCGCGGGCGCTTGGGCAGCCTGGAGTCCGAGTATCGCGGCAAGCTGCGCGCCGATTTGACCCCGGATGCCCGGGTGTTCTGGGATGACCGGTTACACTTCTTCAAGGAAGGGCGTGGCGAGAGTTTCTATTTCCATGGCACGTCGGGCTATTTCGCATGGATGTTGAACCGCTATCTCGACGCACGCAAGGGCCTGCGCGACATGGTGGATGCCTGCCTCAACGCGAAGAGCGTGGAGGAGCAGCAGGAGATCTACTTCGGCGGCATGTGCGACAAGTTCTGGAACAAGCCCATGCGCTGGGTGGCTAACCGCGACACGACGCTCGCCATGGTGGGCGTGCCTCAAGCGCAGCGCGTGCAGGTGGAACGCTACTACGAAGGCGGCATTGCCCAGTTCGCGCAGGAATGCCTTGAGGCGGTTTTCGCTTATCTGCCGATGGGAGACAATTACTTCTGGCGGGTCTATCTCACCGGCCAGTACACGCCGGGGTGCTGTCCGGAGTACCTTCGGGAAGAAAACTTCGCAGCCCTTAAGGGCGGGCTCGCGGACCGCGTGCATGTTCACACCGATCACGTGACAGGTTTCCTGCAAAAGCAGGAGCAGGCCATATCCAAGTTTGTGCTTCTCGACCATATGGACTGGCTTAGCACGCAGCGCCACGGGGAATTGCAGCAGGAGTGGCAAGCCATTGTGAACAACGCGGCGAACAACTCGAAGCTCATTTGGCGCAGCGGTGGTCTGACCACGGATTTTCTTGAACCGCTCGAGGTCGAGTTCAAGAACGCCACGTGGCAGCTGAACGACCTGCTTCGTTACGACCGGGACCTCGCTTCGCAGTTGCACCAGAAAGATCGCGTGCACACCTATGGCAGCTTCCACATCGCGGAAATGGCCAAAGCATAACAACTGGCTCGAGTATCGAACATCGCGCCGCGGCGGGTTTCTCGCCGCGGCGTTTTTTATTGTCCCCAGCAGATCGCCCGATGCCAACCTCTTGCCAGGGGATAGGCCTATAAATCTCCGGGCAAGGCCACGTTGAATTGTACGGTGTCGGACAATCCAGCCTGGGCCATGACGGTGAGCTTATGCGGCCCCGGGCTCAGCTGCAGGTATAGCGGCTGGCTGCTGGAGGACTCGCCCAGGAAGCGTCCATTGTGGTACCAGGCAAGGGGAGCGTCATCGTCAATCGAGCCGCGCAACAGGATACGGTCACCGTTGCTCTCCCCGGTCAGCACATACTGGGCGCCTTCGGCGGGAGCGGTGATGCGCAAGGCGCGTCGCATCGGGGCTGCATCCGCGTCGGCGGACGCGGTTTCCACAGCGTTGCTGATGCGCGCAAGGTCCCATCGGCGCGCATCGGCGGGCCATCGGGTCAGGCCGCCGGGATGGTGCATGTCGCAGCGGCGATTTAGAAATTGTCCCGCAGGCAACAGGGCGGATTCGCTGTGCGGGCACCAGATCCCCACGGGCAGACCGCTCGTGGCGCAGAGCGTGGCGTGTTGACGCAGTCCGTTATCGTCGGGCCAACTGGGCGTGTTCTTTGCGGGCAAGGCACGGAACAGCGTGCCCGCAAGCGGCAGGGCGGCGACCGCTCCCACCAGCCGTGGGGACGGGGTGCCGTCGCTGTTGCCCACCCATACCGCAGCAACATAATGCCGATTGAATGCGACCGCCCAGGCATCGTGCTGACCGGTTGAAGTGCCGGTCTTCCAGCACACGCGCGGCAGGGCATTGCTGCCGCGCACCAAGTGGGCAGCGGGCTCCTTGGGGAAAGGATGCTCCAGCATTTGCCAGATGGCATAGGCGGTGTCGGGGCGCAGCAGCCGCTCCGTCGTGGGAGGCGTCTCCACAATCCGGTCCATCAGCGGCACACGCTCGCCGAGATTCGCCAGCATCAGGTAGGCCTCGCACAGTTCGTCGAGCCGCACCCCGCAGTTCCCGAGCGTCAGTCCCAGACCGTAATGCGCCGAGGGGTGCGTGAGCGTGGTGATGCCAGCGCGCTGAAGAAAGGATTGCATCGCGGGCAAACCCACGCGGTCCAGCGCGGCCACCGCGGGAACATTGAGCGACAACTGGAGCGCTTGCGCACCGGATACCATCCCGTTGAAGACGCCATCGAAATTCTCCGGGGCATAAGACCCGAAGTCGATGGTGTCATCAAGCAGCTTCTCGGTGGGATAGAGCAATCCCTGCTCAATGGCTAGGGCATAGGTGAAGGGCTTGAGGGTGGAACCCGGCGAGCGTGGCGAGACGCACAAATCCACCTGGCCGCCCGGCACGGAATGGAAGCCTGCTGAACCCACCCGCGCAAGCACTTGTCCAGAGTCCACATCCACCACCATGGCGGCGGCATTGGTAATCTCGCCGTTGTAGCGGAGCAAATGCCGCGCGATGGCCTCTTCACAGCGGGCTTGCAAGGCGCGGTCGAGCGTGGTGCGCAGCGCTCCGGAGCTTCGCGCTTCCGCGCGTGCCGCGCGCGCGAGGTGCGGTGCATGTTGAGGATAAGCATGCCAGGCCGCGCCGAGGGGGGCGGCGTTCGCGGCATCGCGCTCCTGCGCGGAAATGTGCCCGTCTTCCGCCATCCGTCGCAACACATAGGCGCGGCGGGCGCGCGCCCGGTCCGCGTCGCGCAGCGGCTGAAACCGAGAAGGAGCCTTGGGCATCCCGGCAAGGAGCGCGGCCTCGGGCAGGGTAAGCTCGCGTGCGGGCTTCCCAAAATAGCGCAGCGCGGCCGCCTCGGCTCCAATTAGATTGAAGCCATAGGGCGCCTTGTTCAAATACAGTCCGAGAATTTCCTCTTTCGTCGCCTGCATTTCGAGCGAGATCGCGCGCGCCATCTGGCCAAACTTACCGGCAAGGCTGGACGAACGATGGCCGGATAGGTTCACGGTCTGCATGGTGAGGGTGGATGCGCCCGAGCGCAGTCCACCGCGCAGCTGTCCTGCGGCTGCCCGCAGTACCGCCAGCGGGTCGACGCCGGGGTGCGAGAAAAAGCGCTGGTCTTCCGCTGACAAGGTGGCTTGAATCAGGTACGGGCTGAATTCCTCCAGAGCGCGCGGAAAACACCAGGCCTCCTCATCATTGAGGAAGGGATGCAGCATTTCACCTTGACGGTCAAGCAACACAGGACTTGGGGCCAGGGCGAAGACCGCATCGCGTTGCGCCCGTGGCGCGGCGGCCCAGGCCATCAATCCCAGCCCGGCGAGACCGAGCAGGGCTATGGCGCCCCGGTTTCTCACGGTGCCAAAATCTCGATGACGCTCGACACGGTGCCTGCGCGGAAAGCCGGGTCGTACATGCATTCCGCCCTCGCGCCCGGATGCGTGAAACGGCCCGACGTAACTGCGCGCACGACGTAGTAGTAGCGCGTATCGCTTCCGGGCAGTCGGTCGAAAGCGAGCACAAGCCGGTCGTCGCGGATGTCGAGGTAACTCGGCGTGGCCATGTTGTCCACCTTGGCCATGGCGAGCACGTTCGCATCGAGGCGCGGATTCTCAATCTCGAATCCGGCGGGAAGCAGGTCGGCGATAGCGACATTCTCGAGACCCGCCTGTCCCTTCAAGGAGAGTGCAACAAGGTAACTCTCGCCTTGCCGGTAGCCTTGCGCTGCCACGGGCGAGCCATCGAGCGCGGTGATGTTGCGTTCGAGGCTCATCCCGCCTTCACTCACAGATTCCAAGGCCGGAGCGAGTGGCAGC
>JBJOID010000039.1:0-7063 GCA_046047315.1 Candidatus Hydrogenedentota bacterium | reverse complement strand
GGCCGTCTCATGTCCCGCGTCATGAGCGACGTGGACAAGATTCAGCAGACCATCGTGATAGGCGTGGTGCAGGGTCTTAGCGGCATGTTCACGATAATTGCCGTACTCGGCTTTATGTTCTACGTCAATTGGCAGTTGGCCTGCATAGCCCTTATTCCCCTTCCGCTTATCTTTGTCACCAGTTGGATATTCCGTCATTTCGCCCGCACGAGTTTCCTGGAGATTCGCCGGAAGATCGCTGGCATTAGCGCCTACATGCAGGAGACCATGGGCGGCGTGCACATCATCCAGCTGTTGAACCAGCAGCCCACGGTATTTCACGAGTATGCGGGCCGCAATGCCAGCCATCGCGATGAATGGCTGCGTCAGGTGCGCAATTTTGCCGTGTACTTTCCCGCTATCGAGTTTTTTAGCGGTCTCTCCACCGTGCTGATCCTCCTGTACGTCGGGCGCGAAGTGCTGGCTGCCGGCAGCGAAGTGTCGGGAGTCGCCTCTTTCGGGGTGATGGTTGGATACGTCTTCTGGACCGAGCGCCTGTATGTGCCCATTCGCGGGCTGGCCGATCGATACAACATGCTGCTCGAGGCGCTGGCCTCGTCGGAGCGGGTCTTCGAATTGATGGACACGCAACCCGACATCGTGGATCAGCCCGATGCGATAGAGCCGGCCGTCCTGCGGGGTGAAGTCTCGTTTGAGAACGTCTGGTTTTCCTATGGCGGCAGCGGGCGCATCCTGTCGGAAAGCGCGCACCCCGAAGAGACCGAAGGGCAGACGCCCTGGGTGCTGCGCGATGTCTCCTTTACGGTTGCGCCAGGCGAGCGCGTCGCCATCGTTGGGCACACCGGCGCGGGCAAAACCACCATCATCAACATGCTCGCCCGGTTCTACGATCCCCAGCGCGGCGTCATTCGCATCGACGGGCGCGACGTCCGCGACTACGCGCAGGACCGCCTGCGCCAGCACATCGGCATCGTGTTGCAGAATGTTTTCCTCTTCAATGCCTCCATCGAGGAAAACATTCGCCTTGGAGACAAGTCGATGAGTGACGAGTGGGTGCGCGAATGCGCCGCCCGGGTGCATGCGGCCTCCTTCATCGAGAGGATGCCCGGAGGCTATGCCTACAAGGTGGGCGAGCGCGGGGCCAACCTGTCCACCGGACAGCGCCAGTTGATTGCCTTCGCCCGCACCCTCGCCCACGGGCCCGAAATCCTGGTGCTCGACGAGGCCACGTCAAACATCGACACCGAGACCGAGGCCCTCATTCAGGACGCGATGGCGACCCTCATGCAGGGACGCACCTCGTTGGTCATCGCCCACCGACTTTCCACCATTCGCACGGCGGATCGCATCCTGGTGATGCACCACGGTGAGATCCGCGAAACCGGTACGCACGACGAACTGCTGCAGCAGGGCGGACTCTACAAGACCCTCTACGAGTTACAGTTCTCTGGGCTGGAAACCTAAGGCCGGGGTCGTGAACCAACACGACGAAAAAAGGATGTCGAATCCGACCTGTTCTGCGGTATGCTTTCCGTGTTGTGGTGTGGGGACCACGTTCAATTGAGGGGGACTTCTGATGTGCAAGGCATTGGGTATTCAATTCGCTTGTTTCGTTTTGGCCGTTGCGGCCTTGTCATCCCGGGCTGTAGCGAACACGGATCAACTGGTGCTCTACAATCAACGCTACCCGACGACTATCGGGCAGGCGAATCAGGGTTCCAATTGCCTCGTTTGTCACACCAGCGGCTCAACCCGCAATGTATACGGCATGGCCTTCCGGAATTCCCCGGCTGGTCCGGACTCCATCAACGGTCTCGCGCAGATTGAGTTTCTCGATTCGGATGGCGACAACTTCACCAACCTGCACGAAATCCTGTTGTTCACCTTTCCCGGAAACGCATTGGCGTTTCCCGCGAATGCCAATGCAGCGCCAGTGCTCAATGCCATTGGTAATAAGTCCTTAAACGAAGGGCAGACCCTGAACTTTACGGTGACCACCACGGACGAGGTGAACGGCCTGAACCCGCTGCTCTCGGCGGCGAATCTTCCGCCGGGTGCAACCTTCACCGATAACCGCGACAGGACGGGCACCTTCACCTGGGTGACGGATTTCGCGGATGGCGGGGTGTACACCGGTGTGCAGTTCATCTCGAGCGACGGCCTCCTGACAGACACGGAAACCATCACCATCACCGTGAACGATACCAACCTTGCCCCTGTGATGGACTTCGTTGAGAACGAGGTGATCTACGTCGGCACATCGTTTGAGCTGATCGTTTCGGGCTCTGACCCCGAGAGTGCGCCAGTCACGCTCTCCATTGAGGGACTGCCCGCCGGGGCGGACTTCCTGGACAATGGCGACGGCACCGCAACTTTAAGCTGGACACCCGGCGAGGGTGATATCGGTATCTATCCCGGCATCACCTTTACGGTGGAAGATGATGCGGCGCAGACAAACAGCGTGACGATTGCACTTTTTGTCACGCCGGCGCCCATCCTGAATTTCTCCGCCGAGACTCCGCTGAACAACACCCATATCGACGATGAAGTCATCGAGTACGCGCCGGACCTCGCCACCGATGGCGACGGCAATTGGGTTGCCGTTTGGTACGTCTCCGACACAGGCATCTTGACCGTGTCGCGCTCCACCGACAACGGGAGGACCTGGACCGACCCGGCTGATCTGAGTCCGCTGAACGGAGCGGATGAGGCGCCGCAAATTGCCACCGATGGCGAAGGAAACTGGGTGGTCGTCTGGCGCTCGTCGAACAATCTCAGCAGTACCATCGGCAACGACCTCGATATCCTCCATGCGCGTTCAACCGATAATGGGGCGACGTGGACTTCGGCGGCGCCCCTCAACCCCGACGCGGCCTCGGATTCCGAAGACCACCGTGGCGCGAATATCGAATACGCGGGCGGGGTCTGGTTGGCGTCATGGCTGAAGGAGACGGATCTGTACGTTACCCGCTCCACCAATGCCGGAGCGACGTGGGGCACGCCCCAGTCCATCGGCACCGCCTTCCTGGAATTGTTCCCCGATCCCGCGGCGGCGCGCCTCGCGGGGGATGGCAGTGGCAACTGGGTTGTCGTTTGGACCAAGGGCAACCAATTCGGGGGACTGGGTAACGACCTCGATGTCCAGGTTTCGAACTCTGCCGACGGTGGTATAACGTGGACGAGTCCAGTCGCCCTGAACAACGATGCGGCCACAGACAACGGCGATGACCAGTTCCCGTCCATTGCCACGGATGGCCAGGGGGCCTGGGTTTGCATTTGGCGCGGAACGAAGTGGCTCGGCGGTCCCACCGGCACAGATGCCGAGGTGATGGTGGCGCACTCGATCGACAACGGAGCGACCTGGAGCAATCCCGAAACACTTGCGCTCGATGCGGAGTATGACGGTTTCGTTTGGGATTATGCGCCGAGCGTCACCACGGACGGACGCGGAACCTGGGTGGCCGTATGGCATACGGCCAATGCCGAGATTCGCATGTCCTATTCCACGGACGACGGCGCGACCTGGTCCTTCCCTGCGGTGTTGAACGCGCTCAATGACGACACCACCCGCTACCCGCATGCCTTTGGCGATGGTAGAGGCAACTGGCTTGCCGTGTGGGAAACAAACGAGAATCCGCTCGATACGGGTTTCGATTTCGACCTGATGATCGCGCGCGCCTACGCGCCGGGGGTTCAGTCCATCACCCGTGTTGGCAGCGAACTGACCAACGCGGCGCAGGTTGCGTTCACGGTCACTTTCGATGAGGACGTGTTCGGCGTGGACACCGGCGACTTTGGCCTTTCGTCCAGCAAGATTTTGGCCGGCGCCAACGTGGCCAACGTGACTCCAGTCAATCAGGGCGCGTACACCGTGACCGTCAATACCGGTACAGGCACGGGAACCTTGTCCCTCGAGTTCGTGGACGATGACACGGTCTACAGCAATGCGGGCAACGTGGCCGGCGGCCCTGGTGAGGGTAACGGCGACCTCCAGTCTCAACAGACTTATACAGTGGACAAGACGAAGCCGGTCATCACCCGAAACGGTTCTGCTGTCGTCGATGTTCTCGTAGGCGAGCAATATGAAGACGCGGGCGCCACTGCCTTGGATGATCTGGACGGCAACTTAACCTCCTCCATCACGACAGACAGCAATGTGAACACCCTGACGCCCGGCAATTACACCGTGCGCTACAACGTTTCCGACACCGCCGGGAACGCCGCTGACGAGGTAACGCGCACGGTAAACGTGCTCTCAAGCGCCGAGGGCGAAGGGGAGAGCCCCGGAGACGGTGAGGGTTCGCTTGAAGGTGAAGGTGCGGTGGATGGGGAGGGAAGCCCGGAGGGTGAAGGCGCCGCCGACGGCGAGGGCAGTGTGGATGGAGAGGGCAGTGTGGATGGAGAGGGCAGTGTGGACGGCGAGGCTGAAGGAGAAGAAGAGGGTGCGTTGGTTGAACCCCACTCGGCCGACCAGGATGGCGATCAGCGCATTACCCTCACCGAGTTGCTCCGCTTGGTGCAGCTCTACAACCTTGTTGAATACGGCTGCGACCTCAACGGCGAGGACGGCTACTCCGCGTTCAGCGTGGAGCAGAACTGCTTGCCGCACACCAGCGATTTCGACCCGCAGGACTGGATTATCTCGCTACGTGAATTGCTGCGCCTGATTCAGTTCTACAATGCCAACGGCTATATCCCCTGCCTCGAAGGCGAAGATGGCTACTGCCCGTCGACCTGACGCGTTGAAGCTTATGCATGTAAAGACCGCGCCTCACTCATGAGGCGCGGTCTTGGCTTTCGTTGGCGTTGTTGAATTGGCGATAATCAGCACTGAACCTACACTGGGTTATCGTTAACAGGAAGTATCTCCCATGCAATACCGTCGCTTCGGCAAGACCGAGTTTCAGATTCCCGTCATCAGTTGCGGGGGCATGCGCTACCAGCAGTCCTGGAAGGACGCCGACCCGGTCAGCGACGAGAGCCAGAAGAACCTGGAAGCTTGCATCCGCCGGGCGCTTGAGCTGGGGGTGAACCACATCGAGACCGCGCGCGGCTATGGCACGAGCGAGTATCAACTCGGCAAGATCCTGCCCACGCTGCCGCGCGGCGAGATGCTGGTGCAGACGAAGGTCGAAGCTTACGAGAGCGTGGAAAAGTTCAAGGCCACCTTCGAGAAGTCGATGTCCCTGCTGAACCTCGATTACGTGGACATCTTCTCAATGCACGGCATCAACACATTGCAGGAACTGGAGTGGGCGCATCCCTGCCTCGACGTGGCCGAGCAGTGGAAGAAGGAAGGGCGCATACGCGACATCGGATTCTCCACGCACGCTCCCACGCACGTCATCATGAAGGCCATCGAATCGGGCCGCTTCGAGCACGTCAACCTGCACTGGTACTACATCTTCCAGGACCACTGGTGCTGCATCGAGGAAGCGGCCCGCCGCGACATGGGCGTCTTCATTATCAGCCCCAACGACAAGGGGGGCCTGCTTTACAAGCCCAGCGCCAAACTCGTCGAACTCTGCGCGCCCCTGCATCCCATGGTTTTCAACGGCCTCTGGTGCCTTTCCCGCCCAGAAGTGCACACGCTCAGTTGCGGCGTGGCCCGTCCATCGGATTTCGATATCCACATGGAAATGGTCTCCATGCTGGACCGCGCGGAGGAACTTGTGCCCCCCATCGAGGCGCGCCTCAAGGATGCCTTCGTGAAAGCCGTCGGCGCGGAGTGGGCTGAACGCTGGCAGGAAGGGCTTCCCGAGCCGGAAGATACCCCCGGCGGACTCAATATCCCCGTGATGCTGCGCCTGCGGAACCTTGCCCTCGCCTTCGACATGGTCGAATACGCCAAGATGCGCTACAACCTGCTGGGTAGCGGGGGGACCTGGTTTCCAGGAAAACGCGTCAAAGAGCCGTCGGACATCGATGCCATAGCCCCCGCCCTCGGTAAGTCCCCCTTCGCGGACCGAATCATCCCCCTGCTGCATGAGGCCCATGCCATGCTGGTGGGTGAGGAAAAGAAGCGTCTGCAACAGAACTAGGGCTTGCGCGCCACGCAGAGAATCGAGGTGCCCACGGGCAGCGACACCCGCCTTAGCAGCGCGCGCTCCACAGCCATTATTCCCAGCAACATCGCATTGAGCACGGGGCCGGGCGCTTCCTCCAGGTCTGATTTTGGTGTGTGGGAGTCTGGTGTCAGCCGCCGTTTCAGCCAGACCAGCGGCATCAGCAGCGACAGCCAGCAGGTGAGGTGAGTCGTTGCCAGTCCCGCATCTTCCACAAGTCGCCGCAACTGCGTGGGGGTGAAACGTCGTCCACCATCCACCACCGCGTCGTGCGGTCCGCTCAGCCAATCAAAGGCCGGCGCCACGATGACAAGTACACCGCCCGGCTGCAACACGCGCGCCATCTCCCGTAAGGCCTTATCGGGCGACGGTATCGAGGCATGATATAAGACGTCGATACAGAGCACGGTTCGGGCGCATGCGTTCGCAAACGGCAAGGCGGCAAGTTCTCCCTGAATGAGTCTGTGTTCTCCCTTCGTGGCACAGAGCCGCAGTGCTTCCGCCGAAAGGTCAAGCCCGGCCGACCTCGCCCCCCCGAAGTTCTTCAGGTTTTCGCCGGTGCCGCACCCAAGGTCCAGCACCAATCCCCCTTCGCCGTGGCCGTGTTTTGCAAGGGCCATGGAAATCAGCCGCCGCATCGCCACATAGCGCCAGTGTGTCTCTTCCACCTGCCGCATCCGCTCATATTCATCGATTCGCATCAGGTATCCAAAATTTGGAATTGATCAGTCCGGTGCTCCAGACTCTAGCCATGCAGATCATGCGCTTCAAAATTCCCGGGCTTCTTTGTTGCCTTGTCATTTGCGCCGGACTATCCGGCTGTGAACCCGAGGTAAACCGAAAGCGGGATGTCCACGGACAGTATGCCGTGCACACGGCGGTGCGCGAGGGGGATCTTGCCCTGCTCCAGAAGCTTTTCGAGGAAGGAGCCAACGCCAACGTGACCGACGTGGATGGCGTGGCGCCCCTGCACCGTGCCGCGCGCGACGGCCAGACCC
>JBJOID010000038.1:0-34550 GCA_046047315.1 Candidatus Hydrogenedentota bacterium | reverse complement strand
CCGAAGCTGGAGTGCTTTTCCGAGAAAAGGTAGGGCGTCGAAATCACTATCGAATCAACCCGGAGATACCACTCCGACACCCCGTTGAGAAGCATCGCCAGGTGGCCGATATCCTCAAGCTAATCAGCTAAACGCCGGGGCTTGGACGAAAGCTCGATCGAGCGGGCGAAGCGACCCGGTCAAAAACAGTACGGCACGCTTGGCAAGATTGAGAGGCTTGGGGCGGCACTATTGGAACTTTGCCGACACGCTTCAGTATCCCATCTGCTCCACCTGCTGTGCTACACTTTCACGCCTCGCTGCGCATACCGTTGGGTAGCGCACAGACAGGCCGCCACTACAACCGTCCGCCTTGCGGCACAGGATTACCGCCATGTACTCAGGTTCGTTTCCCGCGCTTGTAACGCCATTCAAGGCCAATTTCGACGTCGATTTTGAGGCCTACGGACGGCTGCTGGACTGGCATATCGAACAGGGTACCAACGGCATCGTGCCCTGCGGCTGCACGGGCGAGGCCGCCACGCTGAGCCACGATGAGCAGAAGCAGGTGATCAAGTTTGCGGTCGAGCGTGTGGCGGGACGGGTGCCGGTTATCGCGGGCACGGGCTCGAACAATACGCGCGAGGCTATTGGCCTGACGGCCTACGCCAAGGAAGTCGGCGCGGACGGTGCGCTGTTGATCACCCCGTACTACAACAAGCCCACGGCCGCCGGACAGATTGCCCATTACAAGGCCATCGCCGAGGCCGTCGAGGGGCTGCCCATCATGCTCTACAACGTGCCCGGACGCACCGGAACCAAGATTTTGCCGGAGACGATTGCCGAGCTTAACAAGATTCCCAACATCGTGTCGGTCAAGGAAGCCTGCGGCGATATCGACCAGGTGTCCTCCATCCTGTCGCTGTGCGACATCAATGTCATGTCGGGCGACGACAGCCTCACCTTGCCGATGATGGCGGTTGGCGCCAAGGGGGTGGTGTCTGTGGCGGCGAACGTGGCCCCGGCCGCCGTGGCCGAGCTTTGCCGGCATGCCAACGCCGGCAACTACGAAGAAGCCCGGGCCATGCATTACCAGCTGCTGCCGCTGTTCAAGGTGCTTTTCGTGGAAAGCAACCCGCTTCCCGTCAAGAGCGCGATGGCCCAGATGGGATTCATCGAGAATGTGCTGCGCCTGCCCCTTACCCCGGCGCTGGAGACCACCGCCGCCAAGGTGGGCGCCGTGCTCAAGCAGCTGGGAATTGTTTCCTCCTGAGATGAAACCAGCCCTCTCGTGGCGTGGTCTCAATCGCGTTAGGTGAGAATGGGGCACGGAATGTAACGTGCACTTTACTTCGCCGCGTTGTTGAACAGCAAAACCACAAAGCAAGAGGAACGAAGCAATGAAGAAGATGATCTGGATGGCGACGGGTGCGGCGATCACGGCGGCCGCGATGTTCTCGGGTGTGGCTTCCGCCGAGGGCGCGCTGACCGCCCAGTTGCAGGAGCGCATCTCCAAGATGAGCGCCGAGCAGCAGGCGGCCCTGCTTATTCTGCTCAACTCTGGCGCTGTCGGTGGCGAAGCCGCCGCCCCGGCCGAAGCCCCGGCTGCTCCCGCGGCCGAGACCGATCCGAAGCAGGCGCTGCTCACCGGCATTTCCACCATCCTCGACGCTGCCAAGAAGGAAGATCTTGACACCGTGATGGCGCTGGTCTCGGAAGATTTCGAGCACCCGCAGCTTGGCGACAAGGCCGGCCTTCGCGAGTTCCTGCAGGGCGCCATCGACATGGGCTACATCGAAATGTACGCCGATGACACCGAAGTCTCCACCGAGGACACCGAGTTCGAGGAAGACGGTGAAGAGCTGATCATTTACCCGATCGACGTGGAAGGCCCCTGGGGTTCGGCCACGCTTGAGTTCGTCGCCAAGCAGGAAGGCGGCGCCTGGAAGATTGTCGGCGTCGACGCCTCCGGCGTGTGATCCCCTGGCAATAGCCTAGCTTGAATTCGAATCGCCCGGCGCGGGACACCTGCGCCGGGCGATTTTCTTTGGGGAAGTCCTCATCCCTGATGCGGGGGATTGCTACAGGAAAACGGTCTCCTCGGGCTGCATCGCTTCGAAGAGATGAAAGTCGAAGCTTCGCAGGAGGGTGTCGAGCTTTACGATGGGCAGACCCAGCACGTTGTAAAAGCAGCCCTGATAGCCGGCCACGATCAGGGAACCCGGGCCGTCCACCGTATAAGCGCCAGCCCGGTCGAGTGGATTGACGATATCCACGAAGCGTTCGATCTCGGCACGGTCGAGCACTCGAAACGTCACACTGGTTGTCTCGGTGCCTTCGATGCGGCTGCCCGACACGGTGTCCCCCAGCGCGAGCCCGGTGCAGACCTGATGGGTTCGCCCGGATAAATGCTCGAGCATGCGGATGGCATCCGCGCGATCTGCGGGCTTGGGCAGCACATGGGCTCCCTCAAACACCAGGGTATCGGCCGCAACGACCAGGGCGGGCTCCTGAAGGCGGGCCATCACATCATCACGCTTGAGTGCGGCGTTTCGCTCCACGATCGCCGACGGCACATCGCCCGCGTTGATCTCCTCGGCGTCGCTGGTGACGACGTCGAAAGGCACGCCCAGCGCCGAGAGCAGGGCGCGGCGGCGCGGGGACCCCGAGGCAAGCACGAGCTTTCTCATGGGGCGGGTGCGACCTCGGGAGCGGGATCCTCAAGTGGCGCCACCTCGATGAGGCTCTCCTCGCCGGGCTCAGGAAGGGCTTCTTGCTTGGCTGCCTCCGGCGCCGGTTGCGCGGCGGCGATGGAGCGATCCGGCACCCGTTTGCCTCCGGGACCAACGGTCTCGAGCACCTGGTCGTTCTCGATCAGCTTGGTGCCCTCCGCGAGGGTCACCTGGGTGTCCTCCGGGGAGACAGCCGCGTTGATGGTGTATTCCCCGATATCCACCTGAAGCTCGGACTCCGCGTCGAATACGACGTGAATTCGGTAAGGCAGATAGAGCTCGTCGGAAAGGTATAAGGTGACCGACTGGAAGGGCGGCGCTTCATCCCCCGCTTTGGGCTTGATCTCCAGGCCATGCTTGCCCAGTGGATTGTCCTCGATCACGAAGAGCTTGACGTCATAGTTTTCGCGCAGGCGCCGGGTGTCGCTGTCGAACCCGAAGAACAGAATATCGGCCTCACGCACGGCGGAGAGATCAGATACAACCGCCTGCTTCACCTCCGGCTCATACTCCACGGCCTGGCTGCCGTCAATCACGACGTAGGCCTCGTAGGGATAGAAGGTGCGACGCACGATGCGCCGGGGCTGCGCGTAGAGCAGCGCCCCCTCGGAGATGAAGGTCTCGTCCGGAGTGATGCTCTTCTCCGTGTACTCCGCCTGAAGCACGTAGATGTCCGCGCGGCGCTTCGCAAAGTCCTCGAAGAATGCATCGAAGTCCGGCGGCGCGGCGGCTGCGGCGGCTAGCAGAATCAGGCTGGCAATCATGGGTTGGCATCCTCGTCGAAGCGCGGTGGCTCTTCGTGGTACTGGTCGCGAAAGTCTTCGGCCTGCTCGCGGATGGACTGCTGCACGGCCTCGGCGGTGGGTATCTCAAGCAGCAGCGCGCTGTGGGCCGCCAGCACCGCGCGAATGTCTGTGCGCAGACGGTCCCGCTCGGCCCGGAGCGACTGCACTTCCTGCCGCAGCTCCTCCGGCAGACGGCGCGCCTCGACCAGCAGGGGCTCCCGTTCGGCGCGCGCCTGGGCCAGCGTGGCTTCGGCCTCGCGCCGGGCGGATTCTTCAATGTTCTCGCCAAACTTCTGCGAGGTGATCAGCGCGTTGCGCAGGGTATTCTCCATGTCGCGCAACTCTTCCATCTTGGCGCGTTGCGCCTCCACCTCCTCCTTCAATTCCCGCATCCGGTTGATCATCGTCTCCATCGTATCGGCCACGCGCTCGAGGTATTCGTCCACCTCGTCTTTGTCGTAGCCGCCTACGAGGGCGTTCTTGAAGTCCGTATTGTAGAGGTGGCTGGGCGACAGCAGGGTTTCGTCGCCGAGAACTTCCTGTATGACCTTGTTCTTACGCATTGTTCCGCCTGCCTTATTGGACGCGGTCGCGCCGGTTTTGTTCACACGGAAAGAAGTCCTGCAAAGGGCCTATTGGCCCAATGCCGCCGACCGCTCGACGGCGGCCCGCACGGACCGCCGCACGATATCGGGAAGCCCCTCCTCGCGAAACTGCCGCAGCGCCGCCTCCGTCACGCCGCCGCGGGAAGTGACCCGCTCGCGCAGGGTGCCTGCGCCCTCGTCAGACTGATGCAACAAGCAGCCCGCGCCATACAGCGTCTGCTCGGCGAGACGCCGCGCCACCTGCGCGTCGAGCCCTTCGTCGATGCCCGCGTCGGTTAGACACTCCACCATATAGAAAAAGTAGGCTGGTCCCGAGCCGCTGATGGCGGTCAGGGCGTCCATGTGTTTCTCATCGATCACCTCGGAGATGCCAATGGCGTTGAAGAGGCGCGCAACCAGTGCCGCGTCCTCGGGCGTGCAGCCCTGGCCCAGCGCAATCCCCGCAGCGCCCGCGTTGGCCATGCAGGGTGTGTTGGGCATCACCCGCACCACCCGCGTGGCCTCGCCCAGCCGGGCGCGGTAATAGCTGGTGGAAAGCCCGGCCGCGATGCTTACGATGAGGGTGTCCGGCCGGACATGGGCGCGAATTTGGTTGAGCGCATCGGCCATGGTCTGGGGCTTGACCGCGAGCACGAGCACATCGCTCAGTGCGGCGAGCGATTCGGGCGTGTCAGCCACGTGCACCCCCAGCCGGCGGGCCTGAGCCTGCCGCTCATCCGAGGGGTCATACACCGCCGCCTGCTCCGCCTTCCATACCCCCAGCTTTACCAGGCCCTCCAGGATGGCCGTGCCCATGTTGCCATAGCCCAGAAAACCCAGCATGCCCCCATGTTCCACGCTCATGTGTTTGCCTCCGTGCGCGGCAGCGCGCACTCGACCGGGAAGTCGTACGCGACCGCGATTTCGTCGCAGCCCGGAAACAACCGGCACCGCATGCAGTCCTTGAATACCTTGTAGGGCAGGTCGGCCTTGTCCACCACATGAAAGCCGTTCCTGAGAAAGAAACGCTCCTCGCGGGTCAATGCGTAGACACGCGCGATATCGAGCGACGCTGCGTCGTCCAGGGTGGCTTTCAGCAACAGCGCCCCGATGCCCTTGCCCCGCAGGTCTTTGCGCACCACGAGCGAACGCACTTCCGCCAGGTCGATCATGTCAATGTGCAGGGCCACACAGCCGCCGGGCCCGGACTCGTCGACATAGACGTAAAAATCCCGGACGTTTTCATACAATTCAGGAAGCGCGCGCGGTAGCACCGAGCCCTCCGCGGCGGCCGTGTCGAGCAGTTGCTTGAGGTCATAGACCTCGCTGAGCTTGGGTTTTCGAACTTCGTACATGGTGGATTCCCGGGCCAGGCGCGGCGTTCCGCCATGGCGAAGGACGACGTTTGATGGTATCAAATCCATGCGGCTTAATGCGCATCGCGAAGGCGAATTCCCGCCGCGTGTGCGAAGCGAAGCAAGGCCTACTCCAGCACGCCCCGGTTGCGGAGCCAGTCGAGAAACAGGCCGGGCCAGCGCTTGAAGGGCAGGTCCTCGACGCCGAGCCCGAGGCCGTGGCGGCCCTTTTCGAAGAGATGCATCTCGACAGGCACCCCGGCGTCAAGGCAGGCCTGATACAGGAGCAAGCCGTTTTGCACCGGAACCACGCTATCCTCGGTGGTAAACGCGATGAACAGGGGTGGTGTGGCCGCGCTGACCTGGGTCTCGAGCGACATCGACTCGACCAGTTCGGGGGCCGCTTCGGGTCCGAGCAGGTTCTTTCGTGAACCCATGTGGCCGTGGGGTTCTTTCATGCTGATAACGGGATAGATGGGGGCCGCGAAATCGGGACGGCTGGATTCCCGCTCCACGGGGTCGGTAGCGGCCGGATCCCCCTCGGTGAATTGGGTGGCCGCCGTAGCGGTCAGGTGTCCGCCCGCCGAGAAGCCGAGCACGCCTATGCGGTCGCCTTTAAGCCCCCAGGCTTCGGCATTGGCGCGGACTAGGCGCAGCGCACGCCGCACGTCACCGCGCGGGGTGGGGTGCACGTAGAGGGGCGCATGCCGGTAACGCAACACGAAGGCTGCTATCCCGTTTTCATTCAACCACCGCGCCACCTGCTCGCCCTCATGGTCGAGTGCGAGACCGCCGTAACCACCCCCGGGACAGACCACGATGCCAACGCCCGTGGGATTCTCCGGCAGATACTTGTAAATGGCGGGATGGTGGATGGGGGCGTCGCCCGTTGCATCGGGCGCGCCTTCCGGCCACAGGGGAACCCGCTCGCCGGTCAGCGGTCCATCCACCTTGTCGGCCCAGGCCGCGCCGACCCATACGCAACAAAGCACTGCGAAGCAAGTGAGCGTTCTCATCCGTATTCCTCCCGGTTAGTTCGCCATGGTACGCCAGCGCGGACGGCCATGCCCAACTCCCATGCGGAACGTGTTTGCCCGCTTTGCGGCCATTGTGCCATGCTGCGCGCTCAGGCCTTCGGCGTGGACGAACTACACGGGAGCAGCCCAAAGGCGCATGGCAACAGGCGGGGAAACGTCGACACCGGGACGCAAGCGTGCAGCGCCGCGCCCAAAGTTCACCGTGGGCTGGCTTGAACGGCTGGCCTTTCCCGACTGGGGCATAGAGGCCATCGAGGCGAAAGTCGACACAGGGGCGCTCAGCAGCGCGCTCCATGTGGAAGACCTGACCCTGCTGAAGAGCGGGCGGGTACGATTCCGCATTGTGCTCGAACGCGACGACCCCGGCGGCGGGGTGGTGGTGCGCGCGCCCGTGCTCAAGTGGGCGCGCGTGCGCTCCAGCAATGGCGACTACACCCGGCGCTGCTTTGTGCGCACCCGGGTGCAGGCGGGGCCTGTCACGAAGCTGATTGACCTTTCGCTGGTCTCCCGCGAGAAAATGTTGTACCGTATGCTGTTGGGCCGCAAGGCGCTCAAGCACGATTTCATCGTGGACGTCAGCCGCCGCTACTTGCTGGGTTAGCTTCGTTTCCATTCCTTCAAAGGCAGTACCATGAAGATCGGCATCCTGAGCCGCGCGCGCTCGTGCTGTAGCACGCGTCGGCTATGCGAGGCGGCGGAACAGCGCGGGCACGAGGTGCGCGTGTTGGACACGCTCAAGTTCGCGATGAGCCTCGAAAAGCAGTCCCCGGAGCTGCACTACCGGGGCAATCCTCTTTCGCACTACGACGCGGTGATTCCGCGTATCGGCGCCTCCATCACGTTCTACGGGCTGGCCGTGGTGCGCCAGTTCGAACAGATGGGGGTCTATTCCGCCAACAGCTCAATTGGCATTGCCGTGTCCCGCGACAAGCTGCGCTCGATGCAGGTGTTGAGCCGGCATGACGTGGGCCTGCCCCCCACCTGCTTCGTGCGGGATGGCAAGGATGTGCTTCCCGCGATCGAGCGCCTCGGCGGGGTACCGGTCATCATCAAGCTGCTGGAGGGCACCCAGGGCGTGGGCGTCATCCTCGCGGAAACCACCACCGTGGCCGAGGCGATTATCCAGACGCTGCACCGCGCCAACCAGAACGTGCTCATCCAGAAGTTCGTCCGAGAAAGCAAAGGACGGGACATTCGCGCCCTGGTGGTGGGAGACCGCGTGGTGGCCGCCATGCGCCGCCGCGCCCAGGGCAGCGAGTTTCGCAGCAATGTGCACCGCGGCGCCACGGTCGAACCCGTGACATTGGACGACGCCTACACCCACACCGCCGTGCGCGCCGCGCAGATCATTGGGTTGACGGTGGCGGGGGTGGACATGCTGGAGAGCGACGAGGGCCCGCAGGTGATGGAGGTGAACAGCTCGCCGGGCCTCGAGGGCATCGAGAAGGCGACCGGCGTGGATGTCGCGGGGGAGATCATCGCGAACATCGAGGAGCGTGTGCTGTTTCCCGACGTGGACCTCAAGCAGCGGTTGCGGCTCGCGGCGGGCTACGGCGTGGTGGAATTCCACGTGCACGACATGCCGTGGCTGGAGGGGCACCGCCTGCGCGACTCCGGACTCGAGGACCGCAACATCCACGTGCTGTCTATCGACCACAAAAGCGGACTGGTGGCCAACCCCAAGGGTGATGCCGTGGTCGAGCGCGGCGACGTGCTGCTGTGCTTCGGCCCCCTCGCGGAACTGCGCGCGATCGCTCCGCACCATTCACGCAAGCCCGGCGCCCGCCGTGGCAAGCCCCGGGGAAAAGCCACGCGCTGATTAGGGAATCAGTCTTGCGGTGCCATGGTGAAAACGACAATCTGGTATTCCCGCCAGCCACAGGAATCCACCAGGTTCATACGCGATCCTTGTCGCGCTCGACTTGGGGAGTCATGCCCTTGAAGCGCCCGCGCAGTGAACAAACCGGGACGACGGGTACAACCTCGATGCGACCGTCCAATTCGAATACCTGCATTTGCTGCCCGGGTTGAATCTTCAGTGACTCGCGGACTTCGCGCGAGATGACGATCTGGTACTTTGAGGAAACTTTGACCGGACGCATGGAGGGAATCCTTATCGATTCAAGAATTTGAATGACCAATTACCAAGTCTGAATCTTGGAAAATCCTCGATCATCTGGATCGGCGCTGAGTTTCTGCGTGTAGGTTCGCCGAGGATATAATGAAATCTTCGAAACTTGGAACAACTCCCATGCACCAGACCGAGAAGCGATAGTGAGTAGCGCAACTTTATGGCGGATATTTGGTGCTGGTAGTTACCGGCGCTTCAGCGCATAATCGGCTGAGATCCACACGGTCATCATTCTTAACCATAATCATAGCGCTTAATGCTAGGTCGAGTAGCCTATACGAGGGTAAGGTAGAGAATGCTCATGACTACTATCGCTTGGTTTCTTGCTCTGGCGGCCTTGTACATTGGATGGGTATATATTCGCGTCGTAATCGAGGTATACCGCCATACAAAGGCGATGGCAAACTCTGACTACGCCATTGAACGCTTCGAGCCCGTGGCTGGTCCCAGCTTAGAGCAAATTCCGCCAGGATTCGAACCGCACGAAAATCTTTTCCTAGGCTTCGCGGGAAACCCTATTCAATTGGATAGCTGGTATAATCCAGCTTCTGGAAGATACCTTAGCCATTATCAAGGTGCTTCGTGCAATTTTATCGAGTATGTCACGCGATTTGAAGGGGATGTTTTGCTCACGACTTCCAACCAGTTTAATGATTGCATGCCCGCCGCGCCGGGAAACTATAGACAGTGTTTCTCTGTTAATGAACCAAATGAACTATTGCAACATCATGAAAATTCGGAGAAATACCTAATCGAGCAAGGGCATCGAGTGCTGTTCGATAGTTTCAATTTCGAGAAGGAGCTCCGCCGTTTGTCTACCCTGCAGGCGGAAGCCACAATGGCAAAGCAACTGTGGCCGTTAAGGTATGCCTTCATGTACATGTTTCGGATTCGCCCGAAGCACGGGTTAACGGTACGCGAGCAGGCTTTGCCCAAGAGCTGAAATTTGAAATAGGATTCGCGGATAGGTGCTATCGGATAAAGCGCACATACTCGTCATGAGGACCTATCCATATCCAGACGAAGCCATCTGGGCATTCCCGGGCAATTGCCCTATAACCACGCGTTATGCGCGCCGACCAGAAAGCCCCCACTTTCTTGAGCCGCAAAGATGGGTGATTCGGCTGCGTGGAAATCAATTGGAACGCAGAATCAGCCGCCATCCGCACCTCTTCGGGTAATGCTCGATAGCATACCCAGAACTCGGGAATGGTGTGGTGCGTCAGGCCAGATTGTTCGGGTTCGACGATCCCCCAAAGAGTGGTGTGCTTCGACCTTCGGTGTGTTCTTTCAGGGCATGGTCACCCAAAGCATCCAGTTTACCCGCGAGGACGTCCGCCTCGATCTGCTTGTCCCAAAGGTCTTCCTCGAACTCGGCGAACCATTCCCTGAACTTCTTCAGGTCCTCCGGGGACAGGGCGGCGATTTGCGCTTCGATTTCGGATAGGTTGGCCATGGCGCAGGCTCCTTCGAGATTGGCTTCCTTCTTTTTCCTATAATACCCGATTCCTGTTTGCGAGACCCCCCATGCACCCTGACTACGACATCATTGTGATTGGCGCGGGCCATGCCGGCGTTGAGGCGGCGCTGGCTTCGGCGCGGCTGGGCAAGCGCACGCTGATGCTGACGATGAAGCTGGACGACATCGGGAAGATGCCGTGCAATCCGGCGATTGGCGGGGTGGCGAAGGGGCAGCTGGTACGCGAGATTGACGCGCTGGGCGGGGAGATGGGCCGGTGCATCGACCGCACGGGCATCCAGTTCAAGATGCTCAATCGCTCCAAGGGTCCGGCGGTGCACAGTCCGCGCGCGCAGGCGGACCGTTTCATGTATCAATTCGACATGAAGCGGGTCTGCGAGGAGCAGGCGGGGCTGACGCTGAAGCAGGTGGAGGTGGAGGACATCATCGTGCGCGATGGTGGGGTGGCGGGGGTGCGCACGTCGCTGGGCGATGAAGTTACTGCGAGCGCGGTCATCGTGTGCACGGGCACCTTCCTGGGCGGGCAACTGCACTTCGGCATGAAGACGGTGGCGGGGGGACGCGGCGGCGACGCGCCGAGCGTGGCGCTGGTGGATACGTACAAGCTGCTGGGCATCGAGGTGGGGCGGATGAAGACGGGGACGGTGCCGCGCATTCACCGGCGCAGCATCGACACGAGCGGGCTGGAAGCGCAGGATGGCGACCCGGATCCGCGACCCTTTTCGTTCAGCACGCCCATCGAGGGATTCAACCCCAATAAGATTCAATGCTGGATTACGTACACGACGGACGCGACGCACGAGATCATCCGGCAGAACCTGGATAAGTCGCCGCTGTACGCGGGGAAGATCGAGGGCATTGGCCCGCGCTATTGCCCGAGTATCGAAGACAAAGTGATGCGCTTCCCGGAGAAGACGGGGCACCGGGTATTCCTGGAGCCGGAAGGGCTGATGACTTCCGAGGTCTACGTGAACGGACTGAGCACCAGCCTGCCGGAGGAGGTGCAACTGGCCTATGTGCGGAGCGTGCCGGGGCTGGAGCAGGCCGAGATCATCCGCCCCGGCTATGCGGTGGAGTATTGCTTTGTGCCGCCGACACAGCTGAAGCCGAACCTGGAGACGAAGGCGGTGCGCGGACTGTTTCACGCGGGACAGATCAATGGCACGAGCGGCTATGAAGAAGCGGCGGCACTGGGGCTGTATGCGGGCATGAACGCGGTGCGCCATGTGGACGAGCGCGAGCCGGTATACATACCGCGCGACGAAGCGTATCTCGGGGTGCTGGTGGATGACCTCGTGACGCGGGGGGTGATCGAGCCGTACCGATTGTTCACGTCGCGCGCGGAGTACCGGCTGCATCTGCGGCATGACAACGCGGACGTGCGTATGGCGCCGTACAGTTTCCTGGGTGATGACTTCACGGAAAAGCTGCGCCAGCGGGAGGACGCCATTGCCGCCGAGATGCGGCGCTTGGAAGGCGTGACCATCACGCCGAACGCCGATGTGAATGCCTTACTCGCTTCGCTGGAGGAGCCGTTGCTGGAGTCGCCATGCTCGGCGGCCACGCTCCTGCGGCGTCCGGGAATGGACCTCGCGCAGGTGTACCGGGTGCTGGGCGAGTCTCCCACGCTCACCTTTGAGGCGCGGGAGCAGGTGGAGATTCGCACGAAGTACGCGGGCTACCTGGACCGGCAGAAGAAGGACATCGAGAAATTCCGCAAGGCCGAAGGCAAACGCATCCCCGAAGACTTCGACTACCACGCCATCCCCGGCCTGCCGCGCGAAAGCAAAGACCGGCTGGCGGCGATCCGCCCAGTCAACTTCGGCCAGGCCAGCCGCATCTCCGGCGTCCGCGCGGCGGACATCGCCGTGCTGCACATCTACGTGGAGAAGCACAACCGGGCGCGGGTGGGCGAATAGCTGTGCCTCCGGGCGGCATCAAGCGCGCGATTTGCCCCCCGAGACATTGACGACCGTGCCGTGGATGTACCCGGCGCGGGGGCTGGCGAGGAAGGCCACCGTGTTGGCGACTTCGGCCAGGGTGCCCGAGCGGCCGAGGGGGATGGAGCTCTTGGCGTAGGACGCGCGAAGCTGGTCGACGGTGATGCCTCGGGTGTAGGCAAGGGACTCTTCGTAGGCCAGCGTGCGCATGCCGGTTTCCTCGAGGATGCCGGGGGCGACGCCGGCGACACGGATGCCATGGCGGCCAAGTTCCTTGGCCCAGGACCTGGTGAGGTTGTAGGCGGCGGCCTTGGTGGCGGCGTAGCCGCTTTGACCTTCGCTGCCTTCCATGCCGGACTCTGAAGCCATATTGATGATGACGCCGCCCCCCTGCTTGAGCATGACGCGCGCGGCGGCCTGGCCGCAGAGGAACATGCCCTTCAGGTTCACGGCCATCAGCTTGTCCCACACGTCCTCGGTCATTTCCTCCTTGCCGGCGGGGTCCACCAGCAGGCGCGGGATGTTGATGCCCGCGTTGTTGACGAGGATGTCGAGGTGGCCGAAGTCGCTGAGCACGGTGGCGATGGCCTCGTCCACGCTGGCCTTGCTGGTCACGTCGAGCTTGATGAAAAGCGCATCAGCACCCTCGCCCTGGAGCTCCGCCTCGAAGGCTTGCCCGGCCTCCACCTGAACATCGGCGATGACGACGGTGGCGCCGCAGGCGGCCAGTTCAGCACACACGGCACGCCCAATGCCCGCCGCTCCCCCCGTGACGAGCGCCACCTTTCCTTCAAGCTCCAGCCAGTTCATGAATCGCTCCTTGCATCTTTTGAAGGATTATGATAGATTTTGATTGATATCTTTCAGAAGTTTACGTTAAGTTGTCGACAGTTTCAACTTTCCCGGGTTCAACATCCCCCGGTTTGCGACGGGAGCACCGCCACAAACCACCCCCTTCAAAGGGGGACACAAGCCGGCGCGAGCACTTTGTCCCCCTTTGAAGGGGGTGGCGCTCCCGAGGGCGCCGAGGGAGTGACGGGGGATGTTGAGGCGCATTCTCCACAACGCGAGTTATTCAAGCCAAGGACCAAGAAGGCAGCAATGCAGCAACCCCACCACACGATGCTCCCACCGGAGCGGCTGGCGCAAGTGCGCGACATGCTTCGCGCGCAGCGGGTGGTGCGGCTGGATGACTTGTGCGGGGCGCTGGGGGTGTCGCAGGCGACGGCGCGGCGGGACCTGCAGGAACTGGAGCGGCTGGGCGAGGCGCGCCGGGTGCATGGCGGTGCGGTGGCGCTGGGGGCCGGGCGCTTGCAGGAACCGTTCTTCGACGACAAGGCGGGGGCGGCGACGGAGGAGAAGGCGCGGATTGCGCGGCACGCGGCGGAATTGGTGGAGACGGGCGACACGATTTTCCTCGATGGCGGCAGCACGGTGGTGGCGCTGGCGCGCTTGCTGCACGACCGCGAGGACATCACGGTGGCGACTAATTCGCTGCGCGCGGCGATGGCGCTGTCAGACGGCGGGCCGCAGGTGATCCTCGTGGGCGGCGAGTTGCGGCGGCGCAGCCAGAGCATGGTGGGGCCGCTCACGCAGGCGCTGTTGCAGCAACTGCATTTCGACAAGGCCTTCATGGGCACGCTGGGCGTGAGCCTGGCGGAGGGGGTGACGACGACGGACCCGAACGAGGCTTTCACCAAACGTGCGGTGATGGCGCAGAGCGCGAAGAAATACCTGCTGGCGGACAGCAGCAAGCTGGACAAGGTGACCTTTGCGCGCTCGGGCATGCTGCAAGATTTCGATGCGCTGATTACCGACAAGCAGGCGGACGCGAAATTTGTTTCGGCGGCGCGTAAGGCCGGGGTAAGGGTGGTGCAGGCGTGAGGGGAGCGATAGGACCAATGAGACGGATAGGATAGATTTCATGCATGAAATAAAACTTCCCCAGCTAGGCCAGACCGTCGAGGAAGCCACGATCACCCAGTGGCTGAAGAAGGAGGGCGACACCGTTGCCGTGGGCGACGTGTTGTTCACCGTACAGACAGACAAGGCAGAGATTGAATGCGAGTCCACGGCGGCAGGCGTGCTGCGGAAGATCGTCGTGGGCGAAGGCGTCGAGGTGCCAGTGTTGACGGTGGTGGCGCTGGTGGGCGGCGCGGATGAGGCGTTGCCGGAATCAGCGGGCGGGACGCCCGTTACCACTGCAATTCCGAAGGATCAAGGGACAGAAAAGACCAAAGGGACCGAAGAAAAGACGAATCCCGTTTTGGCTGCCGCCGCTACCCTTTCGTCCTTGGCGTCTCTTCCGTCCCTTTCTTCAGGCGCAGCGGCTTCCCCCCGGGCCAAGAAGCTGGCCGCTGCGAAGGGCGTTGATGTCTCCTCGCTGGCGGGAAGTGGTCCGAATGGCCGCGTGATCGAGGCGGACGTTTTGGTGGCCAAGGCCGCGCCAAAGGCCCACACGGCGGACCCAAAGCTGCTCGAAGAACTGCGTGGACTGGTGAAACCCAACACGCCCACCGCCCGCCGCCTTGCCCGCGAAACCGGTATCGACCTAGACTCTCTGCTCTCGTCCATTTCCTCCACCGGGTCCCCCAGGTCCACGGACGCCCCCATCAAATCCCCCGGGCGCTATCCGCTCACCCCCATGCGCCGCGTCATTGCCACGCGCATGGCGGAGAGCAAGTACAGCGCGCCGCATTTCTACGTGACCGTCGAGGTGGACATGAAGGCGGCGACGGAGGCGCGCAAGAAAGCGGAGGGCTTCAAGCCGTCCTTCAACGATCTCATCGTGCAGGCCGTGGCGCGTACGCTGCGGGCTTTCCCACAGGTGAACGCACGCTGGCTGGGCGATGCCTATGAGATCGTCTCCGAAGTAAACATCGGCGTGGCGGTGGCGCTGGAGGACGGACTCATCGTCCCCGTACTGCGCAACGCGGACACGCTCTCCCTGCAACAAATTAGCGAAGGCTGCAAGGCGCTGGCGGAGAAGGCCCGCAAGAACAAGCTGATGCCCGACGACTACACCGGCAGCACCTTCACCATCAGCAACCTGGGCGCCTTCGGCGTGGACCACTTCACCGCGATCATCAACCAACCCGACAGCGCCATCCTCGCGGTGGGCCGCGTGGCGGATCAGGTGGTGGCGGTGGATGGCGGTATCCAGGTGCGTCCCCGCATGAAGATGACGCTCTCCAGCGACCACCGCGTGATTGATGGCGCAGTGGCCGCTCAGTTCATGGCGAAGCTGAAAAACGAATTGGAATCTCACGCATAGGTCCATCACGTCCATTCGGTCCATATCGTCCATTGCTGGACGCGATGGACTACATGGACAGAATGGACAAACCCCTGCAAAGAAGGTTTGATCAATGCCCAAGACCCTCATGGTAAATCCGGCCGAAACCCGCGCGGCGCGGACGATTAAGCTCAGCGACATCCCGGTGCACCAGTACAAGAAGTCCATCAAGCAGGAGCTGAAGGACAACAAGGCACTGAGCAAGGCGCGGCTGTTGCGCATGTACCGCGACATGGCGCTCATCCGCGAGTTCGAGTCGATGCTGGACAGCATCAAGAAGACCACGGAGTATCGCGGCATCAGTTACAACCACGCGGGCCCCGCGCACCTGTCCATCGGGCAGGAGGCCGCCGCAGTGGGTGAGTGCCTGCACCTCGGGGTCGAGGACCACATCTTCGGCAGCCACCGCAGCCACGGTGAGGTGATCGCCAAGGGCCTGCGCGCGGTGGAAGACCTGGCGGGCAAGGGGCTGGAAACGATCATGACCAGCTTCTGGGACGGGGTGATCTTGAAGACGGTGGAGGGCGACGCTTCTGCGAGTGCGCTGAAGGCAAGCGCCGAAGAAGAGCTCGGCATCGACTTCCTACTCTATGGACTGCTGGCGGAAATCTTCGGGCGCGAAACCGGATTCAACAAGGGCATGGGCGGCTCGATGCACGTGTTCTTCACGCCGTTTGGCATCTTCCCCAACAACGCCCTGGTGGGCGGCAGCGCGGACATCGCCACGGGCGCGGCGCTGTTCAAGAAGGTGCAGCAGCAGGCGGGCATCACCATTGCGAATATCGGCGATGCGTCGCTGGGTTGCGGCCCGGTGTGGGAGGCGATGGGCTTCGCGGCGATGGCGCAGTTCGACACGCTGTGGGAAAAGGAATTCCGCGGCGGGCTGCCCGTCGTCTTCAACTTCATGAACAACTTCTACGGCATGGGCGGTCAGCCCATTGGCGAGACGATGGGTATCGACGCGGTGGCGCGCGTGGGCGCGGGGGTGTGCGCCAGCCAGATGCACGCGGAATGCGTGGACGGCAACAACCCCCTCGCCGTGGCCGAGGCCTACGCGCGGAAGATCGAACTGCTCAAATCCGGCAAGGGCCCCGTGCTGCTCGAGGTGCAATGTTACCGCCAGAGCGGGCACTCCCCCAGCGACCAGTCGTCCTACCGCGAGCGAGACGAGATCGACGCATGGCGCAAGGTGGACCCACTGCTCGAATTCGCGCATCAGCTTGTCGAGTCCGGCGCGGTGAAGGAAGCTGAGCTCGAAGCCATCCGCGAATACGCTACGGCCAAGGTGGAGAAGGCCTGTCGTTTGGCGGTGAGTGAAGAGACCTCACCCCGGATGGCGCTCGGGCCCTTCAAGGGCGTCGCCACGATGATGTGGTCCAACGAGACGGACGAAGCCCTGCCCGGCCTGAAACGCAAGGACGACGTGCTGCTGCCCATGGAACAGTGTCCCCGAGTCAAGCTCATCGGGCAAAAGTCCCGCCGCGGGCTGGATGAGAACGGCGCGGTGCTCAAGGGCACCAAGGCCGTCACCTACGGCGAGGCGATCTTCGAAGCCATCCTGCACCACTTCTACCATGACCACCGCCTTGTGGCCTACGGCGAGGAGAACCGCGACTGGGGCGGCGCCTTCGCCGTTTACCAGGGACTGACCGAGTGCCTGCCCTATCGCCGCCTGTTCAACTCCCCCATCTCCGAGGCGGCCATCGTCGGCACGGCCTGCGGCTATGCGCTTGAAGGCGGCAAGGCGCTGGTCGAGTTGATGTATTGCGATTTCCTCGGGCGCGCGGGCGACGAGGTGTTCAACCAAATGGCCAAGTGGCAGGCCATGAGCGGCGGCTTCTGCAAGATGCCGGTGGTCCTTCGCGTCAGCGTCGGCAGCAAATACGGCGCGCAGCACTCGCAGGACTGGACCGCGCTCTGCGCCCACATCCCCGGGCTCAAGGTGGTGTTCCCCGCAACACCGTACGACGCCAAGGGCATGATGGCCACGGCCCTCAGCGGCAGCGACCCGGTTGTCTTCTTCGAAAGCCAGCGGCTGTACTCCTCGCAGACGGAAATCTTCCACCCCGAGGGCGTGCCCGCTGACTACTATCGCACCCCGATTGGCGAGCCCAAGGTGGTTAAGCCCGGCAAGGACCTCACCATCCTCACCTTCGGCGCCACGCTGTATCGCGCGCTGGAAGCGGCAGAGCGTTTCGAGTCGGAGTTCGGCGTTAGTGTCGAGTTGATCGACGGCCGCAGCCTCGTGCCCTTCGCCTACGAGCAGGTGGTGGACAGCGTGAAGAAGACGGGTCGCATCATCCTCGCCAGCGACGCCTGCGAACGCGGCAGCTACATGCACACGGTCGCCAGCAACCTCACCACGCTGGCCTTCGATTATCTCGATGCCCCGCCCGTCGTGCTCGGCTCGCGCAACTGGATCGTGCCCCCCGCCGAAATGGAGCCCGATTACTTCCCGCAGGCCAACTGGTTCCTCGACGCTTACCACGCGCACCTGAAGCCGCTGGCGGGCTATACGCCGGTCGAAGATTTCACCGCGCCAAGCCTGCTCGCCCAGGCGCGGTACGGGGTGGGGTGACCCACGGCTTGCATTCCTCCCCTGCAAACCAGTACCTAGAACAGAGCGCGATGGGATTCCCCACCGCGCTCTGTTTCCATTAGCGGAGCTTTACCCATGCTGATGCCCCTGTTGCTCACCGTTGCCGCCGCGCTGGCGCAGTTGCCCGGCGAATCGCAGTTTCTGCAGGGAGACGCCGCCCAGCGCTCTGGCCAGTGGGATACCGCCATCAGCCACTTCGAGGCGGTTGAGAAGTCCGACGCCGCCTTGGCGCCCTATGCGTCGATGCGGGTGGCGCAAGCCCTCGGCCGCAAAGGCAATGGAGCCGCAGCCATCGAACGCTACAAGGCGGTGCTTGCCCTTCCCCCTGGGCCATGGACAGCGATGGCCCAGGCCCAGCTGGCGGCCTTGTTGTTGCAACAACAGCAACTGGCCGAGGCCGTGACCCTGAAGGAGCGTTTCCTCGCGCTACCCGTCGAGCCCTGGTGGATGGATGAACTGGGCAAGAACCTGGCGGACGCCATGCTCAAGTTGCCCGAGAAGCGCCCGCAGGGCCTGGCCTACTACCGCAAGCAGGCGCTGGACAGCATCTACCCCAAGGTGCGCACCGAGGCCGCGGCCAAGCTGGTCGCTTCGAACCGGGAAGAGGATCGCGCCGCGGCGGCCTTGGGCTATTTCCGCTCGGCTTCCCCCCGTGAGGCAGCGGCGGTGCTTGCGGGAAGCATGATGTTCAAGCAGCCAGGCGGACCGGACAGTTCACAGTTGTTCCAGTTGACCCAGCCGGTACCCCAAGGCCAGGAGGGACGCTTCATCGAAGCGGCGCGCGCGCACCCCGACAGCCCGTGGACCCGTGCCTGGCTCATTCAGGCGGCCCGCAGCCACGCGGACGCCAAGCGCTGGGAGGCGGCCAAGGCGGCCGCCCTGGCAATTGCGGAGGTGTGGCCCAGTGAGCGCGACACGGGCGACACGTTGAACGCCGTGGTGAAGAAGGTTGAGGCGGGACAGGGCTTCGACGCGGCGGTGCCGCTCTACTACGCCATGGCCAAGGCCAGTCCCTCGCATCACCATTCCGACGACGGACTGCTGCACGTGGGCAACACCTATGCTGGGCGGGGCAACCGCGCCGAGGCGCTGCGCGCCTATCGCGCGCTGGGTGAATTGAAGGACGCGAAGCTGCAGGATCTCGGCTACTACATGGCGGCGGAACTGGAGCTTGCGGCCGGTAACACGGATGCGGCCCAGGCCGACTTTGCGAAGGCGGCGGCCCTGCCCCCCGGCAAGTTCTACGCCCACCGCGCGTTGGACCGCATGGGCAGGGACGGCGGCATCAACCTGAAAGTCGACGGGGCGCGCCCCTTCCTGCAGATCATGCCGGGCATGCAGGGCGCAGCCGCCAAACCCGCGCCGCTGGTGGCGGATGCCCCAGCCTTCAAGCGGCTGACCTTCTTCGGCAGCCACGGTCTGGAAGAAGGGGAATGGGAAGCGCTCGGCCTGCTGGAAAAGCTGGGCACCGACCCGGCGCACAATGCCCTGTACCAGGTGATCGCGGAAGCGGGCTTTGCGCATACCGCACTGCAGTTCGCGATTGCACACGGCTGGGGCATGCGCGACGGCCAGCCGACCCTGGCCTATCGCAGGCTGGAACTGCCGCTCGCTTATTGGCCGCAGGTGACGCAACTGGCCAAGGAAACCGGGGTGGACCCGTACCTCATCCTCGCGGTGGCCAAGCAGGAAAGCACGTTCCGCGCGACGGTGGTGTCGCACGCGGGTGCGAGCGGGGTCATGCAGCTCATGCCCAAGACGGCCAGCTGGCTAGAGGGCAAGGAATCCAGCATTCCGCCCGGCACCTCGGCCCACCTCAAGTCCCCCGTCAACAGCATCCGCCTGGGCGCCACCTATCTCGGTCAGATGATTGAACGTTCTGGCGGCAACTTGATCTATGCCGTGGCTTCCTACAATGGCGGGCCGGGCAATGTGGACAAGTGGCGCAAGCAATACCCGACCGCCGACCTCGACGCATGGATCGAGTCGATTCCCTACAGCGAAACCAAGGACTACGTGCGCAAAGTGCTCGGCTATTACCTGGCCTACCACTCGCTCTATCCGCCCGTGAAGCTTTAGTCTGGCGCGAACCTGCTTGCGCCTCGCGGCGTCAAGCCTGGGCCGCGCGCAACATCGGGGCGTCGGTATCGCCGCCCATCTCCCGCGTGTCCGGCATGAAGGGGTTCATGGCGAGTTCGCGCGGGCGTGGCTGCAGCACGCGCTTCAGGCTGGGCAGGCGGTCCACCGGCCGGCGCAGCTGGTGGTATCGGCTGATGAGGTGCAGCGTCAGCAACAACTGCGCCACCCGATGCTGGCGGGCGTTCTCGAAATAGACCTCGACCCCGCGTTCGCAGGCGTAGGCGATTTTGTCTCCACAGGCACCGGGGCGGCTGGCATCATGCTGCGACCACTCGAAAAGGTCGCCCCCGGGCTCGCGCCCTTCCTGCCGGGCCTTGGCCTCGAAGTCCATGTCGAGCCGGTCATACAGGGCAATCACCTTGTCGAACCAGTGGAAGATGGCACGATAGCCCTCTTCCGCCAAGTCGATGCGCACGCGGGCGTCGTCCACCGTGCGCAGCGTTTGCCGTGACAGGTAGCGATCCCGCTCCTCGTTGGGCTGCGGCACCATGCGCACGCGCATCTTCTCGCCGGGATCGCCCTCGTTAAACGACTCGATGATGGTCGCGATGCTGAAGCGCGCGCGCGACATGAGCCCGAATTCCGTCAGCAGGCCCGCCGTCAACACATCGTTCGCCAGCGCGTCCTCAATATAGGGGTCGTTCTCGAAAAGGTCGATCCCCCAGTCTTGCCCCATGTCGTTAAAGAGGCGGCTGAGCTCACGTCCCACACCCTCGGGGCGATGGCTCGCAGCCCGGTCCAGCAGCGACAGGAACCGCTGCTCGAGCCGCCATCGTGTGCGGCGCAGCACGTCCTTCGCGAAGAGATAGCGCGTGACGAGGAGGCGATCCATCACCACGGCGGCCCTTGCCTCGGTGAGGCCTGCGGCCTTCACGTACTGCGTTGACCAGTATTTCATCCAGTCGCGCAGCTGCGCGGCCATGGCACTTCGGGGCTGGCGTCGCAACTCCTCAAGCGCGCCGCGCTCCATTTCCTCGCGACGCAACACCGGCACCATGTGCTCGTTGAATTCGGCGGGGGTGTCCGCATGGAGCACCAGCTCGTCGGTGAGCACGTCGTAAAGGTAGCTGCGATAGAGGTCCGTCGCGAACATGTAATGCACGTTCAGCGTCTGCGCCTCGTTGAGCAGCAGCCGCGTGGTCTTACAGAAATCCAGCCCGCGCTCGACCAGACTGCCGGGGGACTCCAGCGCGCCCGGCATGAGAAAGTAGGCCGCGACGCTGGTCTGCCCGCCCGAACGCAAGAGATAGGGCTGCGCCCCAAGCCGGGAGGAATTCTCCTTGGGACTAAAGGGAATCGGCGGGTCCCAGCCAAGCAGACGGAGCAGTTGCCCCGAATAGCGCTGCTGCCCGGGCCGAGCGGCGTCGGCCATCTCCGACCACCACGACTCGCACAATTCTATGATCTGCGTGTTCGTCTTTCTCATGGCACTCCCGCTCCTTTCGCTACCGAGTACCCCGCCGCTTCGATATGCCGCCACAGGAGGTCGTCCCGCCTTCCCAGCAGGTCGATGCCGCCCCGCAGGTAGCCTTCGATCTCCGCATCGCCACGACTCAGCGCGGCCACAAATTCCGTGGATCCCATGCCCCGAAGGCTCATCCCTTCCGGGGCCGGTGTATGCAACCGTTGTCCATCGCGCAGGACCGCCAGCGCGGCACGTCCCTCCGGCGCGAGAAAGGCAGCCCGCACAGCCGGGTCCGTCGCGAGTTGCGCCCGAAGCAGATCGCTCTCCTCCGCCGTCTTCAGAATCATGCTGCGCAACTCGGGGAAGAACACATAGTCCCGGTCCACACGGTAATAGACGCGGTTGCCTTCCTGGTGCCGGTAAAGCAGGCGTGCCGCGGTAAGGCGCTCGAGCTCCCGCTGCACCGCACGGATGGGCAACCCCGTGGCCTGCTCCAGCTGGCGCTGGTAATAGGGGCGTGTCGGGTCCAGCAAGATGGCCCGCAGCACCGCCTCGCGCGCAGACGAGGCAAACAGGTGACCCAGCTCGGTCGGGCTCTCCAAGGTCGCCGTCAAGTATCTCCTCCGCATTCCAGCACGTCTGGTTTAGGCGACCTAAGCCACCTGCATCCGGAGGCTTAGGTCAGCTATACCCCACCCATATCACCACCAACGATACTCGATGTATAAAAAAAGTAGTCATTTGTCAAGAAAGATTTACGTGCGTATTTCGTTTGAAAGGTGAAAAGAGCGGCAAGCAAGAAAGTGGCAGACCCTAGGCGACTGGGCGGTTTAAAGCAGCCGCCGCCCGAAAGCACTCCCAATACTTGTTCGCATATCGGTCATTAGATAATTGATCAAAAATTTTGTTTGATCTACTTAACAACCATTTGCTATGATATGTGAATCAATGGGCAAGTCGCCCCTACACCATAAGGAGCAAAGGAGACCATGAACACGAGAAAGGGCTTTACCCTGATTGAGCTGCTGGTGGTCATCGCCATCATCGGCATTCTTGCGGCCATCTTGCTGCCGGCCCTGGCGCGCGCGCGTGAGGCGGCCCGGCGCGCAAGTTGCCAGAACAATTTGAAGCAATGGGGTCTGGTTTTCAAGATGTACGCCAACGAGTCGCGCGGTGAGCGCTACCCGCGGATGCAGACCTCTTGGGAACCCATCACCAACTGCGACACGGGGGTGGTGGTATTCCCGGGCGCTCCCTTTGTGGGCGCGCCGACCCACTGGCTCAACCCGCAGATGAACGACATCTATCCCGAGTATCTGACCGACGTGAACGTGGCGGTGTGCCCCTCTTCCGCCAAGATGGACACGGGCACTTTCGAGAGCCCGCAAGGCGGCACCGAGGCGCACCTCGTTTGCCACGAGCCAAAGCCGGGCCCGAGTTTCCGACAGTTTACTACCAGCCGTGGTCTGGCCTTGATGGACGAGTCCTACTGGTACACGGGCTACGCCTTCGACCAGCTGACGCCAGACGCGCCGCGTGCGGATATTTCCGAGCTGGCCAGTGGTTCGCTGGAAGAAGGTCCTGCGCAGCTGGTGTTCGGGCTTGAGCAGGCGATTGGCAGTTTCTTCGCGGGCACGCCGGGCGAAGACATCAACCTTTCGCCGCAGGGGCCGGGCCTGGGCAACGCCGGCGGTGACACGCTGTACCGTCTGCGCGAGGGCATAGAGCGCTTCCTGATCACCGACATCAACAACCCCGCCGCGTCGGCCAAGGCGCAAAGCGAGGTGTTCATCATGATGGACCGGCTGAGCACCGTGGTCGAAGACTACAACCACGTGCCCGGCGGGGCAAACGTGCTGTATCTTGACGGCCACGTCGACTTCATCCGTTTCAATGAGCGGGCGCCGGTGCTGCCCGATGTGGCCCTGGTGTTTGGCGAAATGACCACGCACGGCAGTTGAGTGCGTTGAAGAACCCATAAGGAGTATGACGACATGCGCAATTCTCGATCCCTGTTCACCACATTCCTGGCTGGGCTGCTGTCGGCAGGCGCTGCCCTGGCGGAGGCGCCGCCCCAGGCCGACCGCGAGGCCATCCTTGCGATGGGCGGCGAGTACAAAGTGAACTTCAATTTCAAGGAAGTGCTGACGCTTGATGCCGGCAGCGGCCGCGAGCCGAGCCACGATCACCATTCCGAGGCGCACGAGAAGGTCTATTTGCTGGAGGACCGGGGCGACTTCATCAGCCTGCAACACCTGCTCGTGGTGTCCGATGGCGAGCATCAACATGTGGTGAAGCACTGGCGGCAGGACTGGCAATACGAGCCGCGCCACCTCGATGTGTACAAGGGCCTCGGCACGTGGTCGCGCGAGAAGCTTTCGCGCCGCGAAGCCGACGGTGCGTGGTCGCAGACCGTGTACCAGGTGGACGACAGCCCCCGCTATGCGGGCTATGGCCGCTGGGTGCATGAGGGCGGCTACTCGCGCTGGCAGTCCAACGAAACCTGGCGTCCGTTGCCGCGCCGCGAGACCGAGCAGCGCAAGCATTATGAGGTTGTGTTCGGGCGGAACCGCCACAGCATCACCCCCACGGGCTGGCTGCACGAACAGGACAATTACAAGCTGGACCTGACCGACGGCGGCAGCCGAATCATCGCGCTTGAAACCGGGTTCAACACCTATGACCATGTCGAGGGAGTGGACTTCTCCGCCGCCGACGCGTATTGGGAAGGAACCCACGAGCTTTGGGCGCGCGTGCGTGAGCAGTGGTCCAAAGAGTTCGAGGAGCGCGACAGCCTCCACCTGCACAATGATGGCCGCGGGCTCTACCGGAAGGTGCTTGGCATGGCGGACGAGTATCGCGAGGGCAAGTTGGGCTCGCTCGACGAGGCCCATGCCGCCATCGCCGCCAAAATGACCGAGGCGCTGGACCGCCCCGTCGACGCCCCGGAAGAGGACGAAGTGGCGTCCGCCGAATAATCGACTCGATTCACACGTCGAGAGAGCGCTCCCCCGGCTCGCATGGGCCGGGGGATTTTATTCTGCCGCCGCCGGAGCCAGCCAACGGCTGGCGGACTGAAACACCCGCTCGGCAGAAATGCCGGTCATGCAGCGGTGATCCGTGGCGCAACGCGGTTTCTGGCAGGGACCGCAATCCACGTCGATGCGTATCACCTCGCCGCGTTCCCAGGGACTCTCCGTGTAGCGCGGCGATGTGGGGCCCATGATGCAGAGCACCGGCACGCCAAAGGCGATGGCGATATGACGCGGCGCGCTATCGTTGCCAATCAACAAATCGCACGCGGCGACGCCCGCCCTCAGTCGCGCGACGCTTGGCGCGCCCTCCTGCGGATCGACCAGAGGAACCGAGGCCGCCCGCAGCACCGCCTCGCGAGTCTCCTCCTCCCCCGGTCCCGTGAACAGGAGGCACTGTGCGCCCAGTTCCCGCGTCAGGCGGCTGGCCACTTCGGCAAAACGCTCCGGCAGCCACTGCTTGCTCGGGCCGAAGGCCGCGCCAGGGGCAAGCCCCACCACCGGCCGCGAAGGCGAAAGCCGACTGCGCAATTCGCGCACGAGCGACGGGTCGGCCCAAAGTTCCAGTCCGCCCTCGTCCCCCGCCACGCCCAATGGCGCCAACAGGTTCAGGTATTCCTGGGCCATATAGATGGGCGCCACGCTTCCATTCTCAGTATAGGGCGGCACGGTATGCGTGAGCAGATGCCGCCTGCCGCCCCGGTCGTACCCGAGGCGGGCGCGGCAACCCGCCGCCCAAAGCAGCAGTGCCGCGCGGGCGGAATGCGGCAGGGCGATGCCCAGGTCCGGGCGGGAGGGCAGGGCGCGGGCCAGCCGGTACATGTCGCGCACGCCGGGGCGAGCGGGCAGGGGCAGGATCGCATCCGCATGGGGGAGCCCCTCAAGCAGGGCACAGCACCCCGCGCGCCCAACCCATGTGATGCGCGCCGCAGGAAAACGGCGGCGCAAGGCCCGAAGTGCAGGCGTGGCCATCACCACATCCCCCAACCAGTTCGGCAGGTGGACGAGAATGTGGCGCGGTTCGGGAAGGGGTCGCATGCTGGAAGTGTAGCGCAAGCCCCTCCGCGGCGCGAAGAGCCCACTTGACACGGGTTGAGCCGGGCAGGTCACCATAGGGGCTCAACCGGGAGAGCGACTATGGCGCGCAGACACATGCACAAGCGGCGGAGTCAGCCTGGCGCGTCCCCTGGCGTCTTTGTACTTGACCCCTCCTCGCCCCCACCAATCATCCGCGTGATAGCGTACAATGAGGAACGCATCGAAGAGGCGGAGCTGTCCGCGCCCGATGAGCTTAACCGTTACCTTGGCCAGTGGCGCACGGTCTGGGTGGATGTCGACGGGCTTGGCAGCGCTGAAGTGTTGGTGGACCTCGCACAGCGATTCGGCATTCATACGCTCGCACTCGAAGACATCGTGAACACCTACCAACGCCCGAAGGTGGAAGGCTACCCGGACCACCTGTTCACCGTGTTCCGCGCGCTGGCACCCAATCACGAGCACGGTTCCGAGCAGGTGAGCCTCATCCTCGGCGAGGGTTTCGTCGTCACCTTCGACGAGCGCCACGGGGACCGCTTCGATCCAGTGCGAAAGCGGCTGCGCGAGCGGAAGGGACGCATACGCCAGTTCGGCGCGGATTACCTGTTCTTCTCCATCATCGACACCATCGTCGACGGTTACTTCCCCGCGCTGGATGATCTTGGTGAACGCCTGGAACTCATCGAGGACGAAGTGCTCGACACCCCCACGCCCGAGGTGCTCAACGCGATTCACGAACTGCGCCACGAACTGCTTGCCATTCGCCGCATCATGACCGCCAGCCGCGAGGCCATCAACAGCCTGATTCGCGACACCGGCGACTTCATCACCGACAGCACCCGCATCTACCTCCGAGACTGTTACGACCACACCATACAAATCGTGGACATCGTCGAGTCTCAGCGTGAAATTGCCGCGGGACTGCTCGACATCTACCTGTCGAGCGTGAGCAACCGCATGAACCAGGTGATGAAGGTACTCACGGTCATGGCCACGCTGTTCATCCCGCTCACCTTCCTGGTGGGACTCTACGGCATGAATTTCAACCCCGAGGCCTCGCCCTGGAACATGCCCGAGCTCAACTGGTTCTACGGCTACCCCGCCATCCTCGCCCTGATGCTCCTGACCGTCGTGGTCGAACTCTACTTCTTCTGGCGCCGAGGCTGGCTCTGGGAACAACGCCGGGTGCGCAAGAAACGCAAGCGGAATTTCTGAATGCGGGTGCGCCACACTTGTTTCAAATGTTGGCCGCAGTTTGTGGGCTTTACATTTTTATATGCCAATCATAGAATCTAGTCATGTACTTCAAGACAGAGAAGTCGCTCCGAATCGGGATTATGGTGATCGTGGCGTTGCTGTCCCTAGCTTCGGTGTTGCTGTACTTTGCCCGGCCGGACAACGCGCAGATGCGTATCGCGGGTGCATCGCGAAGTCCAGCCTTGCCAATTTCCCCCGCTGTGGAGCAGCCAAAGGTAGCACCTGTCACCGAGGGGGAGTTTGCGCCAGAGGTCGAAGAGGCCTCGCCGCGCATGATGGGCCCGCTTGAAGCCCTTCCCTATCAATTGCTCATGGGGCTTGATCAGAGGGAATCGAAAGAAGATAAACGCTGGGTGATACGCAATGCGGTGAAGGCGGAGACCGTTGCCGAGACGATCTATCAACTGGCGGTCACCCCATTCAGCGACCTCTTCTCCCCGGCGCTTGTATCGCTTTGGCATAACCCCCCGGGCGATTCTTCGCTGTGCTACGAGGAGATGCTCAAGGATCCGCGCGTTCGGAAGCTGCACGACATAGCCGTGTCCGGCACGCCGGAGGAACGCGCGTATCTCTTCGACGAGTTGCTCGCGTTGGCGGAAGAGAACGGAGGCTGGAATTCGGGTACCGCCGGGGTGCTGGCGCGTATGTCGCCCCATGAATCCATGCTCCGCGCCCTGCCCCCTCTGCTCGCGGAAGCGGGTGAGCCTGCGCAGAGCCTCGCCGTTATGGCTGAGATTACGCGTGCCATGCTGGGTTCAGATGACGAAGCGACCGATCAAGAAACCAGGCGTGATCGGTTCTTGTCTTCAATTGCATACACGTTTGCTGGCAACACCTTGCCCATGAGTTATTCGATGGACCGGACGCTATCGCGCGCCCTGGCAGCGGGGACTGTCAAACCTGACGATGGAGAGGCGCTAACCGATTATGCAAGCCAACGCAGCGCGATGGAGCAATATATTCACCAGAACTCAAGCCGCCTTGACTCTGGCACTCTGGAAGCCTTCGGTGTCAAGAACTACACGCAAATCAAGGAAGAGTCACGAACGCTCGATGAGATGAATAGGATCATCATGGCTATGGTTTACAGCGGACTCAGGACCGCCGAGCATGTCCCACCTTTCGAAGCCCACCACACGGCATCCATACTACTGAATGCCCTGCTAGAAGCCGCCGAGATTCAGGGAAACTAAACCGAAGGGAGTGATGTCTCCGTCTCGTCCCCCTACTCGTACAAATCCTCCGCCGGGATGATCTCGTAGCGGTAGCCTTGCTCGGTGAGGAAGAGCTGGCGCTTCACGGAATAGTCCTGGTCGCAGGTGTCGCGGGATACGAGGGAGTAGAAGCGGGCAATCACCGAGCCGTCGGTCTTCGGGCGCAGGATGCGCCCGAGGCGTTGTGCCTCTTCCTGGCGGCTGCCGAAGGTGCCGGATATCTGAATGGCCACGTTCGCGTCGGGCAGGTCGATGGCGAAGTTCGCCACCTTCGACACGATGAGCAGCTTCACCTCGCCCTCGCGGAAGGCCTTGTAGAGTCGCTCGCGTTCCTTCACGGGCGTGCGCCCCGTGATGATCTCCGCCTTGAAGGTTTTCGACACCACCTTGAGCTGATCGAGGAACTGACCGATGATCAGCACGTTGTCGTCCTTGTGCCGTTCAATCAGCTCCTTGCAGATGGACACCTTCACCGGGTTCGTGCTGGCGATGCGGAACTTCGTGCGCTTGTCCGCCACGGCATAGCGATAGCGCTCATCCTCGGGCAGGCGTACGCGCACCTCGGTGCACAACGCCTGGGCAATCCATCCCTGCTTCTCCAGCACCTTCCAAGGCACGTCGTATTTCTTCGGGCCGATGAGGCTGAAGACGTCGTCCTCGCGCGCATCTTCGCGCACCAGCGTGGCGGTCAGCCCCAGGCGCCGCCGCGCCTGGATGGATGCGGTGGCTCGGAACACGGGCGCGGGCAACAGGTGAACCTCGTCGTAAATCACCAGCCCCCACTGTCCCTGGTCGAAAATCTTGAAGTGCTCGAAGGGCGAGTCCTTCGTCTTGCGATAGGTGAGCACCTGGTAGGTTGCCAGCGTCACCGGCTTCACTTCCTTCACGTCGCCGCTGTACTCGCCGATGTCCTCCGGGCTGATATCCGTCTTGTCGAGAATCTCGTTCTTCCACTGGCGCAGCGCCACCGTGTTGGTGGTGAGGATCAGCGTGTGCGTCTTGCAGGCCGCCAGCGCGCCAATGGCCACGACCGTCTTCCCCGCGCCGCAGGGCAGCACCACCACACCGCAGCCGCCGTGGTTCTTGCCACCTGCCCAAAAGGCATCCACCGACTCCTTCTGGTACTTGCGCAAGCCGAAGGGCCGGCCCGACACGCAGGTCTCGCGGAGGCCCACATTGAGCGGGGCGCCATCGGCGTAGCCCGCCAGGTCTTCCACGGGGAAGCCTATCTTGATGAGGGCGCACTTCACGTTGCCACGGTCTTCCGGCTTCACCAACAGCCGCTTGTCGCCAAGCGAATCCGCGATGTAGGGCTGAATCGACCGCTGATTCTTTAGCTCCGTGATCAACAGGAAATCGTCGGACTCGATGACCAGCCCACCGTTGTCCGCGCGATACAGCTTGAGCCGTCCATAGCGGCTCATCTGATCCTCAATCTCGGCGATGATGTTCTGCGGAATCTCGTACTTGCTGAAGCGCTCGAGTTCCTCAAGCACCTGCTTCACCGTGAGGCCGGCGGCCGCGGCATTCCACAGGGACAAGGGGGTCAGGCGATAGGTATGGATGTGCTCGGGACTCTTGACGAGCTCGGCAAAGCCAGCCAAGGCATCGCGCGCATCTTCGAATGCAGGGCCGTCGGTCTCCAAAAGGATGGAACGATCGGACTGTACGATGACGGGTTTATCGGAGGGATTGGACATGGAGGCGGAGTGTATCAGATTGCCGGGGCTTTGGAAAGAACACCCGGCGCTCTTTGCCGCGCAGCGCCTAGTTCTCGCCCGCCCCGAAGGTCACGTCGCGCCGGGCCGTGGAGATGGTGATGGTGAAACCGGCCACCACGTCAAGCAGGCTCATGAACGTGAGCAGCAGGAAGGTGGCCGTGCCCGCGCCGGAGACCACCAACAGCTCGATGAGGAAAATCACGAAGACCACCATCGACAGCATGTGATCGATTACCGCTGAGCGCGCATAGCGTGTGGCCTTGATCATCTCGAAGAAAAAAAGTATCAGGCCAAAGCCAAGCAGGAAATCGCCCAGCCGGAGCTCCATCGGCACTTCGCGCACCACGAGCGGCATCTGCGCCACCACGGGGTTCGTCTCGGTGAGTCCCATCACCATCAACACGTTGTAGGCCACCAGCAGGATGGCGAAGAGCGGAAAATAAAACAGGTATTGCATGCCACATTCCCCAGCCGGGACACCCTTGCCCGCTGGGCGCAGTGTAGCACGCCAGCCCTCCCGACCCTAAATTGACTCCGCCCCCGTTGTTTGCTATCATTTCCGTTCGTTTGAAGGACCGCTCATCACGGGTTCGTGGTGGGCGGTTTCTTGAGTCTGGCGGTGTTCACGCCGCAGGGAGATCACGCAGTGAAGCAGGGAATCCATCCGGAAAATTACCGCCCCGTCGTCTTCAAGGACGTGGGCACCGAGATCATGTGGGTTGTGCGCTCGACCGTGCGCACGGAACGCACGACCACCTGGACCGACGGCAAGGAGTATCCGCTCTACACCGTCGATATCTCGAGCCACTCGCACCCGTTCTACACGGGCCAGCAGCGCTTCGTCGACACCGAAGGCCGCGTGGAGCGCTTCCAGAAGAAGTTCGCCCGCAAAGCGAAGTAATTCGTTTCGATGGACGCCGCGCTGCGGGATAGGCTGCGTTCAATCGCGGCGGAAGCGAAACGAATTCAGGACGCCATGTCTTCGCAGGAGGTGGCGTCCGACCCGGCGCGGTATCGCGAATTCGCGCAGCGCTATCGCGCCGTTGAGGACTTGGCGCGTAACTTCGCCCGCTACGAGTCCGAGGAAGGGCAGCTGTCGCAATGCGAACAGGTGCTCCGCGAGGAGAGCGACGACGAGTTGCGCTCCCTCGCCATCGAGGAACGCGATCTGCTTCGGACATCCCTCGCGGATTTAGAGCAGGAGATCAAGTTCCTGCTGGTTCCCCGCGACCCCAACGACGACAAGAACACCATCGTCGAAATTCGGGCGGGAACCGGCGGCGACGAGGCTTCGCTCTTTGTGGCCGACCTGTTCCGCATGTACACCCGTTTCGCGGAATCGCAGGGCTGGCGTGTCGAGGTGCTCAGTTCCAACCCCACCGACCTGGGCGGCTACAAGGAAATTTCCTTTCAGGTCAACGGCGACCGCGTCTTCAGCAAGCTGAAGTGGGAAGGCGGCGTGCACCGCGTGCAGCGCGTTCCCGAGACGGAAGCCCAAGGCCGAGTCCACACCTCCGCCGTAACCGTGGCTGTGCTGCCCGAGGCCGAGGAAGTGGAGATCGACATCAACCCGAACGAGTTGCAGATTGACGTGTACCGTTCCAGTGGCCCCGGCGGCCAGAGCGTGAACACCACCGACTCTGCCGTGCGCATCACGCACCTCCCCACCGGGCTCGTCGTGACCTGCCAGGACGAAAAGTCTCAGCACAAGAACAAGGCCCAGGCCCTGCGCGTCTTGCGTTCCCGGCTGCTCGACATCAAACAGCGCGAGGAGGACGCGGTTCGTTCCGATGAGCGCCGCTCGCAAGTGGGCTCGGGCGACCGCAGCGAACGCATCCGCACCTATAACTTTCCACAGAACCGCCTGACGGATCACCGGGTGAACCTGACGCTGTACAGCCTCGACCGGGTGATGGAAGGCGGCAGCGGCTTGTCGGAAATCATCGAGGCACTGGCCGCAGCCGACCGCGAAGCCAAGCTCGCCGCCGCCGACCTGTGATGACAGTAGGCGAGCGGTTGCGCGAGGCGGCCGCCACGCTTGCCCTCGTGTCCGACACTCCCCGTCTGGATGCCGAAATCCTGCTGGCACACGCTTTGGGAATGCGACGCGCCAAATTGCTGGCGGAATTGCGCGGCCCGCTTCCGGACAGCGAATTCGAAGCGCTGCTTGCACGCCGCCTTAATCACGAGCCGATTGCGTATATCCTGGGCGAATGGGAATTCTATTCGCTCAGCTTCGCCTGTCGAGCGCCGATACTGGTTCCGCGTCCAGAAACCGAGCATCTCGTGGAAGTGGCCCTTGCCCATCTGCGCGCCACACCTCGACCCCGCGTGCTCGACCTCTGCACCGGCACCGGGTGCGTTGCCATCGCCGTCGCAAAGAATTTGCCCGATGCGACGGTCACGGCAGTTGATCTCAATCCATCCGCCGTGGCGCTTGCCCGGGAGAACGCCGCCCGGCTTCGGGTCGAAGTTACGGTGCTCGAAGGCGATATCTTCGCGCCGCTTGACCCCCATCCCCCCTTCGATGCCATCGTCGCCAATCCGCCGTACGTTTCCGTGCGCGAATGGGACCTCTTGCCGGATGTCATACGAAAGCATGAGGACCCCATGGCGCTCTTGTCTGGCGACGACGGGCTCGACCTGATTCGCGGCATCGCATCGGAAGCGGGCACGCACCTATCGCGTGGAGGATTATTGGCGATGGAGATCGGCGAGGACCAAGGGGCAGCCGCGCAAGCCATCCTGAATTCCCACGGCTTCGGGCATGTGCAGGTTCTCAAGGACCTTGCCGGACATGACCGAATCGTGCACGGTACTTTGCGCTAACCGGCACCAGTCCGATTATTGCAGCAGCTTGTCCAGGAAACCGCGTGCCTTGGCATAGATTCCGGGCACGCCGCTTTCGCGTGGACCGGCGATATTGAGGGTGTGAATCCGCTCTGTTTCGATCCATGCGCGGGCTCGGGACACGCTGGCTTCGAGCGATAAATCGACCAGCAGGGAGGGGCGCCGCAATTGGTCGGCGAAGTCGAGCGTCAGCGCAGTGCCGCCGGTGGGTTCGCCCACGGTCAACACCAGGGTGCCGTCGGAATCACGCGCGTTCCACAGGGTGCGCTCGGCATAGTCATCCGTCGGAGTTTCGTCCAAGGGATACAGGAGCGCAATCACCCCGTCCTCGGCGCGGCGGCCTTTGGGACACCACCCTCCGCAGGGAATGCCAGCATATAGGGCGGCGTCAAGCGCAGCCCGGTCAACGCCGGTCTGGCCGCCCGACACGATGCGCCGGGGCAGGGCGCGCGCGATCTCGTGCGCATCAACCACGCGCATGCGCCACCAGCGCCGCCACGAGTCCGGTCACGTCCTGCCGTTCCGGTTCGAGGGCGATGGGAATGCCCAACTCCTCGGCGGCCGCGCGGGAGGTCGGGCCGATGGCCGCGAAGCGGGTGGCCTTAGCCAGCGCGTTCATACGCTCGGCGCCCAGCAGCTTGTGCAGGTTCTCGGCGGTGGATGCGCTGCTGAATAGAATCCAGTCCGGCCGGAAGGCGTCAAGCGCCGCGCGCTCTTCCTGCGTGGGCATGGCCATCACGGTCTTATACACTACCGCTTCCACCACCACGGCGCCCCGCGCCTTAAGGCGCTCGACCAGCTCCGGACGCGCCAGGTTGCCTCGCGGCAACAGAATGCGCTTGCCGGCAAGACTCCCCTCCACTTGCTCCAGCGCTTCGGTGATGGCATCCGCCACGAATCGCTCCGGCGTGAGGCTGACAGTCAGGCCGTAGTCGCGGCAGCGCGCTGCCGTCGCGGGCCCGACGGTGCATATCTTGCAACGGCGATAGCTGTCCAGGCTGCGCTCCGCGCCCTCGAGCACATACGACAGCATGCTCACGGCGTTGCCGCTGGTGAATATGACCCAGTCGAAATGCGCAGCGCCGGGAATGGGCGGCGGCGTGTCCACCGGGGCAATGGAGATGGTTGGAAACACCAATACCTGCGCGCCCCGTGATTCGAGCTCTTCCACGAGGCGGCTCGACTGCGCGCGTGGCCGGGTGACCACGATACGCAATCCCTCCAGGGCATTCGCCACGGCGGCGGTTCCTTCCACCACCGCCCCGGCCGCCTTGAGCTGACGCGCCGCCGCCTCACCCAAAGCGCTGGGATGGTTGATACTGCCCGACACCTCGACGCGCCACGAGTGGCCGCCGTCCGGCGTGGCCACGCAGGCGCGCAGGTGAAGCCTGTCTCCCTCCACCGTCCCCCAGGCACCAAGCGGCGTGTGGCATCCGCCGCCCAGCGCGGCGAGTAGTGCCCGCTCCGCCGTGACCGCGGCCGCCGTCTCCGCATGGGTCAAGGACTCCAGGAGGCCGCGCAGTTCCCCATCGTCCGAGCGGCACTCGATGCCAAGCGCGCCCTGCCCCGGCGCGGGCAGCATGGTCTCCGGGCCAAGAATCTCGGTCGCCTCGCCATCAAGGCCAAGGCGGCGCAACCCCGCCAAGGCCAGCAGGGTGGCGTCGTAGTGGCCGTCTTTAACCTTGCCGAGGCGGGTGGGCACGTTGCCACGAATATCGGGCATGTCGAGCCCGGGGCGCGCCGCAAGCAGTTGCGCCCTTCGTCGCATGCTCGAAGTGCCCACGCGCGCCCCCTCCGGAAGCTGCCGAAGCGGAATGCCGTCGCGCGACACCAGCACGTCACGCGGGTCCTCGCGCTCTGGAATTGCCGCCACGCATAGCCCTACGGGGAGGTCGGTAGGCAGGTCCTTCAGGCTGTGCACCGCCAGGTCGATTCGGCCGTCCAGCAGGGCGTCTTCCAGTTCCTTGGTGAATAGCCCCT
>JBJOID010000037.1:0-2552 GCA_046047315.1 Candidatus Hydrogenedentota bacterium | reverse complement strand
CGACCCTGCCGGACTTCTGCCGCGCTTTCAGATCATCGGCCAATTCGAGCAGCGCCTCGATCTCCTCGCGGGAGAAATCGGAGAGCGCGATAAAGTCGTTTACCATGAAACATTCCTGATGCAGTGCGGCAGCACCGCCATGAAGCTGTCGATATGTTCTTTCGTGATGATGAGCGGCGGCAGTATGCGCAGCACATCGGGACCGGCATTGCCGACAATGAAGCCAGCATCGGCGAGTTCCACCACAAGCGGCGCGACAGGCCCCGCGAACTTGACCCCAAGCATCAAGCCCTTGCCACGAACCTCCACGGCCTCGTCGTGTTCGGCCAGCAGGCCGGCAAGCCGCTCGGCAAAGTAGGCCCCGGTCTCCCGCACATGCGCCAGGAAGCCGGGCTTGAGGATTTCGGACAGGGTGGCCAGAGCGGCGGCGGTGCTCAGGGGATTGCCGCCAAAGGTGCAACCATGGGAGCCAACGGAGAAGCCGGAAGCCACTTCGTTGGTGCAGCCCATCGCCCCGATGGGCACGCCGTTACCGAGGCCCTTGGCCGTGGTCATGATGTCTGGCGTCACGCCGTACAGCTCGTGCGCAAAGAGGGCACCGGTGCGCCCGTTGCCGGATTGCACCTCATCGAGGATCAACAGGATTCCCGCCCGGTCGCACAGGTTGCGCGCCCCTTGCAGGTAAGCGTCCATGGCCGCATTCACCCCGCCCTCGCCCTGGATGGGCTCAAGGATTATCGCGCCGGTCTCTGGGGTCACGGCCGCCTCTAGCGCGCCAAGGTTGTTGTATTCCACATGGGACACGCCCGGCAGCATCGGCTCGAAACCCGCGTGGTACTTGGGCTGGCCGGTCATGGTGACGGTGGCCATGGTGCGTCCATGGAATCCATGGTGCGTGGCGATGATGCCCGGCTTCGGGGTGCCCCGCTCCGACCAATACCGCCGCGCCAGCTTGATGGCCGCCTCGTTCGCCTCGGCACCGCTGTTGCAAAAGAACCATTTATCCGCGAAGGTGTGCTCGCAAAGCAGCTCCGCCAGGGCGATTTGCGACTCGATGTAGTAATAATTCGAGGTATGGAGGAGCTTGGCTGCCTGCTCCTGGATGGCCCGGGTCACGGCCGGATGGGCATAGCCCAGCCCGTTGACGGCGATGCCGGAGAAGAAATCAAGGTACTCGCGCCCCTCGACATCCCAAAGCCGAACGCCTTCGCCCCGGCCGAAGGCAAGGCGGCGGGCGCCGTAGGTATTCAGCACATGCGCGTCGTTGCGGTGCTGCAATGCCCGGATGCCCGTGAGGTCCGCCAGAGTCGTGTTCATGCTTAGGTCTCCTTGCCCGGTGGGGCGGGTTGCGATATCACGCGCAACCTTATGCGCATCGCCCGGCGATGCCGCCGAAACAATTGGGGAAACTTCTCCGCCGGAGAAGTTTCCCCAACAGGTTCCGAAGAGAAATCCCGCTTAGTTTTTCGAGGCGGCCGCACAGCCGCAGGAGCTGCCGCAAGCCCCCTTGCTCTCGGAGGAAGGCTTCGATTCGCTCTTGCTCTCGGCCTTGGATTCGGCGGGCTTGGACCCCTTCTTTCCCTTGAAGTCGGTTTCGTAAAAACCGCTTCCCTTGAAGATGATGCCCGCTCCTGTGCCAAGATGGCGCTCGACCTTCACGCTGTCACAACTTTCGCACTTGATTTTAGGCTTGGCTGAAATCGCATGGAACACGTCGAACTCATGACCGCAGGACTTACAGCCATACGTATACGTGGGCATTTGCTCGCCTCCTGTTTTGCGCCGCCCGCCAAGGGGCTGCGCGGTTGCGTTGCAACACGGGCCATCCGATTAGAACACCTGAAATCAGGCCGTATATTCTACGGCGGCGGCGGTCTTTCTTTCAATGCAAGGCGCGGAGGGAAAGCCTGATGAACCCGCTGGACACTCCCCTGCCGGAAGCGTTGAACAGCCCGGCGCTGCTATCCTCCCCCCTGGCGCAATTGGCGGTGCTGTTTGTTTCTGGCGCGCTTTACTGTTTCGTGGGGTACCGCCTCTTCAAGGTGATGCTGGTGCTCACCGGATTCTTGCTGGCGGGCGGTGTTTCGGCGGCCATGGTGGGTGTGGCGTTTCCCGGGGAATGGCTGGTGCCTGCGGTGGTGGGAGTCATCTGCGGCATCCTCGGCGCGGGTGTGCTGCTGTTCCTTTACCGTCTGGGGGTGTTCGTGGTCGGGGCGGCCTTTGGGTCTCTGCTCGCTTTCCAGTTGTTGCAGAACGCGGGGCCGGCCTGGGCCGGAATCGCCATCGTCCTGAGCGGCCTGCTCGGCGGGGGATTGGCGCTTCTGCTGGAACGTCCTGTCTTAAGCCTTGCCATGGCGACCATCGGGGCGTGGCTGATGGTGGCCAGCGTGACGGTTTTCCTGCACGCGGGTAAAGATATGAAAATGAACCCTGAAGAAGTGTCGCCAGGGGTGGCCTGGGTCCTGCTCTTGCTGTGGCTGGTGCTGACCCTGTTTGGCCTGTTCACCCAGTATGCACGTTCATCGAAGGAGCTCCCGCCACCCAAACGCGGT
>JBJOID010000036.1:0-4272 GCA_046047315.1 Candidatus Hydrogenedentota bacterium | reverse complement strand
GCGCGGATAACACAGGATGCACTTCTCGGACTTGCCGGTCTGCCAGTTGTAATAGACCTTCTTGTAAGGGCAAGCCGCCACGCAGGCACGCCAGCCTCTGCAAGCATCCTGATTCACCAGCACGATGCCGTCCTCGCCGCGCTTGTAGAGTGCGCCGCTCGGGCAGGACGCCACGCAGCTCGGATTCGCGCAGTGGTTGCAGATGCGTGGCAGGTACATCATCGTGATCTGCTCGACATCGAACAGGGCCTTGCGTTCATCCTCGGTCAATGCGTCGAAGTTCGGATCGTTCTCCGCGTAGACTGGCGAGCCGCCCAGGTCGTCATCCCAGTTGGGCCCCGCCTCGATGTCCATCGGCTCACCCGTCACCTGCGATATGGGCCGGGCCGTGGGTTGGTCCTTGCCCTCGGGCGCATCAAACAGATCGTTGTAGCGATAGGTCCACGGTTCGTAGTAGTCGTCCAGCCCCGGCTGGTTTGGGTTATAGAAAAGCTTGTGGAACGAACTGCCCTTGGTCTGACTGCGCAGCACCAGCTCGCGCTTGTCGTTCAGTTCCCAGCCGCCCTTGTAGTTCAGCTGATCCTCCCACTTCGTGGGATACCCGGTGCCGGGCTTGGTCTCGACGTTGTTCCACCACATGTATTCCGCGCCCGGACGATCCGTCCAGACGTTCTTGCAGGCCACGCTGCAGGTATGGCAGCCGATGCATTTGTCGAGGTGGAAGACCATCGAAACATGTGCGCGAACGTCCATGAGGAAATTCCTTTAACAGGAAGGACACAAAGGCACACGAAGAGCACCAAGGAAAAGAATCTCCTTTGTGACCTTTGTGCCGGCTTCCTGCCCTTCGTGTTTATGTTTTCTGTTTACCATTCCGGTTTATCCAGCTTTTTCACCACGACAAAGGTGTCGCGGTTCACGCCCTGCGGGCCCCAGTAATTGAAGGCATAGGTGAATTGTGCGTAGCCGCCGATCATGAAAAGCGGCTTCAGGCGCGCCCGCGTCAGGCTGTTGTGCCCGCCCGCGCGGCGCATGCCGCGATGCTTGGATTTCGGGTTGCCGATGGTGCGCTCGGTGGCGTGATAGATGAAGCAGATGCCGCGCGGAATGCGCGCGCTCACACAGGCCCGCGTCACCACCGTGCCGTGATCGTTGAGCACCTCGATCCAATCGTTGTCGTGAATGCCCAGCAGGCCCGCGTCCTGCTCGTTCATCCAGAAGGGTTCGATGCCGCGCGACAGCGTCTCCATCCGCAGGGTGTCGCCAAAGGTCGAATGGATGTGCCACTTGCCGTGGGGCGTCAGGTAGTTGAGCACCAGCGCCCCGCTCTCCACGCCCGTCATGTCGAGGTCGCGCGTGGTGCGCAGATCGGCGCGCGGCTTGAAGGTGGGAAGGTGCTCGCCATAGGCCACGTAGGCTTCGTGATCGAAATAGAGATGCTGCCGCCCCGTGAGGGTCCGCCAGGGAATGCGCTCCTCCACGTTCTGGCAGTAAGCCGAATAGGTGCGCGATCCGTTGGTGATGCCGGTCCAGAAGGGCGTCGTGAGCGAGCGCCGCGGCTGCGTGCAGAGGTCGGCAAAGTTGTAGCGCACCCCGCGCGTGGGCGCGGCCAGGTGCGTGTGGTCGATGCCGGTCTTGTGCGATTCCGCCTCGTAGGCCCTGTAAGCGAGCTCGCCGTTGGTCTCGGCGGCAAAGTGCAGAATCGCCTCGCACACGCTGCGGTCCGCCCGGAGCGAGGGATACCGCTCGCCGTCCACTTCCTCGACCGGGTGGTCCTGCAGGTACGCGTCATACAGGTCGTCCACGGGATAGGTGGTGCCGTGGATGCCGAGGCCGTTGTTGCGGAAGTTGCGCCCCAGCGTGATGTACTTCTGGAAAATCTTGGTGTAGTCCCGCTCCACCACCTTCATGTTGGGCATGGTCTTGCCGGGTATCGCCTCGCATTCCCCCTTGGCCCAGTCCTTCACCGTGGGCTGCGCAATCTCGGCCGGGGTGTCGTGCATCAGCGGTGTGCAGACGAAGTCCTTGACGGGCTCGGGCAGATATCGCTGCGCCATGCGGCTGGTCTCTTCCGCGATCCCACGGAAGATCTTCCAATCGCTCTTGGCTTCCCAGCAGGGCGGCACCGCCGCCTGCAAGGGATGGATGAACGAGTGCATATCGGTTGAGCTGAGATCGTCTTTCTCGTACCAGCTCGCCGTCGGCAGCACGATGTCGGAATACAACGCCGACGTATCCATGCGGAAATTTACATCGACGATCAGGTCCATCTTTCCCAGCTCAAGTTTGTCGTGCCAGGTTACTTCCTTCACGTCTTCGCGGGCATGCTCCACCGCGATGCTGTTGTGATGCGTGCCCAGGTAATGCTTCAGGAAATATTCGTGACCCTTCGCCGAGGCCTGGATTGCATTGCCGCGCCAGATGTACCACACGCGCGGGAAGCACGCGGGGTTGTCCACGTCTTCCATGGCGAACTTGAGCGAGCGGTCCTTCAGCCGCCCCACCACATGCTGCACGGGGTCCGCGCCCCGGTCTTCGGCTTCCTGCACCAGCTTGAAGTTGTGCTCGGTGAATTGCGGATAGCACGGCAGCCAGCCGCTCCGCACCGCCAGTGCCTGCTTGTCTGCCGTGTGGCCGCTCGCCATCAGGTGCGACTTGTCGGCGACCGGGCACATCTCGTCGAACTTGCGGTCGTAGCGCCACTGGTCGCTGTGCATGTAGTGGAACGAAGGCGCGTTCTGTAAACGCGGCGGCGCGCTCCAGTCCGTGCCAAAGGCAATCGGGCCCCACGACGCCTGCGGAACGAGCTTCTCCTGCCCTACGTAGTGGTTGAGACCGCCGCCATTGCGCCCCACGCAGCCGCAGTAAATCAGCGCGTTGATGCACGCGCGGTAAATCAGGTTGTTGTGGTACCAATGGTTGACCCCGGCGCCGATGATGACCGTGCACTTGCCCTGGCTTTTCTCCGCCGTGGTCGCCCATTGCCGCGCGAAGTTGATCACCGTCTCGGCCTTGATGCCGGTGTACTGCTCCTGCCAGGCCGGCGTGAAGGGATGCGTGTCGTCCGCGTAGCCCGTGGGCCAGTCGCCCCCGAAGCCGCGGTTCACACCATGCTGCGCCAGGTGCAGGTCGTACACCGTCGTCACATACACCGGCCCCTCCACCGTCTGCACCTCGCGCACCGGCACCTCCCGCACCCTCACCCGGTCTGTGCGTCCCTCCGAGAAGTCATCGAAGACCGCCTTAACCGCACCGGTCGCGCTGTCCCTCAGCGTCAGCGCCGCCTCGAAGGCTTCCCCCGTGCGGGCATCTTCCTGCTTGATGTTCCACTGGCCCTTGCTCTTCTGCCAGCGATGCCCCACCTGCCCCACCGGCACGCGCAGGTTGCCCTGCGTGTCGAGCACGAAGCTCTTCCATTCCGCGTTCTCCTCGCCCTGCGTCTCCGCCAGTTGCGAGGCACGGAGCAGCGATCCCGGACGGTAGTTCCCCTGCGCATCCGCCTTCATCACCACCAGGAACCCCGCGTCGGTGTTCTCGCGCAGGTAGGTTTGGAAATAGGGCACGCTACGTTCGGCATGGAACTCCCGCAGGATCACGTGGTTCACCGCCATCCAGAACGCGGTGTCGCTGCCCTGGTTGATGGGAATCCATTCGTCCGCCACTTTCGAGGTCTGGCTGAAGTCCGGCGAGAACACCACCACCTTCGCGCCTTTGTGGCGCGCCTCCACGAGGAAGTGGGCGTCGGGCGTGCGGGTCATCAGCACGTTGGAGCCCACGGTCGCTATGAACTTCGAGTGGAACCAGTCCGCACTCTCCGCCACGTCCGTCTGCTCGCCCCAGATTTCGGGCGAAGCCGGCGGCAGGTCGCAGTACCAGTCGTAGAAGGACAGGCACAGCCCGCCCATCAGTTGCAGGAAGCGCGCCCCCGCCGCATAGCTGATCATGCTCATCGCTGGAATGGGCGAGAAGCCCACCAACCGGTCGGGGCCGTACTTCTTCACGGTGTGCAGGTTGGCCGCGGCGATCAGCTCCTGCGCCTCGCTCCAACTCACGCGCCGGAATCCGCCCTTGCCGCGTGCCTCTTGATACCGCTTGCGGCGCGCGGGGTCGTCCGTAATCGAGGCCCAGGCCGCCACAGGGTCGTCCGGGTGTTGGCGGCGCGCCTCCTGCCACAGGTCCAGCAGGGCTCCGCGCATGTAGGGATGCTTCACCCGCAGGGGCGAGTAGATGTACAGGAGGTGGATATTCCCCGCTGGCAGCCGCGCGGTTCAT
>JBJOID010000035.1:0-4268 GCA_046047315.1 Candidatus Hydrogenedentota bacterium | reverse complement strand
CCGAGCGACATCACGATGTCGCTGTCGAAGGACGGCGGCGCCGACGGGTTTCCCTTCCCGCTGACCAGCGTGACGGGCGACCTCACGGGCGTGACGACGGGCACAGGCTACACCATCACGTGGGACATCGCGGCGGACTACCCGAACGAAGACATCCCGAATGCCCAACTGCGTGTTACGGCAGACGACGGCTTGGCGCTCTTTACGCTCACCTATACGGCCGGCCCCGGCGGCAGCATCAGCGGCAACGCGTCTCAGTCCGTGGTCGAGGGCAACGACGGCACGGCGGTGACGGCGGTGCCGAACAGCGGCTTCGCGTTCACCGGGTGGAGCGACGGGGTGCTGACGGCGGCGCGCACGGACACGAACGTGCTGGCGGACCTTTCGGTCACGGCGAACTTCCAGGCGCAACTAGTAGAGATGATCTCGGTGCCCGCGGGCAGCTTCGCCATGGGCCGCACCTCCTCGGGCGACGACGCGACGTTTGGCTCTAGCGCCGAATTGCCGGTGCACACGGTGACGCTGTCGGCGTATGAGATCGGGAAGTTCGAGGTGACGAACCAGCAGGTGTGCGACGTGTTCAACTGGGCCGACGACCAGGGTTTCTTTACCACGGTGAACGCCACCACGGCGCAGGCCTTTGGTCAGACCTTGCTGAATCTGGGCTCCTCGTCCTGTCACATCGAATACGTGGGCGGGGTATTCCAGCCGGAGACGCGGACGGGGCTTCCGGGCACGACGGTGTACTCGATGGCGAACCACCCGGTGCAGACCATCAGCTGGTTCGGGGCGGCGGCGTTCTGCAACTGGCTGTCGCAGATCGAGGGGCTGACACCGGTGTACAACACGAGCACCTGGGCGGCGAACTTCGCAAACAATGGCTACCACCTGCCGACGGAGGCGCAGTGGGAGCGTGCGGCAGCGTGGGATGGGGCGAAGCACTGGATCTACAGCTTCACCTCGGACACGCTTACCGGGAGCAACCGGGCGAACTACACCCCGTCGAGCCGTGCGAATCCGCTTGGCCTGACCGCGGATCCGAGAACCTCGCCGGTGGGCTGGTTCGACGGCAGCAACGTGAGTCCGAACGGCAGCATCGCCACGATAAACAGCGTAAGCCCGATCGGTGCCTACGACATGAGCGGGAACGTGTGGGAGTGGTGCCACGACTGGTACGACAGTGGTTACTACGCGAGCAGCCCGGGAACGGACCCCGAGGGCCCAGGTTCGGGCTCTCTTCGCGTCTTCCGCGGCGGTAGCTGGGACCTCAATGCCGGGGTCTGCCGCTCCGCGTTCCGCGGCAGCAACACCCCGTCGTTCACGCTCAGCTTCATCGGGTTCCGCCTCGCCAGGTAATCACCGCTTGATCCCTTTACCGCTTTACCGCTCGAAAGGATCGGGCGGTCAAGGGATAGAATGAACACCTGAGCGCAGCGCAGGGCGGAGGGATGGGGCCGCGACAGCGGAAGCCCCATCCAGCCGCCCGAAGCGACGCGGGGATTGATAGAAGGATTGGGAATAGCTTAACGGGGTCCAGGGGCGGAGCCCCTGGTTTTGACGGATCGGTTTTTTGAACTTTGCAGATCAAGATATTCACGCTGCCGTTTTCCGCGCGGCTCGGCGGCTTCGAGGACGAGCCCTTGCGCACGTTCGTGGCGGACAAGCAGGTGCAAGGCTTCGAAGCGTGGCACTTCGTCCACGATGGCATGCCCTACTGGAGCGTGCTGGTGACGTATCAGCTGCGCGAGGCGGAGTCCGAAGCCGCGCTGCGCAAGGAAGACACGCGGGAGAAAGGCAAGGAGAACTGGCGGAAACTGCTGTCGGACGCGGACTGGCCGGTGTTCAACGCGCTGCGCGAGTGGCGCAAGGGCCGGGCCAACGAGGACGGCCTGCCGCCGTACTTGGTGTTCACGAACGAGCAGTTGACCCGCATGGTCGTCGACCGGGCCGATTCGCTGGCGGCGCTGGGCCGCATCCAGGGCGTGGGGCCGAGCCGGGTCGAGAAATACGGAAAGGACGTGCTGCGCATCCTGCATGAGCGAGGCGGAGCAGACGCAGGGCGGCCCGAGGGAACTGCGGGCACTGACGGCGTGGCTGGAGTTCCTGGCGTGGCTGTTGCCGACGACGGAGAAGTTCCCGAAGAAGGCTCGGTTCACCCTGACGCAGCGGATCGACAACTTGGCCCTGGACGTGGCGATGACCCTGACGGAGGCGCAATACACGAAGAGCCCGGCGGCGAAGATACGTGAAGCGAACCTGCTGCTGACGAAGTTGCGCCTGCTGCTGCGCTTGGCGCACACGCTGGCCTTCTTGCCGCACAAGCAGTACGAGCACGCCAGCCGCAAGATCGACGAAGTGGGCCGGATGCTCGGCGCGTGGGGAAAGGTGGACGCATGAAACGCATAGGCCACCTTTTCGACGAAGTGTGCGCATTCGACTCGCTGGAGCAGGCGGCCTGCCGCGCGCTGCGCGCCAACCGAGAGAGTGGCGGGGCGCTGCGGTTCCACTTCGATTTGGAGCCGCGCTTGCTGGAACTCCAGCGGCAGTTGCTGGACGGCTCCTACAGCCCCGGGCCGTACCGGACCTTTACGATTTACGAGCCCAAGGAAAGGCGCATCGCGGCGTCGCCCTTCCGCGACCGGGTGGTGCATCACGCCGTGTGCGCGGCGCTGGAGCCGGTCTTCGAGCGGCGCTACATCTTCGACTCGTACGGGTGCCGCAAAGACAAAGGCAACCAGCGGGCCATAGCCCGGGCGCAACGCTTCGCGCGGGGCAGCCGCTACTTCCTCAAGTGCGACGTGCGGAAGTATTTCGAGAGCATCGACCACGCCGTGCTGAAGGCGATGCTCGCGGGACTGTTCAAAGACGCACGGCTGCTCGACCTGCTGGGCCGCATCGTGGACCACAACGCCCCGCACAACGCGCCGGGCAAGGGCGTGCCCATCGGTAACCTGACCAGCCAGCACTTCTCCAACCTCTACCTCGACCGGCTGGATCACTTCGTGAAGGAGGACCTTCGGGTGAAATGCTACGCGCGCTACATGGACGACTTCCTCTGCTTCGCCGACAGCAAGACGGAACTGCACGAGACGCTGAGCAAAGTGCGCGCGTTTCTACGGCATGAACTGCAGCTGGAGTTGAAGGAGCGGAAGTGTTTCGTTGCGCCTGTCTCACAAGGCGTGCCGTTTCTCGGGCTGCGCATCTTCCCCGGCACGATCCGGCTGTCCCGCCCCTCGCTCGTGCGCAGCCGCCGGAAACTCAAGCAGCGCGAGGCGGCCTTCACGGCAGGAATGTTGAGCGAGGAGGAATATATTCAGAGCTTGGGCAGCCTGACGGCGCACCTCGCCCAGGCGAGCACCATGGCTTTGCGGCGGCAATGGTTCGCCGCATCTCCCGGATAGCGGCCGAAGAGGCTCGAATCGCGTCATCCGCGGCGGTAGCTGGAACAACAATGCCAGGAACTGCCGCTCCGCGAACCGCAACAACAACACCCCGACGAACACGAACAACAACATCGGGTTCCGCCTCGCCAGCTCATCGCGCCGCCAGACCGCGCGCGTCCAAGGACGCCCGCGCCGCGCATCGGTGATGACCCGGCCGCTATCCCGCTCCGGGCCGCGCCCGGACAAACACCCCCCAGCCGGGCGGGGCCAGTAGCTCCGCCGAACGTCCCGCCCGGCGACATCTTCCTGCCAAATCACCAGACTTGCCGCCTCTCCGGCGGGTGACGGCCGGAAAAGCCGCACAGACAGGGAGGCTTTTCGTGGCTTCTTGCTGGTGCCGCGAGGTGGGCAGCCGACAGCGGAGACAGCTCTTCGTTCCCAAGGGCGGCACGGCGCGGGCGTCGGGTTCTGGCATCCCGCGCGGCAGGCCAACGAGCGCAGGCGGAGCCGCCGCGGCGTAGCCGGGGCGACCGTTGCGCTGGGGGCGGCGGCCATAGCACGCAGGCCTCCGCGGCGGGGCTCCGGTCGCGCTCTGGTCCATCCGCGGCGCCTCGGCGCGCATCGCTCCGGCGGCTTCGGGGGAGCGCGGCGCAGGATGCTCCGCGGCCCTGCGGCCCGCCTTCGCCGGGCCTCGCGACGCGTGGACGGCGCGGCATCGGGCAGCGCGCGGTTTGCCCTCGCAGGCCAAGGGCGTGTAGACTTCCCCCCACGCGCGGCGATGAACTTTCTCCCCCCTCGCGCGGCCGCGCGCACCCCGTGAACCGGTAGCTCAGTTGGTAGAGCATCGGACTTTTAATCCGGTGGTCCTGGGTTCGAGTCCCAGCC
>JBJOID010000034.1:0-6043 GCA_046047315.1 Candidatus Hydrogenedentota bacterium | reverse complement strand
TTCGCTTTTCGCCAGCTTTTGGCGTGAGGAGCTTAAGCGTAATCGAAGTGCCCTGATTGAAACGCTGGGCCAAATATGCGACAGCAGCTTCACCGACCCGGCTGCCCTGGAGTACGCGCTCCCCATGTATGTCCAGACCATCGAGGAAGCTTATTGGGAGCAGTATCAGGCGGATCCCGATGTCACGAGACTGCTTGCGGCCGGGCACGAAGGATTGCAGCCCCATGAATTGCTGGCGTCACCGGAACTTCGTGCCGAAGTGAAGCGCATCGACGCGCTGGAAAAGCGCACGCAGGAACTCGGCATGACGCGCACACGCATCGAGAACCAGCTGGACCTGAACCTGAACCGGCCTGCGCACATCCGTGAACTGGCGCAGGGATTGCTGGATGATTTCGACGCAAAGTACCCCGCTGTCAAGAACGCTCCTTCCGTGGGCATTATGCCGGCGCCGCTTCCGGTGACGGAGTCCAATCCGGAAGCGCCCCCCGTGGCCGACGAGGAAGGGAATTCTGCCGCACCGGCCGCGCCCCGCATAGGAATACCCACACTTAAAGGCTTCTGACGCCGAGACCTCGCAACGGCCACGACACCCGCGCCGCATGGGCGCTGAACCGCTAGGACTATTTCCAGGAATCCATCATGAAAAAGAAACTGCTTATAGGCTTTGTCGTATTGCTCGCGGGCTATGTCGCCTGGGAGCAGGTGAAGGGAAGCATCTTCACCTGGGCCGCCATCCATGTGGTGCCGCGCGAGACTGATTTCCCTTCGTCGGAAGAACCGGACCAGCTATGCCTGACCTGGAGCGGCAACCCTGCGGAGAGTCAGGCCGTCAACTGGCGCACCTCCCCCGCAACCGAGGATGGGTGGGTGCAGTTTCGGGAGAAAGGCGTCGAAGCGCTGCGCGAAGTGGAAGCCGAACGACTGCTGACAGAAGACCCGATGCTGAAAAACGACCCGAAGATTCATCGTTTCACGGCGCTGCTGACGGACTTAAAGCCCGCAACCACCTACGAATACCGGGCGGGAAGCAAGACCAAGGATCACTGGACCGACTGGAACAGCTTCGTGACAGCCCCGGCGGAGCCCACGCCGTTCCACTTCCTGTACCTTGGCGACGCGCAGGTTGGGCTGGAGTACTATGGCGAACTGCTGCACCGCGCACATGGACAGTATCCCGGCGCCGCATTCCATATCGTAGCGGGGGACCTCGTCAACAGCGGGGCCTGCCGGAACGAATGGGACGAATTCTTCCACGCCTCAGCCGGCGTGTTCAGCCAAAAGACGCTGGTGCCCTGCCTTGGCAATCACGACTACCAGAAGCAGGACGTCCCCGCCATCTACCTGAATTCGTTTGCCCTGCCCACCAATGGTCCTGAGGGATTCCCTGCGGAGCGCGCCTTCTCCTTTACATACGGAAACGTCTTCTTCATCGTGCTCGACTCGAACCGTCCCGCCGGGGAACAAGCCGCATGGCTGGACGAAGAACTTGGGAAGTCCAGTGCGCGCTGGAAGATCGCTGTATATCATCATCCAGCCTACTCCTCCGCGCCCCATCGCGACAACGACGGTGTGCTGCAGGAATGGTGCCCGCTCTTCGACAAGCATGGGGTTGACGTGGCCTTACAAGGGCATGACCACGCCTATCTTCGCACCTATCCCATGAAGGGCGGCAAGCGGGCTCCCGAGGGGGAGAAGGGAACTTACTACACGGTGACCGTTTCGGGAACGAAGTACTACGAACAGGAGAACCACGACTACGCGGAAGTGGCCTTCCCCGAGGTATCCACTTACCAGGTCATCGAGATCGGCATGAACCCGGATCGTCTCACCTATAAGGCCTTCGATTTCGACCACGAACTCCGGGATGAGTTCACCATTACGAAGTGAGTCTAGCTGAGGACCAGATGCCGGCACCGAGGCCCCCTCTGTGGCACCGCCAGGGTGAATAAAAACAGGCTCCAAAACGTCAGGATCCACGTGCTTGAGTTGCAACCCGCTAGGTTTAGAGCAGCGGATGGGACAACATCATGAAGGAATTCCAGCGCTGAAGCGTCAAAGACGTCATCTCGTATTGCTGCTGTCGCTCTTCATCGTCTTCTCCGCCTATGCCGCGGACCAGATGGCGGAAGGTTCGCCTGCGGGGCCGCGCGACCTCGGGGCCGTGCTGTGCCTGGGAGACTCGGTTACGGAGTGCCGGGGGGATTCCGGCACGTGGCGGCATGGCCTGTGGCGGGAGTTGGTGCTGGCGGGATATCGCTTCGATTTCATTGGCACTCAGGGCCGTGGGGACTGTCCTCGCTCTGTCACGCCGGATGTCAACGGGTTGGACTTCGACACGGACCATGAGGGCCATGGCGGCTGGACCACGGAGGACATTCTCCATGGAAGGCGCGACGCGCCGGAGGAACGCCTGGAACAGTGGCTGAAGGAATACACGCCGGACACGGTGTTGATTCATCTTGGCGGCAACGACGTAAAAGAGGCGCGCAGCAAACCCTGGGCCGTGCTGGGCCTGGTGGAGCGGGCGCAGGAGAATCTGAAAGCGATTATTCGCTTGATACAGTCCGACAATCCGAACGCGACCATCTATCTGGCCTTGCACATCAAGGCGAACGGCGACCAGATTCCCTTTGCCAACGGGGCGCTCGCGGTGTTCAACAGCGGGCTTCCCAAGATCGCCCGGGAACTTTCCACGCCGGAGTCGCGCATCATTCTGGTGGACCACTATAGCTCGTGGGAGAACGCGTTACTGGAGGAGGACGGCATTCACCCGAATGCGGAAGGCAATGCCCGAATGGCGGCCACGTGGTTCAAGACCATCCACGAGGGCCCGCAATCGATTAGCCTGCAGGGCCCGCTGGCGGGGTGCGCGCCAGATTGCACCGGCGGGGCGAAACTCCTTACTGCCCGAGCAGGCGCAGCGCGGACTGCGGAGTGACATTGCCCTGGACCAGTCCAGCAATACCGCTTTGCAGGAGCAGCTGATTCCGCGAGCGCTCGATCGAGGCGCGGGCCAGATCGAGATCGCGGATGCGGCTTTCGGAATCGAGCGCGTTGACTTCGCCCTCAGCCCGCTGGTTGATGGCGCTCTCAAAGCGGTTGCTCTGCGCGCCGATGCTGGCCCGGCGCGAGGCTATTTCGTTCAGCGCGTTGTCGGCGGCGTCCAGCGCGGAAGCGGCCCCCGCGGCGGTGCTTAAGTCGACACCACCCAACCCGAGCGCTGCGGCGTCGGAATTTTGCAGTTCCAGGGAAACGCCGCCTTCCACACCCAACGACACAGTCTGATCCTGATTAAGCAACTGCTGGCCGTTAAACTGGGTGTTTCCAGCCGTGTCGTCAATCTGCTCCAAGAGTTGCTGCGCCTCGGCGTTTAGCGCCGCACGCTGGTCGTCGGTGAGGGTTCCGTTTGAAGCCTGAACCGCCAGTTCGCGGATGCGCTGCACCGCGTCCTGTTGGGCGGAAAGCCCACCGTCGGCGGTCTGCGCGGCGCTGATGCCGCTCTGGAGATTATTAATCTCACCCCGGAATTGGCGGGCAAGGCTGTTGAAGCGCTCCGCGATGGCCAAACCTGAAGCATCGTCGGCCGCCCGGTTGATACGCAGTGCCGAGGAGAGCTGCTGTAGATTCCGGTTGACGAGACCGGTGGCCCGGTCAATCTGGCGCGACGCGCCCAGTGCGGCGGTATTGGTGTTAATGCCAAGTCCCATCGTTCGCCTCCTGCCAGCGGACGCGCACAGCCAGCACTGAATTCCGCTTGCCTGAAGAGTATACCATCCAGCCCCTTCCGCGCCAAGCCTTTCCCCGGCCTTACTCGCCCGGCATGGAATCGAAAAGCGCCTGCAGCTTGTCTTCCAGATCCACGCGAAGACCGGCAAGCTTTACATCGTTGAGCGAGAGGTAGCGGGCGGAAACGTTGGTGCTGATGAACTTGTCCTCGACTTCATATAGCCCGAAGCCCTCGACATTGGCGATGAGCGCGGACAAGGCGACGATATGTGTGATGGCGAGCCAGTCCTCGCGCGGACAATCACCGGGACGGTTCTGGAAATAGGTCGAGGCGACGAACTCTGGCGGCATGCCCCAATGCTGGATGACGTGCATGCCAAGCAGGGGGTGGAAATTCTCAATCACTTCACGCAGAACTTCCGGGGTTACGCGCAACTTTCCAATAGCCCCCGAGTATTGCCCCGTGATGATGTCGAGCAGCACGACCTTGCCCACGTTTTGCACCAGGCCTGCAAGAAAGAGCATCTCCGAGCGCGGCTCGGCGATGGTATGGGCGATCTCGCTTGCGCAATAGGCGGTGGCCACCGAATGGCGCCAGAGCTTGCGCATGAAGTTCTTGAGGCGCGCGTCTCCGGAAACGTAGAGATTCTTGTTCGCGACCATCTGCACCGTGTTGGCGATGTTGCGCATGCCCAATCGGGCGCAGGCGGCGTTGAGCTCCTTGATTTCGTCTAGCCCGCCGTAGACCGCGCTGTTCGCCAGCTTCATGATGGACATGGCCATGGTCTGGTCCTCGCGGATGACGTTAGCGAGATCCCCCATGCTCACGTCGGGGTCGCTGACCATGCGCAACACGCGCTGCGAAATCTCCGGCAAGACAGGAAGGCGCTCGACCGCCTGCGGCAGCGCCTCGAGCACCGCCGCACCAATCGAGCCTTCCGGCGCAGTAAGGCGCACGTCGGGAGTCTTGTCCAAGGGTTTCGCCGTGGGAGCCGTGGCGTCCCAAGCCACAAGAAGAGGGTTGTAGCAAGTGGGGCAGCCGTACAACTGGTTACCACCCGTTGGGGTGAGCTTCGGGCTGATGCTCGCGCTGCAGAAGGGGCATGTGGTCACGGTGCTGGGATTCCTCTTGGGAACGGGGTTGATGCTGGGACTACTGGCAAAGCGTCAATATTTGCCGGAGGGGACGCAGCGTGAAGGTTCTTGGCGTGTGGCCCAGCACCTCCTCGAAAGTGGTGATGCCGCGAACGACCTTTGATATGGCGTCTTCACGCATGCTGACAAGACCGGTGGTTTCCATGCTGATGGCGCGAATTTCATGCGCGGGCCGCTTCACGAGAATCGCCTCCTTCACGAGCTCGTTGAGCACCAAGAGTTCGTAGACCGCGATGCGGCCCCGGTAGCCGGTGTAGCTGCAATGGTTGCAGCCACGCCCTTTCTGATACTCGAATTCCCGCGCCTCTGCGGCCTTCAGGCCCACCTGTTCCACTTCCTTCGAGTTTGGCACATAGGGCGCGGTGCAGTGGCGGCAGATGCGGCGCAGCAGGCGCTGCGCCACGACACTGATCACGGTGCTCGATATAAGGAAGGTCTCGATGTCCATGTCGATTAGGCGCAACAGGCCGCCGATGGTGTCTTCGGTGTGAAACGTCGAATAGACCTTGTGCCCCGTGAGCGCGGCCTGGATGGCGACATCGGCAGTGGTCTTGTCGCGAATTTCACCCAGCACGATGATGTCGGGGTCCTGGCGCACGATCTCGCGCAGGGTCTGCTCGAAGGTGCGTCCGATCTTGTCGTAGATGGAACACTGTACGATGCCCTCGATGGTGAACTCAGCGGGGTCCTCTGCGGTAATGATCTTCGTCGTGATGTCGTTGCAGTAGTCGATGGCGCTGTAGAGCGTGGTCGTCTTGCCGGAACCTGTCGGGCCCGTAATGAGCACGACGCCGGTAGGCAGATCGAGCACGTCGGTGCGGAAGCGTTCGAGCATGGTGGGCGTCATACCCAGCTCGTCCAGGGTGACCAGCGCCATGTCCTTGTTCAACACGCGCAGGACGGCGGACTCGCCATGGATGCTCACGTACATGGACAGGCGCATATCGACGTTCTTGTCGCCGTGCTTGAAATTGATGCGACCGCCCTGGTGCCGCTGGTGCTCGGCGATATTGCAGTCCGCCATGATTTTCAGGCGGCTGTTCACCTTTGGCAGCATGTCGAGCGGCAAGTCGGTCTTGTAGACGAGCACGCCGTCAATGCGGTAGCGCACGCGCACCACGGTCGTCATCGGCTCGATGTGGATGTCGCTGGCGCCCTC
>JBJOID010000033.1:0-16864 GCA_046047315.1 Candidatus Hydrogenedentota bacterium | reverse complement strand
CTGATGGGGGCGATGTAACCGGTGGGTGCATCTTTCGTGCCCCCCTCGTTTTCCTTGCCGCTGAATCCCCCCACGAAGTGTGTGCTGGTTGGCATGATCACCCCCAGTCCCCATTCTTCGTCGTTCACCAGCGCCGCCCAGTGTTCGGTCGCATGCCAGAATCTCCATGGAAACCCCGGCTCCGTCTTCTGGGGGATGCGCTCCAGCGCTCCTCCCGTGAAGGGGGCGTCGCCGGTGTACGTCATCAGCCGGTAGTAGATACCGTTCGTATAGACGGCGGGCAATTCCTGGCTTCGCGCTGTGTACCAGGTCTTGTCCATGCGCGCATTGTTGAGCCGCCCCTTGACCCGCACCCGTCCTTCGTCCAGCCGCACCCAGCTCTCAAAGGTGCAATCGCCTGGTTCGTTGTCCAGCGGCCATTGCATCGGGCGGCAAACCACATGCGCCTCGCCATTCGCCTCGCTTACACTCAATACTTCCGAGCGGTTGTTGTAGCAGTCGCCCGACTGAATGGGATTCCAGCCCAGCCCCGCCCAGTGTTCTTTGGGCTTTTTGCCATTTGGCTCAAAGGGCACCGGCCCGGAGTAGAACGACATCTGGATCTGCCGCCCCCAGTCGTGGTTGTTCACCAGATTCTCCTCGCTGCCCGCAGGGCCCAGCCACGTGATCGCACCGCCCAAGTCCAGATTCAGCCCCACCCGCACCTTTGAATCCTCCAGCCAAAGCATCCGGGCAGGCATCTCCGCACAACTCGACGTTGATAGGAGCATGCTGCAAAGCAGCCAACCGAGCTGGCGCGAACTCTTTAAGTGGCTATAGTGCGAAAATCTCACGTAAGCATTGCTAATCATTGATTTCATACCTTGAAAGTCATTGTGAAATTCCAAGAAAACTGTTATCGTATCTCCAGCTTAAGCTTGCTTAGGTCATTGTGGCGACTTGTGGGAAGGGAGCTCGACGATGATCATGCGCTATCATTCCATTCTTCTGCGATCCGGCGTCCATTGGCTTGTGACTCTTGCGGTGATTTTGGCCACGGGCGGAGCTTGGGCCGCGTCGTTGGTCGTCACCTCGGCGGCCAACCAAGGCGCGGGTACGTTGCGCGAGGCTATCACAATCGCCAACAGCAACGGCCAGGCGGATACCATTACCCTTGGCTTGCCGTCCTATTCCCTCACCCTGCTCTACGCCCTGCCGCCGATCACCGAGGCGGGGACGGTGATTGACGGCACCGGCTCCACCGCCACCATCAACGGCGGCGGCTTCAATGCCTTCGTGTTCAACGCGGTCACGGGCTGCGCCGTGCGCAACTTCACCGTGGCGGGCGCCAACTATGCCGTGCTGCTCAGTGGCGGCAGCGGACACAGCGTGGAAAACATACGCGCGCAAAACAACACCTGGCCGCTTTACCTCGAGAATTCCGACAACAACGTGATTCGCGGTTCCGTGATCGAGAGCAACACGAATGGTGTTTTTGTCCGTTCTGGTTCCTCGGGCAACACCATCGGCGGCACCACGCCCAGCGCTGCCAACTATGTGCGCGGCCATGCCACGGCCGTTGGCATTCTCCTGCAGGATGTTGGCGTGGACAACAACACCATCATTGGCAACATCATCGGCCTCAACGCCAGCGGTACCGCCCCGCAAGCCAACAACACGGGCATTCGCATTCGTCGCGGCGCGAACAATGTCGTCGGCGGCACCTCTGCGAATCAGCGAAACATCATCTCTGGCAACGTTATCGCCGGCATCTGGCTCAGTCACATTGAGGCGCAGAACAATCGTATCGAGGGCAACTGGATCGGCACGGCGGATGATGGGACGACGCCGATACCGAATAACTTTGCGGGCATTCAGGTTTCGGATAGCGCCCGTCTAAACACCATAGGCGGCGCCACCGCGGCGCATGCGAATATCATCAAGGCCAACCTCAACGGTGTGGCCATGACTGGTGCCGGCACCATCCGCAACACCGTGTCCCGAAATTCCATTTATGACAACGGCAACACCGGCATCATTCTCACAAGCAGCGCAAACCAAAGTGTGGTCGCGCCCACGCTGTTGAGCGCCGCGCCCGTTACTGGAACGACCACCGAGGATGGCCTGGTTCAGATTTTCGTGGACGACGCGAATCAGGGCGAGATATACATCACGGAGACGACGGCCACCGGCGGGGTCTTCAGTGTAGCTGCTTCCCTCGCCGCCTATGAAGGGCGCAACCTAACGGCCACACTGACGGATGTGGACGGCAACACCTCCATATTCTCTCCCGCCAAACTCATCGACGTGACCCCGCCCACCGGCGGTCTGGACGTTACCGACCCCATCGTGATTGACAACAATGCCGAATTGCTCATCACCCCGGCGCCTACCGACAACTACTCGGCGACCAACGACATCGACATGCGCTTCAGCAACGACGGAACGAATTGGTCCGCATGGGAGCCCTACGCTGCGACCAAGGCGTGGGACTTGAACTTCGGGCTGGTCTCTCCCACCGGGGGCCCCCGAACCGTCTACGCGCAATACCGCGACGAGTTGCTCAATGTTTCAACCAATTACACGGCCTCCATCGAGATTGACATCACGCCGCCCAGCGGTGGTCTCTCGATGGCGCAGGTGGTCTACACCACGCCCAGCGTCACGCTCGACGTGCTTCCCGCGCCCACGGACAACAACAGCCCTCTGGCCGCCATCGAGATGCGCTTCAGCAACAATGGCATCGACTGGACCGCATGGGAGCCTTATGCCGCGACCAAGGCCTGGGACCTGAATCAGGACCTCGTGGACACCTCCGACGGCGTGCGCATCGCGCGTGTGCAATTCCGCGACGAGGCCGGCAATATCTCCGGCGCCTTCACCGCCTCGGCCGAACTCGACACCACCGGTCCGGAAGTGACGGCCTTCCTTTTGGCTGACGCCAACCCCACTACGGCCGAGGAACTCACGTTCCTGCTCTTCTTCGACGAGCCTGTGCTCAATTTGGAGACGGGCCTCAATCCCGCGACTGACGATTTTGGCCTTATCATAGGCGGGGCCAAGGCGCTCTCCGGCGCCACAATTTCCAACATCATCAATAACGGTGGCAACAACTACACCATCCGCGTTGAAACCGGTCCCGGCGACGGTCTCGTCTCGCTTGAGCTGCTGAACACCGGCGGCATGACCGATGACCACGGCAATCCCTTTACCGGTGGCGAAGTGGCGGGGCCGTACATCGTGGACCGGCTGGCCTTTACACTTCAGCCCTTAGGCGGCGCCCCCACGCAGTACGAGCCCTACACCTTCAACGTCGCCACCATCGGCGGCATTGGCCCCGTCCACTTCGAGTGGCGTCGGAACGGTCAGCCGGTGCCCGATGCCGATGACGCACCCGAGTACGTGATCCCGTCGCTGGCGCTCTCCGACACCGGCGACTGGACCTGCGTCGTCAGCGACGACTACATCTCCATCGAGTCCGATGTCGCCGAGTTGACCGTGCAGGTGGCGATCCCCGCCGCCTCCAGCGCCGGTCTCGCCGTGCTCGCCGCTGCCCTCGCATCGGCATTCGTTGCCGCTTCGCGCCGTAAGCAATAAGCCCAGAACAACAAAGAAGGCGCCCCGGGATAATCTCCCGGGGCGCCTTTGATTTGGTGAGAATGTGTTGGCCTTCTTGTTTGTCGAATCAGGTCGTTGAACTTCTTACGCTCTTCCGTCGTGGTCGTTCAAGAAGTTCGATTCCAAGACGAGTAGTCAACCAGGATAAACTCTCTCGAAATAGAGAGGCGACTGCTAAGTCGGTCAGGCACTCAAGCTGGAGTGGTACTTCTCCACCCGCTTGCGTTCCTCCGCATTGAGGACGTTCTTGCGCACGCGGATATTCTTGGGCGTAACTTCCACGAGCTCGTCGCGGGCGATCCACTCGAGCGCCGTGTCCAGCGTCAGTCGGCGGGGAACATCCAGTCCATCGGTATGATCCTTGCCCGAGGCGCGATGGTTGGTCAGGGCCTTGCGCTTGGTGGGCTTGCAGGGCAGGTCGTCAGGGCGGGAATTCTCGCCCACGATCATGCCCTCGTAAACCTTGTCCAGCGGGCCCACGAAAAGCGTGCCGCGCTGTTGCAGGTTTTCCAGGCTGTAGGCGGTCGCCTCGCCCGTCTCCATGCTGACCATCGAGCCGCGCGTGCGCGACGCGATGTCGCCGCACCAGGGGCCATAGCCCACCACACGGGCCGCCATGATGCCCAGCCCGCGCGTGTCGGTGAGGAACTCGTTGCGATAGCCAATGAGGCCGCGCGTCGGAATCAGGAACTCAAGGCGCACGGTGCCATTGCCCTCGTTGTGCATGTGCTTCAACTCGCCGCGGCGCTGCGCCAGCCGCTCGATGACCACGCCCTGGTATTGCATCGGCACGTCGATGGTCAATTCTTCCATCGGCTCCAGCAGGTGGCCTTCATGATCGCGGCGCGTGATGATCTCCGGGGGAGACACGCACAGCTCCATGTTTTCGCGGCGCATCTCCTCGATGAGGATGCCCAGGTGCAGCTCGCCACGTCCCGAGACCTTCAGCGCGTCGCCGCGCTCGGCCACGTCTTCCACGCGCAGCGCCACGTTGGTGCGCAGCTCCTTGGCCAGCCGCTCGCGGATCTGGCGCATGGTCACGGCATTGCCGTCCTGCCCGGCGAAGGGGCCGGAGTTCACGCAGAACAACATCGACACCGTCGGCTCTTCGATCTCAAGCGGCATCAGCGCCGCATCCTCCAGGCCGGGCGCCGCCACCGTGTCGCCAATGTTCACGTCCTTGGGGCCCGCGAAGGTAACAATCTCTCCCGCGCCGGCTTCATCAATCTCAACCAGGTCAAGGCCGCGCGTGGCCCAGAGGTAGGTGATCTTCTCTTGCGAGGTCGCTTCCACGTGCCACGAGTCCCGCTTGTGGTGGGACACCGCGTCATGCTCCTCCGGGTGGTCCCAGCGCGTCACGATGCGCTGCACCGTGTCGCCCTTGCGCACGCGGCCCTGCAGGATGCGTCCCATCCCCGTGCGCCCAATGTGGTCCTGCCAGCCCAGCGTGCTCACCTGCATCTGGAAGGGGGCCTCGGGGTCTCCGGGAGGAGCCGGCACGTAATCCACGATGGTGTCGAAAAGATCTTCCATGCCCTCGCGGTTGCCCGTGTCGAGGTCCTTCACGAGCCAGCCTTGCAGTCCGCTGCCGTAAAGCACCGGGAAATCGCATTGCTCGTCGGTCGCGCCCAGTTCCACGAAGAGGTCAAAGGTCTTGTCGAGCGCACAGTCCGGCCGCGCATTCGGGCGATCCACCTTGTTGACCACCACAATCGGGCGCAGTCCAAGGCGCAAGGCGCGCATCAGCACATAGCGCGTCTGCGGCATGGGGCCTTCGTTGGCGTCCACCAGCAGCAGCACCGAGTCCACCATGGACAACACGCGTTCCACCTCGCCGGAGAAGTCGGCGTGGCCGGGGGTGTCCATGATGTTGATGAGGTAGTCTTGCCACGTCACTGTGCAGTGCTTGGCACGAATCGTGATGCCGCGCTCGCGCTCGATCTCGTTGCTGTCCATCACCCGTTCGTCCATCTGCTTGTTCTCGCGGAAGGCTTTGGTGGAACGGAAGATGCTGTCGATGAGCGTGGTCTTGCCGTGATCGATGTGCGCGATGATGGCAAGGTTGCGGACTTTGTCCAGGGAGGGCATGGGGGTACTTCCAAGGTAAAGGGTAAATGGTTGGGCTCGACGCCGGACGGCGGAGCCGAGAAGTCCCACTTTACCATAAGTAGCCGCGTGGAATCAATTTACAGCGATTCCACGCGTTATGCCTCGCCCATCTTCCCGAGGTGTCTTGGCCTATGCGCCGAGACTCCATGGGCCGCGCATCGGCTGCTTGAGCAAACGGTTTGCAGCTTCGTCGTTGGGGAAAGTCTGGTTTACCGGGTCGAAATCGAGGTTGCGTCCAAGTTGCACCGCAATCTTGCCCAGGTTCACCAGCGAGCAGGATCGGTGTCCGTTGGACTCGTTCAGCGCGAAGGTCTTCCGTTCTTTCACGGCCTGGGCGAAGTCGGTCACCTGCGGCGCGGGCTCCGGCATCGTCGCGATGGAATCCTTCAATCCCGGAATGTCCGACTCCAGGTTCTTGAAGAGCTTCCCGTTCGGCCCTTCCAGCAGGGCGCTTGGGCCGGGCGTGCCTTCACCCGTCAGCAGAATCTCGCAGCCGTCTGCGTAGATGAGCCGCACGGTGCGCCAGCTGCTTACCGCGTCATAGTGCTGCTGAGGGGCGTCCACCTCGATGCGTACGGGGCCGGTGTCATCTTTCCCCAGCAGATATTGCACCGGGTCGAGATAATGCTGGCCCATATCTCCCAGGCCGCCGCCGTCGTAATCCCAATACCCGCGGAAGGTTCCGTGGGTGCGGTGCGGGTGATAGGGCTTGTAGGGAGCCGGTCCCAGCCAGAAGTCGTAGTCGAAGTGCTCCGGCACCGCCTGTGGCGTCAGGTCCGTGCGGCCGCTCCACTGAAACTTGAAGTTGAAACCGGTTTCCGCGCCCACGTTCACCTTCAGCGGCCAGCCCAGTGCGCCGCTTTCCACCACCTTCTTGATGGGCGCCACGGTCGATCCGAATCCGTAAAAGTCATCCGTGAACCGAAACCATGTGTTCAGCCGGAAAATGCGCTGGTGCTTCTGCACCGCCTCCACCACCTTGATGCCCTCGTGAATCGTCCGGGTCATGGGTTTCTCACACCAGATGTCCTTGCCCGCTTCCGCCGCCATGATGGACATCAGGCCGTGCCAATGCGGCGGCGTTGCGATGTGCACAACGTCAATATCCTCCCGCCCCAATACCTCCCGGAAATCATGGTAGCCTCGAACCTCCGGATTGCAGCGGGACAACACATCCGCAAGATGCAGGCGGTCCACGTCGCACACGGCGAGCAGGCGCGCCCCCGGATACTGCAAGTGTCCCTTGCCCATGCCGCCCACGCCAATCACTGCCTTGGTCAATTCCTCGCTGGGCGGCGTGTGCCCCGGCCCGCCCAGCGCCTTGCGCGGCACAATGGTGAACAGGCCAATAGCTCCTGCTGATTTCAGGAATTGGCGGCGGGTGGGCGTATGCTTCATGAGACTTGGTTCCTGCGGCTCCACGTTGATGCCGCCTGCTGGCAGCATCGGCATTTTACAGAACCGTCCCCGTGATGCAAGAATTCGCCAGCCCCACCCGGCGGAGGACTCCCGCGCCATGCCCGTCAGCAGCTCTGTGCAAATAAGTGATTGCCTCGACCACATCATCCGGCTTCAGCCAGAATCCGTGCTCGACATCGGCTGCGGCTTTGGATTATGGGGCTTTCTCTGCCGCGAATATCTCGATGTGTGGAACGGCCGCGTGGCCCCCGAAACCTGGCAGATTCGGATCGACGGCGTGGAGCTGTGGGAGCCGTACATCCAGACCCATCAGCGCGCGCTCTACACCCAAATCTACCTCGGTGATGTGCGCGCGCTGCTGCCCAGCCTCGGTCAATACGACCTTGTCATTGCTGGAGACGTGATCGAGCACCTCGACAAACCCGAGGGTGAAGAGGTCATTGAGCAACTATACGAGAAGGCCCGCCGTGCCCTGCTCGTGAATATCCCCCTGGCTGGAGATTGGGATCACCCCGAGTATCACGGGAATCCGGGTGAATTGCACCGCAGCCAGTGGAGTCCGGGAGACTTTGCTCCTTACGCTCCCGCCTTCCGCGATTATCAATTACCCTGCGGCCAGTACGGTTCTTTCTTTTGCATGAAGCCGATCGAACCCGAAAAACGCCTTGCGGGGCTGCTCGATGCCGCCTTGCGTCGCGAAGGGGAGGGCGACCTAGTGGGTGCGGCGCGTGCGCTATTGGCAGCCTTCAAGCTTGCCCCAGCCGACACCGCCACCGCCTTGCATCTTACCGACCTGCAACTCAAGCTCGGCGATTCCGGCGGCGCCGTTGATACCTTGCGCCGGGCTGTGGAAGCATCGCCCGGCTTTCACTTTGGCCGGCTCAGCCTGGCCCGCATCCTTCGGGCGCAGGGCCAGACCGCGGCCGCCATGGCCGAACTGCAAGACTTGCTTGCCGATGAGACGCTTTCAGCAGAGCTGCGTTCCCAGGTCGAGGCGCTTCTTGCCCAGCCCGCTTAACGATCGAGGTCCGTGAATTCCTCCCCGTTGGCTAGCGCCCGAAGCGCGCCAGCATCAGTCCCAGCAGCTTCCTTGTGAAGGGAGTCAGGCGCTCGCGATTGCTGGCGTCTCCCAGGCGGCGGAAGGCTTCGCCGAAGGTGGGGTAGGGATGGATACTGCGCGCCACCTGGCCCATGCTCAGCCCGTGCGTCATGGCCAGCGCGACTTCGCCGATGATTTCTCCCGCGTGTGCCGACACCGCCGTGGCGCCGAGGATGCGCCCGCCTCGCCCGGTGCGAACAGTCAGGAAGCCCTCCGTGTTGCCTTCCAGCACGGCGCGGTCCACGGCCGCCATCTCGATGCGATGCTCGGTGAAGGGCGTGCCTTGTTCCCGAAGGACCTCTGCCGTCGCACCGACCCCGGCCACTTCCGGCTCGGTGTAGGTGCACCAAGGTATCACCAGCTTCCCGGCCCGCGCCCTTCCCATGAACAGGGCATTTTGAATGACGACCCGTGCCATGAAATCAGCCGCGTGGGTGAAGCGGCTGCGCGACGTCACGTCGCCCGCGGCGTAGATGCGGGCATTGCTGGTCCGCAGAAAGTCATCCGTCTCAATCCCGTCCTGACTCCATCGAACGCCGGCAGCTTCGAGGTTGAGTCCCTCCACATTGGGTGCGCGGCCCGTCGCCAGCAGCACGGCGTCACAGGCCACTTCGCAGAGGTTTCCCTGCCAGTGAAATCGCAATCCGCCGTCGATTCCCTCGATGCCGCTGACACCATGTCGCAGCGTGACGCCATCTCGCAGAAGCGACTTCGCCAGGATCTCGGCGGCTTCCGCATCGTCGCGGGGTAGCAACCGGGGCGCCACATCAATGAGGGTTACGGCGCTTCCAAACCGCGCGAAGGCCTGCGCCAGCTCGCTACCCACCGGACCGCCACCCACCACAGCGAGGCTTCGGGGTAACTCGGTTAGGGAGAACACGGTCTCGTTGGTCAGTGAAGGGAGTGACTTCAAGCCTGGAATGGGGGGCAGGGAGGGCCTGGCACCCGTGGCAATGCAGGCGCGCGAAAAATGCAGCCGCGCTTCGTCCACCTCAAAGGTATCCGAAGCCGTAAAGCGGCCATCCCCGAAGAACACATCCACGCCGAGACTGGTGAAGCGCACGGCGGAATCATGCACTGCCAAGTCGGCCCGCAACCTGCGCATGCGCTCCATAACCGCCGCGAAGTCAACCGTCACTTCACCGGTGCTGATCCCCAGTTCGCCCGCGCGCCGGGCCGTCGCGGCCACGCGGGCGGCTGCAAGCAAGGCCTTGGATGGCACGCAGCCCACGTTGAGGCAGTCGCCGCCCAGCAGCCCTTTTTCCACCAGGGCCACCTTTGCGCCGAGACCCGCCGCGCCCGCCGCACAGACGAGCCCGGCAGGGCCGCCGCCTATCACCACGAGGTCATACCGAGGCCGTGGTGTTGGGTTGCGCCAAAGATCCCCTGCCACCAGACCGGACAGCCGCTCGTTGTGCGCGTCGCGCGGAATCAGCATAGGAGGGGCGTCCCTGTGGATCGGGCACTCAAGCGTCGTACCTTTCCTGCACCGCGCGCCACTCGCCGCGATAATCGCGCCGCATCGGCAAGGCTTCCCCGTCCAGCGTGCTGGCAACCCCATCCTCGCTGAGGCGAATCTTCTTTCCGCAGTCCACCGCAAGGTTGCCCAGGTGACACAGCGCTGCGGTGTGCAAGCCGTCCTCCAGCGAGGCCACGGGCGTTGCCTGCCCTCGAATCGACTCCGCGAAATTGACCACATGCCCCTGCATCAGCTCGGTGCCGCCATGCTTCTGGGGCTCACCCTCCGCCGGGTTCACCGTCCATCCGCCCCGCGTCAGCACCAGCTGTCCCTGGTCTCCCAGAAATTCCACGCCGCTGCTGTCGTCATTGAGGCGGTTCTTCGTCCACAGCCGCTGCTCCCACAGCACCGTCACCCCGGGAAACTCATACATCACCGTCTGCGTGTCCGGTGTCTGCTTCGCATCCTTCACCACGAACTGCCCGCCATGGCCGCTCACCGCGGTGGGTAGCGGCAGGCCCAAGTTCCAGCTGGCGATATCGAGCCAGTGCGCCCCCCAGTTGCCCATCTCGCCCGTGCCCCAATCCTTCACCCAATGCCAGTTGTAGTGGCAGAGCTCGCGGTTGTAGGGGCGATACGCCGAGGGGCCCACCCAGAGTTCATAATCCAGCGACTTGGGCGGCTCGCTGTCCGGCACCTGCTTGATGGTCTCCCTGCGGTGCGTGATCCATGTGCGGACGAAGGAGACCGTGCCGATGCCGCCGCCCTCAATGAAGGCCTTGGCGTCCCTGAAGTGCTGTCCGCTGCGCTGTTGGGTGCCGGTCACGGCCGTCAGATGGGAGTACCGGGCATGGGCAGCCCGCATCAACGCTGAATCTCCAAGGTCAAACGAGGCCGGCTTCTCGCAATAGACATGCTTGCCCGCCTCGAGCGCCAGCGCCGTCATGGCCGCATGCCAGTGATCCGGCGTCGCGATGACCACCGCGTCAATCTCCGGATCCTCCAGCACCCGGCGGAAATCCGCCTCCTGCTTGTAGCCTTCCGGCGCCAGCTTCTCCAGCGCCTTTTCTCCCTGGCGAAGCATCATCCGGTCGCAGTCGCAAAGCGTTCCAAGGCGGAAGTGCCCCGATTGCAACATCGATTCCGCCACCTGCGGTCCCCGGTTGCGGCATCCGATCACCCCCACACGGATGGACTCATTGGCCGCATAGGCCCGCGCTCCCATCCCGGCGGCCACTGCCGCCGCGCCCGTCTGCAAAAAGAACCGTCGCGTCATGTGTGTCATGGTGAGATACTCCCGGATGCCTGAGGCCTTATGCCGCATACTCACCCGAGAACAGCCGCACGATCAAGCCTAAGGCAGTTTCCTATTCGTTCCCCTCGGGGTACCGCGTCTCAATGGCGGGGAAGTCGGTTCCCCGCAGGCGCAGCGGAGGAATGCGCACTTCGAACGCTTCCACACCCTTGAGTGCCGGAAGGTCTGTGGAGAAGTGCGAAGTGTCGCCAACGGTTTCACCCGACAGGGCATTCGCCACGGGGGCCAGCAGGACGCGTTGCCAGTCCTCCTCTCCGCTCAAACGCCAGCCTATCTCGATACCCGGCGCATCGGAGCGCACCGGATGTTCCGCGTGCCCGTCCAGCAGATACGCATCCAGCCTGCCGCTATCCTTATCCAGCAAGAGCTCCACGTGGGCGGCGTGCCCTCCCAGCATGATCAGCGCTCCTCCATGCGGGGCGTGGTGGGCGTGCCCATGCGCCTTGACGAAGTCTTCGTGCTTGCGCTCGTTCCAGAGCAAGCCCCCCACGACAAGGCCCACGGCCAGCAGCACCAGCAGCGGAAGGAGCGGGAGGCGCTTGCGCGGTGTCGCCGGCTCCGTCATGAGGTGGTGTCCACGCTGCATTCCGGCAAGGCTTGCCGCAGCCGGTTCACGGTTTCGCCCCGCACCGAGGTTGTCATCAGCGCGAGTTCCTTTAGCGACTTCATGCCCGCCAGGCTTTCGAAGGATTGGTCCGTGATGGCACCGCCGCTCAACCACAGGCGCCGCAGGCCGCCATGCCGTGCAAGGTATTCCACGCCCACGTCCGTCAGGCTGGTCTGCACATTCAGGAACGTCATCAAGGACGGCATGCCCGACAACAGGAAAGCGCTCCGGTCGGTGATGCTGGGCCCCTGCAACGCAATCTCCTCGAGCGCGGGCATCTCCGTCAATGCCGCGATACCATCATCCGTCAAGGGATTGCCCATGAGGTTGAGATGACGCAGCGCGAGCATGTCCGCCACAACCGGCATATGCCCGTCGGTCAATCCGTCCATGCGCGAAAGGGACAGATCACGGAGCCCGCTAATCTCCGAAATGACAGCCAGGCCCTCGGTGGTCACCGCGGAGTCACCCACTGCCAGGTATTGAATTGCCCCCGGCCCAAGGTCCGGAAGCAATTTCGCGTCGGCGTCGCCCGCGTCGCGAGCCATGTTCAGATAGACCATCATCTCAGCCTCCACCGTCACGTTGCCTTGCGCCGGGCCCAACTCGCGCCAATTCAGGTTGCCCCAAGCGGAGACGCTCACGACGCCTATCGAGCGGTCCGCGGGGAAGCGCAGGGTCCGCGAGGACTGCACCGCATCCGCCACGGCCTCCGCGCCGCGAATGTAGGCATCTGCGCGGGCAATCAGTTCTCGCGCTTCGGCTTCGTTCTCCGTCTGGCGCGACTTCGCCACCAGGTGAGCGCCTGCCTTGAGCATTTCCGGCGCGAATTGCTTCGCAGCGTTCGAGGCGCCCTCGCTTCGCTCGGCCGCGCGCTCGGACAACTCCGCCAAAGGAACCGAGGTGTCCGTCGTGTCGAGCGGCGCGGCGTTCCTTCCCCCGCAACCCACACCGGGAATCAATGCCGCCGCCCAGATCAGACTAGCGGTTATAGCGCATATACGCTTGGCTGTCGACGACATGCCCGGCCTCCTCGAACTTTCGATACCCGTCGTATATTTCCTGCGGCACCACAATGCGCGCGGTATCCGTGGACCTCCAGCCAGTCTCCCCGTATTCGTAGAAGTATTCGACCCCGTTGAAACTGTCCATCATCGTGTCCCCCTTCTTCCTCGTGTACAGGCGCACCACGCCCCAGTCCTTGCCGAAGAGGTAGTTGTATTTGTCCGAAGCAACCTCGACGATGACCTCGTAGTCTGAGCGGGATAAGCCCTCGAACATTTCACGCTCATGTCCGGCGGCGAGCTCCTTCAACTGCACCCGCTTCAGCCGCACGTCTCCACGGCTATAGGCAAGGAGTCCACCTCCTACCAGTAGGATGGCCAGCAAGATCACTACGTCCCGGCTGTTCACCGCGAGGAATTTCTTCATCTCAGCTTAGCTCCCCATCTTCTCGGCATCGGCCACGAGATCCACGCTCACCCCCTGATCCGTCAGGGTACGCGCCTCCCGCTCCATCGCCTGCCAGAAGTCGAACCCGTACTGTCCCCGGGCCACGTAGAGGCCGGGCGGCAAGAGGGCGTGGATAGGAGAGGACTCTGGACCATGCGCGGCGACAAAGCGCAGCGCTTCCAAGCGGGACAGTCGGGCGAGGATTTCTTCCGGCGAAAGGGCGAGGCGGGCCGCTCGGCTTTCGGGTGACTCGTAGGGATGTTCGAATACATCCATCAAGACCAGCCGGAGCGATGACTCGTCAACCGGAATCGAGTCCAGGGCAACCGGCGGCACAATGCCCGCAAGCACCGAGACCGGCAGGGAGGGTCCTTCCACCCAATCGGTGTTAGAAGGGCGGTCGCCGAACTCCGGAAGGGTGTCGCCAGCCGAGAATACGCGCGCCCGTGCGAGCGCCTCCATGTCGCCGCTCTCCGCCGCTGCTCCTTCGAGCGCGCGCCGGGCCACGCGACCCTGCGCCGCGAGGAGGCCCCGCTGCTTGTATTGGCTTACCGTCTCGTAACCGGTGCTCGCCGCCTCAAGCGCGCCCTCGAAATTCGAGAGGGCCATGCGAGCCTTCGACAAATAGAGGTAGCTCTCACCGAAGACCTGATTCTGGAAGTCGTCGAAGACCTCCCGGTTCGCAGCCATCTGCTTGCGCTGCGCCTCGGCCAGTTCAACCGCCCGGGCAAGCAACTCCTCCGCTTCGGTGTAGGCTTGCTCCGACGTTTCTGGACGGTGGTGGTCATGACCATGTTCGTCATGCTCTTCGTCATGCTCTTCGTCATGCTCTTCGTCATGATGTTCGTCGTGATGTTCGTCGTGATGATGATGCTCTAGTTCATTGAGGCGAGTTGCGTAGTCCACGTAGAGCCTGCCCAGGGCGGCGTGGATTTCGAAGCTGAAAGGATTCGCCTCGATGCCTGCCTCGAGCATTTCCACGGCTTCTCCCGGTTCATGCGCGAAGTCGGCCAGATAGAAGGCGCCCAGCGTATAGAGGCGCTCGAGTGACGGATTTAGCCGCACGGCAAGCTGGTACCAGGGTATCAGCTCGACGGGATCGTCGTGCTTATGCGCCGAGGAGTAGGGCTGCACATTGCGCTCGACCGCGCCGAATATGCCGCGCCAGTCGCGTTCGGCATCCAGCACCATGTTCACGCCCTCGGTGTGGGCAAGACCCTGCGCTGCGTCGAGGGAGTCCCTACGACGCATCCCCTTCTCCTCTTCTGCCCGCGTGGGCATGCGCTGCACCACGCCCATGTGCAGATATTCCATGCTCTTCAGCCACATCAGGTCGCCCACGGAAAGCTGCAATTGACCTAGCAGTGACAGCGCGATGGACTCCTTCGCCGCCTCGACCTCGTGCGGCTGGTAGCGCGGCGTGCCATGCGTGTACTCGCGCATGTGCGGCGCCGCCATTCCCATTGCCGCAAGGGCAAGCCCCGCGACACCGAATCCCGCGATGCCTCGAATCATGTCGCGCACCCTTAAAGGTCCATGCGGGCGAAGCGCCGCAAGCCGAAGCTCATGAAGATCGCGCTGTACACCACGCCGTAGAGGGTGAGGAAGGCGAGCACCCACATCGGGGTGAGCGCGTAGCCGTGCACCTCGCGCTTCGTCAGGTCAAAGAACTCAAGGTGGGGGAGCAGCCAGTAGATTGCATCGAAGACTCGCAGCGTCAGGCCCTCGAGTTCGGTGCGCACCGTGATGATTGTGTTTGCAAAGGTCTGCATCGCCAGCGCCAGCAGCATGGAGATTGTCACGTTGGCCGCGTGGTTCAGGAAGACCGAAAGCGTAAGCGTCAGCCCCGCGATGATCCACATCGACACCACCCGCAAATACAGTGCCTGCCAGAACACGCCGCTCACCGGTATTCCCAGGAAGCGAAACAACAGGTACAGCTCGATCGAAAAAAGCAGCACCACCGCCGACGCCATCACGCACACCCCCAAGTACTTGCCCAGGAAGACCTGCGTGCGCGACACGGGCTTCGCCAGCAGCGGGTAGAGCGTCCGGTTCTGAATTTCCGTGGGCAGCTGGCGCGCCGCCGTGATGACGCAGATAAGCACCGCCATGCCACCCGTAACCGTGAAGCCCACGTCCTTCACGAACTTGCCAACCCCCTCCGTGCCGAAGCGGCTGAACAGCCCCGCGCCGAAGACAATTAACGCCGCGATAATCAGCACCACATAGGGGTCCTTCCTGCGAAACGACTCCGTAATCGTGGTTTGCGCAATACCCCAAATCTTTTCCATGCCGCTCTCCTCACGTCACCTTGTGGCCGATTTTTGACACAAAGAAATCTTCCAGTGATCCATGCTCCTCGCGCCGCTCGACCACCACCGCCCCCATCGACGCCAACATTGAGTCCAGCATCGCCCGTCCGCTGTCGGTCTCCGCCGTGAAGCTCGTGTGCCCGTTGCTCACCGAGTGCACGTAAACGCCCTCCGGCAAGTCATCGGGAATGTTCATCCCTTCCACGCGGATGACCTCGTGCTTGAACTGGCTCACCAGTGCTTCAAGCCGGTCCTCCTCGATCACCTTCCCTTCGTCGATGAGAATCACCCGGTCGCACAGCATCGTCACTTCGGACAACTCGTGCGAAGAGAAGAAGACCGTCTTGCCCTTGGCCTTGAAGTCCAGCAGGATGCGCCGCACGTCATACCGCGCCACCGGGTCCAGGCCGCTCGTCACCTCGTCTAGAATCAGCAGGTCGGGCTCGCCCATGATGGCTTGTGCAATTCCCACTCGTTGCAGCATCCCTTTGGAGAATCCGCGCACTGCCTCCCGGTCCCGGCCCTTCAATCCCACCTTCGCCAGCAGCCGGTCTATGATCGGCTCGCGATCCTGCTTGGGGATCTCGCGCAGTTTGGCGAACATGCGCAGCGTTTCCCGCGCCGTCAGGAAGGGGTAGTACAGCGCCACTTCCGGCAGGAAACCGATGCGACGCCGCGCCCGTACATCTCCCGGTTCCAGGCCGAAAATCTTCACGCTGCCGCCCGTGGCTTTGCGGAATCCCATCAGCACCTTGATGGTGGTGGACTTTCCCGCCCCGTTTGGCCCAATGAATCCAACCACCTCTCCCTGGCGCACCGTCAGGTTCAGTCCATTCACGGCCTTGATCTTCTTGCCGCTCTCGGTCTTGTATTCGACTTCGAGGTTTTTCACCTCGATAACCGCCACTGCCGTCTCACTCATCCCGCGCGCTCCTTCCGGTTGCCGTGCTTCAAGACCCGCTCGTGGCCGCGTCCTCTGCGTTCGAGGCGTCCAAATGGCTCAAGTCGCATGCGAAGTCGATCTTCAGCGAACGGTCGTACACCTTGTTCGGCACATGCACCCCGCTCGCCATAAAGGCGTCGAAGGCCCGAATGTGATGCTCGAAGGCCCCACAACCCGCGCTGTCGTGCATCCGCCACTCCCCGTTCTCCCGCACATAGAAGAACTCCACGCCCTTAAAGGTTGTGAATTCCGCGTCATCCTTGCGCTTGAAGTAGGTGTGCACCACCCCCCAGCCCCGGCCGAACAGCGTGAACGCCTTCTCTGCGTCCACGATGGCCAGATAATCGTAGTCCTCTCGATTTACCTTGCCGCCGGTGAACCACTCCTCGATGTGCTTCTCGGCGAGCGCCTCCAGCTCCTCATGCATCTGGCGGTTATCGCTTAGGCTCAGGGCAACCCATCCTGCGAAGATTCCCAGTATCGCCACACTCAGCAGCAAATCCCGGCGCGTCACCACGATTTCCATGGAAGGCACTCCTTTTTCGTTCG
>JBJOID010000032.1:0-7527 GCA_046047315.1 Candidatus Hydrogenedentota bacterium | reverse complement strand
CCCGTGGCTCCCGTTACCAAAATCTTCATCTGTATCTCCTTTGTGGGAGGAACACGCGGCGGGCGATGATCATTTCTCGACCCGATTCGAGCGCGGGAATTGAACGGGCTTTCTGAGTGTTATTCTCGCAATTTTGCCTGCCCACAAACAGGGCGGGCCGAAACCAGGAGGCAAGCGCGATGTCCAAGGGAATACCGGTTGCAGTGGCCCACGGGGACGGGATTGGACCCGAGATCATGCGGGCCACGCTGCGCGTGCTCGAGGCGGCGGGCGCGCCGCTGGCGTACCGTCCGGTGGACATTGGACTTTCGGTTTACGAGCGGGGCATCAGTTCGGGCATCACGCCCGAAGCATGGCAGATCCTGCGCGAGACCCCAGTGCTGCTGAAGGCGCCAATCACCACGCCGCAGGGCGGCGGGGTGAAGAGCCTGAATGTGACCATCCGCAAGGCGCTTGGACTCTACGCCAACGTGCGGCCCTGCCGTGGCTATGCCCCGTATATCGAGACGCGCCATCCCGCGATGGACCTGGTCATCATCCGGGAAAACGAGGAAGACCTCTACGCCGGCATCGAGCACCGCCAAACGCGGCAGGTCACCCAGTGCCTCAAGCTCATTACGCGCCCCGGCTGTGAACGGGTGATCCGCTACGCCTTTGAATACGCCGCCGCGCGCGGCCGCCGCCGAATCACCTGCATGACCAAGGACAACATCATGAAGATGACCGACGGCCTCTTCCACCGGGTCTTCGACGAGATAGCGGCCGAGTATCCGCGCATCCAGACGGATCACATGATCATCGATATTGGCATGGCCCGCGTGGCCGACACGCCCGAGCGCTTCGACGTGATTGTGCTGCCCAACCTGTACGGGGACATCCTGTCGGACATCGCCGCGCAGGTGTCGGGCGCCGTTGGCCTGGCGGGCTCCGCCAACATTGGCGAGCACGGCGCGATGTTCGAGGCCGTGCATGGTTCCGCGCCGGACATCGCCGGGCGCGACGTGGCGAATCCTTCCGGCCTTTTGCTCAGCGCCGTGAAGATGCTGGCCCATGTGGGAGAGGGGGAGGTGGCCGAGCGCATCCACAACGCCTGGCTGGCGACCATCGAGTCCGGCGTGCTGACCCAGGACGTCAAGTCCCACCTGGACGACGTGCGGCGCGTGGGCACGCAGGCCTTCGCCGACGAAGTGATTGCCCGCCTCGGGGAGCGGCCGGAACGGCTCAAGCCCACCCACTACCGCCACGTGCGGATTGAGACCAAGCCCGCCCGGCTCAGCGCGGAAGTCAAGGCGCTGGTGGGGGTGGATGTCTTTCTCGACTGGTCCGGCGGGACGGCGGAAGCGCTCGCCGCCCAGCTTCAGGAGATCAGCGGGGCGGCGTTTTCCCTTGAGCTCATCACCAACCGGGGCGTGAAGGTGTGGCCGGAGGGGATGGACGAGACCTATTGCGTGGACCACTGGCGGTGCCGCTTCATGGGCGCGGGCGAGGCTTCCCTGTCCCATGGCGAGGTGGTGGAACTGCTGGGCCAGATCGCCCGCCGGGGTCTCGACTTCATCAAGACGGAGCACCTGTACACCTTCGACGGCGAGCCCGGCTTCTCGCTGGGGCAGGGACAATAGAACGGGGCTGGCTTCATGCCGCCGGCGAAGGGCTATAATCCCGGCATGTCCCATGCCCATCCCAAAGCCGTGCGGCGGCAGCTATTGCAAACGCTCTACCAGGCGTACATGGACGACCCGCTGACCATGCTCACGCCCGAGGACTTCCTCGCGACGGGGGCCCTCGTCAAGCACGACCTCGCCGTCGGCATGCATTACCTGCGGGATGACGGCCTGGTGGAAGTGATGCTGGGCTACCGCCCGCCGCTGTTCATTTCCGCGCGCATCACCCCCAAAGGGATCGATCTCGTCGAAAACCGCCACGAGTTCGACCGCCGCTTTCCCCGCATGGCGCCCCCCGGCGAAGCGGCCCACCCGGAAGTGCCCGCACTGGTGGAGCAGCTGGTCGCCGAGGCTGACCTCTGCTCGCTCGACAGACCCCGTCGCCTCGCCCTCTTGCGGGATGTTCAATACCTTCGCGACGAACTGGCCCAGCCCATCGACCACTGGCGCCCGGGCGTGATCGCCGCCACCCTCGCCAGCATCGCCGCGCCATTTCAGGACGGTAGCGATGAGATGCCCGCGCTCCAACCGCTTCGGGAACTGCTGGAGCGGGTGAGCAGGTAGTCACGGCGCATCAGCACCTCCGCACCCCGGACTCCGTCACCAGCGCCATTACCGCACGGTCGTGGGATTCGCGGGGGAGTTTATCGGTCACCTGCGCATCGAAGGCAAGCCCCATGCTTAAACCGGCAAATGAACACAAAAACCGATCATAAAAGCCCTTTCCATATCCAATTCGATAGCCGGTTTGATCCCAAGCGATGCCGGGCACGAGGCAGATGTCGGCGGTTTGGGGGAATTCAAAAAGGGGGGTGAGCGCGGGGGAGGGCTCTGGAATGCCGAAGGCGCCGGGGCTTAGTTGTTCGAGGCTCGACAAGAGCCGCCATTCGAGCTTGCCTCCGGCCAGGCTGCGGGGCAGGCCGACAGCCTTGCCGTCGGCGAGGAATCGCTTGATGAGGGGCAGGGTGTTGACTTCGTTGTCCTTGCCGGAAACGTAACACAGGACGCGTGTGGCGGCATCCACCTCGGGCAGGGCAATGAGCCGCGCAGCGATCTGGTCTGACTTTTCCCGCCATGCCTCGGGAGGCATGGCCCGGCGCCGGGCAAGGAATTCGGCGCGAAGCTGGGCTTTGGTTGCGCGGAGGTGTGACATCGCGTGGCTCCCGATAGGGAGGTTCTAATTGAAAGGGTATGGACGGGACAAGTGGGACGGGCGCGAGGCTCTTGACTCATTTCCCTTGAAATTGGTCCTGGCCCGGTCAACATCCCCCGCCCTTCGGGCACCCCCTTCAAAGGGGGACAGCATCCGGGCCGTCGATTGTCCCCCGTTGAAGGGGGTGGTTCGTGGCGGTGTTCCCGCCGCGAAACGGGGGATGTAGCGCCTGAACGCATTCTAAATGAAACGGGTCATTCGTCCGGCAGGAAATGCGAGCGGGCGGAAAAGTTTTCCGGTGCCTGAATTTGGTCGTGCAGTGCGTTTGCGAAGTAAGGCCGATTTTACAGGCCATGGCCGCGCTGCCGGGTATGGCATGGCTCTTGCGCATCCCCGGTGGGGCGGCGTCCCATCCGCCCCGACCGTGAGTGGTTGGCCCAGCGGAGAGGCGCGTCGTCCCACGTGCCGTTGTCCGTCGCGGGAATTCCGTTGGGCCACCCCTGAACTTAGCGGCCCTGGGGCCGAGACGATAGCAGCAGAGGAGGGGCGTCGACGCGATGATATCCGGGTTGTACAGCGCGGCCAGCGGGATGCTCTCTATCGAGTCCCGCCAGGAGACGATCGCGAACAACATCGCGAACGCGGCCACGCCCGGATACAAGCGCCAGCAGCCGGTGCAGCTTGGCTTCTATGAAGTGTTCGCCGGGCGGCAGCTTTCGCCCGCGCGCTTCGCCATGGAGGCGGCCCCGGCGGGCGGCGTGAAGGTGGTGGAGACCTATCCCGATCTGGGGAACGGCATCATGCAGCACACGGACAATCCCCTGAACCTTGCGTTGCAAGGGCCGGGGTACTTCGTGCTGGACACGCCGGGCGGCGAACGCTACAGCCGCGCCGGCAATTTCACCATTGACGCCGACGGAGACCTCGCGGACGGCCAGGGCCACAAGGTGCAGAGTGCGGGCGGCCAGCCGCTGGCGGTGGGCGACGGGCAGGTGAGCATTGGCGAGGACGGCACGGTGAGCGTGGACGGCGCGGTAATCGGGAGGGTGCGGCTGGTGGAGTTTTCCGCGCCCGAGCGTCTGACGCGCGCGGGCGACAACCTCTTTGCCGCCTCGGAAGCGGTGGCCCAGCAACGGGCCGAGGCCAGCGACACCCGCGTGGTGCAGGGCCGACTTGAGATGTCGAACGTCCGCCTGCCGGTGGAGATGGTGCAGATGATGCTGGGGGCGCGGGCCTATGAAGCCAACCAACGCATGATATCCACGGTGGACGCCACGATCGGTCGCCTGATCGATCAGGTGGCCATGCCGTCGTGACGAGGGGAGACCTGAGGGAATGATACGGGCACTGTTCACCGGCGCGACGGGGATGATCGCGCAGCAACTGAACATCGACACGGTGGCGAACAACCTGGCCAACGTGAGCACCACGGGCTTCAAGAAGAGCCGCGTGAATTTTCAGGACCTGCTGTATGAAACCATCCGTCCCTCCGGCAGCGAGACGGCGGCGGGCACCACCATTCCCGAAGGGATTCAGGTGGGGCACGGCGTGCGCCCCTCGGCCATCGCCAAGGTGTTCACGGCGGGCGGCCTCATCCAGACCGGCAACGCCCTGGACATCGCGATAGAGGGCGACGGCTTTTTCCCGATTCAGCTGCCTGACGGCACGCTGGCCTACACGCGCGATGGTTCCTTCAAGATCAATGAGGAAGGCACCATCATGACGGCGGATGGTTATCCGCTCGACCCGGCGATCACCATCCCGACCGACGCCGAACTGATATCCATCGGGGCGGACGGCAACATTTCCGCGCGGGTGCCTGGGGACAACTCACCCCAGTTGCTGGGCCAGCTCCAGTTGGTGCGCTTCTCGAATCCCGCCGGGCTGGACGCACGCCTCGGCAAGAATTTGTTGCTGGAGACGCAGGCGTCCGGCGCGCCCACGACGGGCACCCCCGGCGAAGACGGACTGGGCACCACGGCCCAGGGCTTCCTGGAAAACTCGAACGTGCAGGTGGTCGAGGAAATCTTAAACCTCATCATCGCGCAGCGTGCCTATGAGGCCAGCTCGAAGGTGATCACCACCTCGGATGAAATGCTGCAGACGGCGAACAACATCAAGCGGTAAACCTGATGCAACTGATGGAACGACATAACGTGAAAGCGGCGGGGGATGTTCTTCGCATCAGCCTCTTCTTGCTTTTTTTCGCGTTACTCCTTGTGAGTCAAGCAGCCCGTGCGGACCTGGTCACCTTCAAGGAGGAGGCCTTCGTCAAGGGGCCTAAGGTGCTTCTGGGCGATATCGCGAACATCGAGGGCGAAGCGGCGGACGAGCTGGCCGCGATCGAGCTGATTGACGCGGCGCGGCCCGGATCGCAGAAGCGCCTGCAAGCGGCGCTGGTGGAGGCGCGCCTGCGCAACGCCGGATACGACACCTCCGCGCTGCGCATTGAGGGACCCTCTTCCATTGTGACCACCACCCTGTCGTCGGATGTGTCGCGCGAAGCGGTGGCCGAGAGCCTCATGCAGTACATCAAGGAAACCATGCCCTGGGATCTTCAGAGCACCCAGATTGAAGTGACCGCCCCCAACTTTGACGTCACCGTGCCGGAGGGCGTGGTGGATATCGCGTGGTCTCCGGCGCCGGATTATCGCTATGTGGGCGCGGGCGCCTTTCGTGGCGAGCTGGTGGTGGACGGCGTCTCGCAGCGCAACTTCACCTTGCGCGCCAAGGTGGAGCCGTATGTCGAAGTGCTGGTGGCCTCGCGCGACATCGCCCGCGGGCAGGCGCTCGGCCCCGTCGATTTCGAGCCGCGCAAGATGCCCTTGAGCGCCGCGCCCTCGGGTGCCCTGACCGATCCCGACCAGGCCTTGGGGCTGGTGGCGCGCAAGACGATTTTCCCCGGCGAGTACATCAGCGAGCGCGACCTTCAGGAGCGCGTGCTGGTGCAGCGTAATCAGACGGTCAACGCGGTGGTCCGCGCGGGTGCCGTGACCCTCAATGCCCGGCTGGTGGCGATGGCCGATGGACGCGCCGGGGACGCGATTCCCTGCGTCAACCCCGGTTCGAAAGAGCAGGTGCTGGCCATGGTGATGCCCGACGGCACCGTGCAAGTGGAGTAAGCCATGCTGAATCGAAACTTCATCCGCCTTGCGCTGGGAAGCGCGCTGCTTGCGGCAGCGCCGGTCTGGGCCGACTCGCTCTTCGTGCAACCGGTGTCCACCCGGCAGAACAGCAGCAGCACGCTAATTTCCGAAAGAAGCGCCCGTTTTGAAGTGGGAGACATCATCACCGTGATGGTGCGCGAACGCATCGACGCGGAAACCGCCGCCGACACGAACACGAAGAAGGAAAGCGACGTGAGCACGGTCGCGCCGCTGGCGGCCAACGGCTTTCTCGTGAACAATCCGGACGAGGGCGGCATGGGTATCCTGAATCCCGGGGAACTGCCCAACTGGGGCGGTGAGACGGAGAACGAAACCAAGAACCGCGGTACTACGACGCGCGAGAGCTCCCTCACCACCCAAGTGGGGTGTGTGGTGCGCGAGGTCCTTCCCAACGGGAACCTGCTCATCGAGGGGCAGCGCAAGGTCACGGTCAACCGTGAAGATTCTACCTTGCTGGTGACCGGGATGATCCGCTCGAAGGATGTGCTGCCCAACAACACCATCGCCTCGACCCAGATGGCCAACGCGCAGATATTGCTGAAAGGCAAGGGCGAGTTGTGGAACAACCAGCGCCGTGGCTTCCTGACCAAGGTGGTCGATTGGGTGAATCCGTTTTGAGGTCTCGCCACAGAGAACACAGAGTACACAGAGTGAATACCGGTGCAAAAAAACTAGTGATTTCCGTCCTAAAGTTGGCCGTCATCTTACAGTTTTCATGCACGGCCCATGCGGCGCGGGTGGGGGACTTGTGCGAGGTGCAGGGGGCGCGGGGCAACATGCTGAAGGGGATCGGCATTGTCGTTGGCCTGGCAGGCACGGGGGACAGCGCGAAGTCGGCGATAGCGTCGCAGGAGCGCATGTTGGAGCGACTTGGCATCGACGTAACCGACCTGAAGCAGCTTAGCTCGAAGAATAGCGCGATCGTGATGGTGACGGCGGAGATTCCCGCCTTCGCCAAGGAGGGCACCCAAATCGACGTGAAGGTGGATTCGCTTTATGATGCGAAGAGCCTCGAGGGCGGCCAACTCCTCGAGACGCACCTTTACGGGCCCGGCGACGACAAGACGGTTTACGCGCTGGCGCAGGGTCCGATCAGCATCGGCGGCTTCAATGCCGACGCCTCCGGCAGTGGCACCAAAGTGCGTCAGAACCACATCACGTCCGGGCGCATCCCCATGGGGGCCTTCGTCGAACGCGAGGTGCCCTCGCGCATCACCGACGGACAGCGCATCACGCTGTTGCTCAAGCGTCCGGATTTCTCCACGGCGGACGCGGTGCGGCAGGCCATCAACTCCAGCTTCGGCCTGGAATCTGCGCGCGCCCTGGGGGGCGGCACCATCAACGTGACCATTCCCGACGGCGAAATGGGTGACCTCGTGGCCTTCATTTCACGCCTCCAGAGTTTGGAAGTGAGCACGAGCGCCCCGTCGAAGGTGGTCATCAACGAGCGCACCGGCACCATCGTGGTGGGCGGCAGTGTGATGATCAAGCCCTGCCAGGTTGCGCACGGTTCGCTCACCATCAAGATCGCCACGACGCCCACCGT
>JBJOID010000031.1:0-7871 GCA_046047315.1 Candidatus Hydrogenedentota bacterium | reverse complement strand
TGGAGCGAACCTTTCTGGCGCCGTGCTCGATAAGGCCATCTTTACCGACGCGAAGCTGGAACAGGCCGATTTTCGCGATGCCTCCATGCTCTACGCCAACTGCAACGGCGCGGCGCTCCGTTCGGCGGACTTCCGCCTGACCAAGGCCTGCGCAGCGAACTTCGCCGATGCGAATCTCCGCGACGCCAACTGCATTGGCGCGGATTTCAGGAAAGCCAATTTCCACCGAGCCAAACTGCGTGGCGCGAACCTCCGCCATTGTAAGCTGCGCGAGGCCGACCTCAGCAGCGCCCGCATGAAGGAAGTGGACTTCCGTGACGCCAACCTGACCATGGCCAACCTCAGCGGCGCGGAGCTGGTGAAGACCAAGTTCTGCGAGGCCAATCTCGGCCGCGCAAACTTTCGGGGCGCCGATCTCAGGAATGCCGATCTCCGCACCTCCAACCTGCATGAAGCCGTGCTGGCCGACGCCGACTTGAGCGGCGCCAATCTCAGCGCCGCCAACCTGCGCGACGCCCAGTCCAGCGAGGCGACGTTCAACGGGGCGATGCTGCGAAAGACCGACCTTTCCGGCGCCGATTTCACCGGCGCCAACCTCTCCGGTTGCCGCATGTGGGGCGCCCGCCTCACCGGCGCGAGCTTCTCCCGCTGCAACATGTCCCTCATGCACCGCATCTACATCGGTTTCCAGCTCGGTTTTCGCAGCGCCTGAATCGTTCACTCAGGCCCCCGCCTTGACACCCCCCTTTCGCCCGTACCAAGATGAAGGCATGCCTACCCGGAGTCTTTCCGGAACCTCAGGAGGTGCGTTATGGCGATGATTGACCCTGCACGAATTAGAAATGCTGGAATATTGGGCGATGGTAGCGCGGGTAAGACCACGCTACTGGAGCATGTGCTTTACGACGCGGGAGTGGTAAACCGCCTGGGCAGCATTGCCGAGGGTAACACCGTGGGCGATTATCTCCAAGAGGAGATCGAGCACCATCACACCGTGACCATGAAGCTGGCCCACGTCGACTGGAAGGGGGAGCGGATTCATCTGGTGGATCACCCCGGCTATGCGGATTTTGTGGGAGAGATCGCCGCATCCTCCGCCGTGCTCGATGGGGTGGTTATCGTGATCGACGCCACGGCGGGGCCTCAGGCCGGGGCGGACAACGCGGTTAAATATGCCTCCCTGCATGACGTTCCACGCGCGTTTTTTGTCAATAAACTCGACCGCGAGCACACGGATTTCGATGATGTGGTCCGCCAATTGCGCGAAGTCTACGGCAAGCAGTGTGTTCCGCTGGTGGTGCCCGTGGGAAAGGGGCAGGCCCTGGAGCGGGTGGTGAACATTTTCGATGGCGACACCGCTGGGGTCGAGGCGGAGATAGCCCGAATCCGCGAAGAGATGAGCGACGCGGTGGCTGAAGCGGACGAGGACCTGCTGGCAAAGTATCTCGAAACCGGGGAGTTGTCGCCGGAAGAGTTTCACCGCGGCCTACACCTTGGCATCACCTTGGGCAAAATCATTCCCGTGTTGGCGGGCTCCGCCGAGCGCGACCTGGGTATCCGGGAATTGCTGGACCTCATCGCGGACTCCTTCCAAAGCCCGGCGGAACGTCACGTCATCGTGCATGACGGCAGCGGCGAACGGGTGGAGTTGCCCGTGTCTGCCGAGGCCCCGTTTCTGGGGCAGGTCTTCCACGCCGCCATTGATCCCTACGTGGGGCATCTGACCTTTTTCCGTGTGTTGAATGGCACGCTCAAAGCGAATACGGAGATTTATAACCACACGCGCGGCCACAAGGAGCGGGTGGGCCAGATTCTCATGTTGAATGGCAAGAATCAGGAAAGCGTGGATCAGGTGGGCCCCGGGGACCTGGCCGCAATCACCAAGCTGAAGAACACCCATTTCGGCGACACGCTCGAGGCCCTTGGTCAGGACTACGAAATGCCGCCCATTGAATTGCCGGAGGGGATGGTACGGCTGGCCATCATTCCCAAGACCCGCGCCGACGAGGACAAGATAGGCGAGGCCTTGGGGAAACTTCATGAGGAGGACCCCACCTTCGAGCACTACCGCGACGAGCTGACGGGGGAGCACATTATCAAGGGCGTGGGGGACATGCAGCTCTCGGTCTTGCTCGAGCGTATGCAGCGCCAATTCGGAGTTTCAGCTGAAGTGCGCCCACCCCGTATCGCCTACCGGGAAACGATTCGAGGCACGGCGGAAGTGCGCGCCCGGCACAAGAAGCAGTCCGGCGGCCATGGCCAGTATGGCGATGTGCAGATTCGTATCCGACCGAATGACCGGGGCGAGGGCTACCGCTTCGTGGACAGCATCACCGGGGGCGTGGTGCCAAAGCAGTACATACCATCGGTGGATAAAGGCGCCCAGGAAGCCCTGCGGCGTGGCGTCATTTCCGGCCATCCCGTGGTGGATATCGTCGTGGAACTCTTTGATGGTTCGTTCCATACCGTGGACTCGTCCGACATGGCCTTCCAAATCGCCGCGTCCATGGCCATTCAAGACGCCGTCAAGCAGGCTTCACCCTGTTTGCTGGAGCCCTATGTGAATCTGGATATCACGGTGCCCGAGGAATACCTGGGGGATATCACCGGTGATCTGAACAGTCGACGCGGGCGAATTTTGGGGATTGACTCTGCGGGGCCGGGACGCCAGACGGTGCGCGCCCATGTGCCAGAGGCGGAAATCCTGTCCTATTCCTCGCAGTTGCGTTCCATGACTCAAGGCAAGGGAACTTTTGAAACCCATCCATCACACTACGAAGAGCTGCCCGAGCATCTTGCAGCTACGGTTATAAAGGAATCCCAGAGTTGATCTGGCGCCAGGTTCTTGCAAGGCTGCGCGCTAATATTGTTAGAATCCCGTTGGGCGATTTAATTCCTACTATCGGGAGCCGGGTCTTGTTTCGTTTTCAAAGCCTTGTCGCAGTGAATCTTGTTTTCCTGACGGGTATGTTTTCTGCAGGCGCGAGCGAGGAACCTCCCTCTCGGGAAGAGGTGGAGATACTTCGTCAACAGGTGGAGACCCTGACGCGCCAGTTGCAGGACTTGGAAGCCCGCATGGCCACCCAGGAGTCCACCCCCGAGCCCTCTTCCGCGGTAGTTCCTGACGCATCGGCGCCCGCAGACACCGATGAAAAGGAGCCCACCGTTATGGTGGGAGAGGATGGCTTGAGGATTCGCTCGGCGGACGGAGCATTCGAGACGCGCATCGGACTAAAGCTTTCCCATGACTGGGCATGGTTCAATCAAGACCGTGAATTGGAACGCTCGGTAGGGGACGAGCAGGACGGCACCGGATTCCGGCATGCACGACTTGTCCTCAGTGGCCAGCTTCACAGTGATTTCAAGTATCAGATGGAGATCGATTTTGCTGGGGAAACCGGACTGGATACCCCAAAGTTTCGAGACGTTTACTTCGAATATACTGCATTGCCCTATGGCGCCGAGCGGGCCTTGGCCCTAAGATTGGGGCACTTCAAGGAACCTTTCGGTCTCGATGAGTTGAATGGTTCGATGGACCGACAGTTTCAGGAAAACCCCTTGCTCGATGTCCTTATGCCGTCGCGCAATGCGGGGGTCATGTTGACCGATGCCTTGCTCGGTCAGCCCAAGGCGGAGCGTTTGACGTGGGCGCTGGGTGTTTTCAAGGAGACCGATGACATACCCAGCAGCAACGATTCCGACGAGGATCAGGGCTATGCCGTAACGGCCCGCGTGACCGGCCTGCCCTATTACGCCCAAGAGGGACGCCGCCTGATTCACCTGGGAGCGGCGTACAGCCACCGCAATCCCGACGGCGCCCGGCTTTCCTTTGGCCTTCGTCCGGAAACCCGGCTCGCCCGTTTCCGCTACATAGATCCCGATAATCTTCCCGGGTTATTCCGGTTAACCGATGCCCGCGCTGACGACCTCGATTTGCTCGGTGTTGAACTCGCGACCGTGTTCGGCCCCTTTTCCTTTCAGGGAGAGTATGTTCTCTCCAGTGTGGAGACCACCTTTGCCGGCAATCTGGACTTCTCTGGATACTATGCTCAGGCAATGTATCTGCTGACCGGAGAGCACCGCCCCTATAGCCACGCCTCCGCGCGCTTCAGTTCGCCTGCGCCCGATCGTCCTTTCAGCTTGCGCTCGGGGCAGCGTGGACCTGGGGCTTGGGAACTCGGCCTGCGCTACGGAGCCGTTGATCTGTCTGATTCTTCCATCACCGGCGGTGAGCATTCTAGTCTCACATTCGGTCTCAATTGGTACATCAATTCCAACCTGCGCATGTCTTGGAATTATAAGTTGAATGAAGTCGACCACCCCTTCTATGACGGGGATTTCCAAAGCTTCCAGACCCGAGTACAACTGGACTTTTAATACTTAGGAATAGCTCATATGCACCAACACCACCTTCGCTCCATCACTCGCCCGGCGGCCGCGTCCTTACTGGAGACACAGCAAAAGCTTTCCGTCGTGGTAGGACTAGTGGATATAATTGCCGCTCTGGCCAATGCGCTTACGAACTGGCGTGACCTGTTCCGGGAGTAGTCGACCTTATCGCTCTGCCTAATCGCGTTATTTTCACTTCTTGGCAATTCAGCCTCTCCCATGTTAAGCTAAATGAACGGGGGAGTTTGGGGATTATTCAGGAGGTTGGGCACGATGCGCGCGCAGGGATTACGACTGCTGTTTCTCACCATTGGCTTGACCGGGCTTTGCGCTCCGGTGGATGCCCAGATACGCTTCGATATGGAGCGGAAGATGAAGGGCGGCGAAACCTATTCCGCCGCCCGCATCTGGAACGAGGAGATCCTCTTCGCCATCCGCCGCGACACGGCGCGTCCGGTGGTTCACGCGCGCAACCTTTTCCACACCTCGGTCTGCATGTGGGATGCTTGGGCGGCCTACGACGCCGACGCGGTTGGCTACCTCGTGAAGGAAAAGCTGACACCTCCAGAGGATCCCGTGTCCCTGCGCGCGGCGCGCGAGGAAGCCATCAGCTATGCCTGTTATCGGTTGCTGCGCCACCGCTTTCAAAATTCCCCGGGAGCCGTGGCGAGTTTGGCCGAGTTCGACAACCGCATGGCCTTGCAGGGATACGACACCGGAGTCACCACCACGGAAGGCGACACCCCCGCCGCCTTTGGGAATCGCGTGGCTGCGGCGGTTATCGCGTGGGGCCTTACGGATAACTCGAACGAGCAGGCGAACTACGCAGCCAACAACGGCTACGAACCTGTTAACGGGCCTCTCGTGGTCAACCTCTTTGGCAATCCCGGCTGTCCTCCGGGCGTACCCTTCGATCCCGATGAGCCCTGCATGCGCGATCCCAACCGCTGGCAACCCCTCGCCTTGGATTTCTTCATCGATCAGGGCGGCATTGAGCTGGGGGCTTACCCCAAATTTCTCGGGCCGCATTGGGGCACCGTCACACCCTTTGCACTGAGAGAGCGTGATCGCAGTGAAGCCGGGGTCTATTTTGATCCAGGGCCTCCTCCTCTGTTCGGCACCGATACCCACGAGGAGTACGTGGATCAGTTGATCGGCGTAATCGAGGCCACGAGCTGGCTGACTCCCGACGACGGCATCTTGAAGGATATCTCCCCGGCCTCGCTCGGCAACAACACCATAGGCGCGGATGACGGCACGGGGTACGACGTGAACCCGGCAACAGGTTTGCCATACGTCCAGAACTTTGTTCCTCGTGGCGATTGGGCGCGCGTCATAGCCGAGTTCTGGGCGGATGGCCCTTCGAGCGAGACCCCGCCGGGACACTGGAACACGCTGGCCAACTACGTGTCCGACAACATCGCGGAGAAGCGGATCGGCGGTGAGGGAGGAATCGTTGACGATCTCGAATGGGACGTCAAACTGTATCTCGCCCTAAACGGCGCGGAGCATGACGCGGCAATCACCTGCTGGGGCACTAAGGGTCATTACGATGGCGTGCGACCCATCTCCGGCATTCGTTACTTGTGTGAACTCGGTCAATCCTCGGACCCGGATTTGCCGAACTATAATCCCCTAGGCATCAAGCTGATTCCGGGCCTAATCGAATTGATCACCAGCGAGTCCACCGCACCGGGCGAGCGCCATGCGCATCTCTTCGGCGAAGAGGGGAACATCGCGGTCTATAACTGGCCGAATGTGCCCGAGGACATCGAAGACGATTACTCCGGCGTGGAGTGGTATCTTTGCGGCGACTGGGTGCCCTATCAGCGCCCCAGCTTCGTGAGCCCGCCTTTTGGCGGATACTACTCCGGACACAGCACCTACAGCTTTTCCGGCGCAGCGGTCTTGCACCGCTTTACGGGAGACCCCTATTTCCCCGGAGGGCTTGGCACCTACCTTGCCGAACAGAACCAGTACCTGAAGTTTGAAGACGGTCCCTCGGTGGACGTGGAGCTTCAGTGGGCCACCTATTATGACGCCGCTTCCGAGGCGGCGTATTCGCGCATCGTGGGGGGAATTCACTGGCTCGCGGACAATTACCCAGGGCAGATTACGGGGCAACAAATTGGCGAGCAGGCCTTTGCCGAGGCTCGGCAATACTGGAGCGGCGAGGCTCCCTATCACTCCGCCGACACGGATCGCGACAACAAGGTCAGCCTGGCGGAATTGCTGCGCGGCATTCAGCTCTACAACATTGGAAGCTACGGCTGTAATGAATCCATGGAAGATGGATACGAGCCGGGTGTGGAGGGCGTGGCTGCTCTTGGCGCCTGCTATCCGCACGACGGAGACTACGCCCCGGCCGATTTCTCGTTCAGTCTCAGCGAGTTGCTCCGCATGATCCAGTTTTTCAACGTGGGCGAGTACAGCTACTGCGTAACCAAGAATCCAGCCACCGAAGACAGCTTCTGCTGCCCGACGGAGATTTAGGCAACGGGTGAATAGGGACGCGGCAAGACTGCTTTGGCGCGCCGCGCTGTTGTTGTCGCTCAATGCGCTGGCGGGGTTGGTCGCGCTCACGTGGCTGGGGCGCGGGCATGCGCTGAATCCCTGGGAAACCGACGCCAAGCTGGAAGGCTTTCGCTTCGACCAGCCCCACGACTTGATCATCCTGGGCACTTCCCGCGCGTACACCTTGTCCCGCTATGAGGCGAATCACAAGGCCTTGGAAGAGGGGTTGCGGGCGAGAGTCCTGAATCTCGCGATGCCTGCCGCGGGAGGCGTGAAGCCCGCCTGGACCTACCTTCGGCATGCCCTCGACAGAGGCATGCGCCCCAAGGCGGTCCTGATCGCCCTCGATCCTTTCGTCTTTTTCAGCGAGGCCTGCAACGAGCAGCACAAGTTCGTCTACTACGAACCTTTCGAATTCGGCTTCTTTCGTGCGCTTCTGGCAGATGCATATCCTTGGCGGCGCATCCTCACGCATGTGCGACACAAGTTCACACTCGAATGGATCTTGCGCGAACCGTCGCCGTTGCCCCGTTTCGACAACGCGTTGAGTTCACTGCCCGATCAGGAGCATGTCGCCCGCCGCATGGACTCGCTCTACTTGGAGGGGCTGTCCCCCGAGAAGATGGCGCACTATGGGCGCTATCTGCGAAAGATGCTCGAACGCTGTCAAAGCGAAGGCATTGCGGCGCACGTGATGCTTATGCCTACGTTGTTGGGGGAGGAGCCGGGCGCCGCTGCCTTCCATGAATTACTGAATAATTTACGTGAGGAATTTGCGTTTACGCAGAGCAATCTCGTCGACGCAATGCCTTCGCCCGAATACTTTTACGATTCCGATCACATGAACGCCGCAGGTGTGGAACGCTTTGTAAGCGGGCATCTTGCGCCCTGGTGGCAGGCCTTGCAACCCGTGGTTGCTTTCGATTTAGCCAAGTATGCTAAACTGCACCCGATGGGGACAATGCGCT
>JBJOID010000030.1:0-14058 GCA_046047315.1 Candidatus Hydrogenedentota bacterium | reverse complement strand
GCGCATCGAGGACCGCGCGATAGAGGCGGGCAAAGCCACGCTCGAGAGCCATCTGCACCTGCATCCCGAAGTGCGGGTCGAGGCGCAGGGTAATGGGTTCCTGTTGACGCGCGCCGCCGCGCGGCTCTGGCTCCTGCCGGGGGAGGGGACGGTCGTACGTCATTTGCCTGCAAGCCCTCAGCCGCCTGAGGGGTGGCACTTTCCCGAGTTTGGCCTTGGCTTTCCCGCGGATGGGTTCGTGTTGTCGCCCTCGAGGCCGGGCGGGCAGGCGGTGGCTTATGCCCTGATCGAAGCACCGAGCTTGCAGATGGCGCGCAGTCACCAAATGGGGATGCAGGCTGATGTCTGAAAATGCCCCTGAGATACACGACAGCGCCGCAGCGCGAACCATGCGATGGCTTGCCGTGGGCTGGGTTTTCGCGTTGGTGCTCGGACTGTCGGCTTACACGCAGGATCCCTCCGGTCCCATCAAGTGGCTGTTGAGCAGCGGCCTGGCGTTGCTGATGGCCCTGGTGGCCTGCGTCGACTCGTTACGCCGGGGGCGCATCACGCTGGGGCACGCCCCCGTCAAGGTGGCGATGGTGCTCTTCGCCCTGCTCTACGTCATCGCCGCGCTTTTCTCGGAGTGGCCATGGCATGCCTTTTACGCGATGGCACCCTGGCTGAGCGGTATCCTGTTCGCGCTTCTGTTGCCGCAGGCTTGCCGGTCCGTGCGTGAGATAGAGCAGGTCCTGGTGGCGGCCGTGTTCGCCATTGCGTTGAGCAGCGTATACGGTCTTTGTCAGCGCTATGGCCTCGATCCCTTCCCGTGGTCCACGCGGGATCGCTATGAATACACGGGCTTGCCCTCCACCTATGGTCACCCCAACTTTGCCGGACACGTCCTGATCGTGGGGATCATTCTGGCCGTGGGCTTGTCGTGGTACGTTCCCGGATGGAAGCGCCCGCTGGCGTTGCGTGTCCTCTTGCTGGGCTGCGCCGCCTTGATGCTGACGCATCTCCACTTCACCGGCATGCGCGCGGGCTGGCTGGCGCTTGGCGGCGCTGTCGCCGCTGTGGCCGGAGCGATGATGATTAAACGTTTCCTGCGGCGCGGCGAGGCCTATCCCGCCGTGACGCTCTCGCTGGGGGCTGTGCTGGCGATGGCGGCCGTGCTGGGGCTTGCCTTCGCGCTGCACCGGTGGCCGGAGACGAAGCTGTTCATCGACAGCAGCTGGCTGCTTCGCCTGAATGGCTGGCTTGGCGCTACGGAGTTGTTCTTCGATCATCCGCTGGGCACGGGGCCGGGCAGCTTCCGCGAAGCGATTGTTCCCTACTGGACAGATTTCGAGCAGCGCTGGTTCATCCTCTACAACCAGCGCAACAACCACGCGCACAATGAATTGCTCGAGGCGGCCGTCGAGGCCGGGGTGCCCGGCGTGCTGGCCACCCTCACCCTGTTTGTCGTCGCGTTGCACGCCGCCCTGCGCCTGACGATGGACGCCTCCGCGCGTGCGCGCCGCTTGGGGTGGATGTGCTTCGCCGCCGTCACGGCGTTCCTGATAGACGCCCAGTTTGGTTTCAACCTGCACACGGTCGCCGCGTCCGGATTCATCTTTCTGCTGCTGGGGGCATTGCTCGCGGCGCATACCGGGAACTTGTCGCGATTGCCGTGTTTGTCGCGCATGCCCAGTCTTGCGATGACGGCGGCCGCGCTTCTTCTGTTTGGCGTGGCGTCAACCTATTACTACGCAGAGTGGAAGTTTCAACGTTCGATGGGGGCGCGCCAATGGGCGGAGACTTTGCGGAACAGCCAGCCGGAGCTTGCGGCGTCGAGTGCAAAGGCTGCGCTGGAAGAGATGGAGGCGGCTTGCCGCATGCCCTTTGTGGGGCCGCGCCACTGGAACGCGCTCGCGCAGGCCCGCGCCCAGCAGGAGCAGCCTGGGCCGGCGGCCGATGCGTATCGCGAGGCACTTGCCCGAACTCCCTTCGATCCGTCATTGCTGGCCCATGCGGCGCATCACCTGCTCGACGCGTTTCCAGAGGACCCGGCCGCGCAAGAGGAGGCTTTCATCCTTGCGCAGCGGGCGGTGACTTTTTGTCCGGGACTGGCCGAGGCCGAGCATGCGCTGGGGCGGGTGAAGCTGGCCGAGGCACGCAGGGACAAAGTGGCCGAGACCGCGCGGGCCACGGCCATCGAGGCGGCCGAGCACTTGCGCATGGCCACAAGAAATGCTCGCGCGCAGGATGCGGACATTTGGCTGCGCCTGATTGACGCGTGTGAAGTGGTCGGGGACGAACGCACGCGAGACAACTTCATGGAGGCAGCCGTCAGGGCGATCCCGGAGTCTCCCGCATTATGGGAGCGGTACGAGGGGATTGACGTTTACACGTCTCGATCGGCTGCGGAACGTCTATACGAAAGAGAAACCAATCGTGAATTTAGTTCCCCTCTCCTCTCTTTACCCGTGCCCACCCCAGACTATTTGCCCGATCTTGCGGCGCGCGGCGTTGGGAGGGCCGCGCGTCATGCCGTTCTCTTCTTTCCCGAGCGTTTGGACCTATGGCGCACAGCCGTTGTGGAGCCGCAATCGAACTGGATGCTCTTGACCTTCCTGCTTGATTTGCGGGAGAAAGTCGGGGCGTGCGACCCCGTGCGGGAGGAAATGCTCGCACCCCTTTATCAGCTATTGGATTCCATGGAGGCGCGCGACGCGGCGGGCATTGAGCGGGCGATCGGGGCGGTCTCAAACCGAATTGCGCTCCTGACAAGCGCGGGCGACCCAAGCCTCCAGCGGGCGTGGGGGTGGATACCGTCCATGCTGGAACTTAACCTTGAGAGCCTCAAACTGGGGGATGTGGAAGCCGCAAGCGTTCGCCTTGGAATCGCCGGGCTGTATCGTCAACTTGACGCTTTGCCCGATGCGGCGGTCATGGCGGGCATGGCGGAGCCCTGGCTTAGCGGCACGGCGCAGGGGGCGGCTCATTTTTACCTTTCCCTGGCGCTGGCCGGGGACGGCGAGAAGGAGGCGGCGCTGTCGCAGGCCTTGCGCGCCTCGGCCCTCGCGCCGCACTCGCCCGATGTGCGCCTACAGGCGGCTCGTTGCCTGCGCGATGCGGGGCGGCGGGTCGAGGCGGAGTTCGAGTATATGACCGTGCTCGGACGCTTGGCTCCGGGTGGCCCCGAGCACCGCAGCGTCGCTATGGAATACGAGTCCCTCAAGGGAGAGAACCCTGCGCCGGAGGCGTCCGCCGATGAGTAACGACCTGAAGGCCTTGTTGACCGTCGCCGGGTTGAGTCTGGCTCTGTCCGTGATTGCCTTCGCGGGCATGTTCCTCTGGTTCCAATCCGGTGCTCCGCTGGTTGCCGCACAGGACAACACCGTAGGCGAGATGCTTTTGGACGAGGCCCTGCGCTTTGATACTGCAGGGGCGGAATACGCATGCAATCAAAAGCTCAGGCTCGCCGCAAAGGCCCGCTTCGAGGGAACCAAGAACCTGCGTCACCTCCAGTTCGAACTGGGCAGCCGGGATATCGAGGCGGATTATGTGATCGCGGAGGAACAGCTTAAGCGCGCGACGCAGGATTTTGCACTGCTCGATAAAGACCCGGCGCTTTGGGTTCAGGCTTGGGCTTCCCTCGATGAGGCGCTGTTGGTGGAGCGCGGCAAGCAGGTGATCGAGGTGGAAGCCGGTGGCGATTTGGAACTGCGGCGCAAGTTGCAACGGGGCTTCATGGCCGTGCCCAGCGCGGCCTACCGCCTGGAAGTCCTTCGCGAAGCGGTGCGACGAGGGATACCCTACGGCCAAGCTCTCACGGAGCGCGAGGAGCGGGACGGCCCCTTCCGAATCTACCTCAACGACTGGCCCAGCCGTTACTCGGGATTCGGGGCCACCGTCGATTCCGCGTTGCTCTCTGAAGCCGCCGGTTCCGGCTCCGCCTCGGGCAGCACGCGGAACAGATAGGCGCGCGCTTCCGTGGTGAAGTGGCCATCATAGGCCCCCCAGTGCAAGGCGTAGTCGCCGGGTTCGAGCGGCGTGTCGGGAACCACCTGCACCAGCAAACCGAGCGGTTGATCGACCGGCTGGGTATGCACGGACAAGCGCGCCTCGGCCACCCATGCGGGCACCTTGTACTGCTGTGCCGCGGGGCCCGCATCCGAAGGGGTCACCTCCGCCTGCCTCAAGCGGGAGAGCTGGAGGTCGTATCCGGGCAAGCGAAACAGGATGAGCATCGGGTTCGTCTTGAGATCGACGAAGGACTCGGCTCCCTTCTTCGAGCCGAATACAGCAGCGTCCCCCGAAAGAAAACGGCGCGGCTCCACTCGGGTCAGCGTGCGATAGCGGCCTCGTTCGAAGAAGAAGATGCCCTGCGATTCCGGCAGCGGCCACAAGAGGGTCTGCGGAACGGGAACGCTTCCCGGCTCGGCGATCTCCAGCACCAGGCGCGCGGGGGTGTAGCCCGTCTTGAAGAAGTCGATCTGCTGGCTGCCCAGGGGAGCGCTCAAGCGGTATTGCCCTGTTGCCGAGGTGACGGTCTGGCGGTCGGTGCCGTAGATGCTCACGGCCACGCCCGGTAATGCCTCGCCGTTCACATCGACGACGGAAGGCTTGGGATTGCCCTGCTCATCGGGCTGGTCTCCCCGCAACAGCACCTCGCGTGGACAGCCCGCCAGCGCCAGGGTGGCGCAACTCAGCAGGCAAAGGGCAAGGTGTTTGGTGGACAAGGGCGGACTCCATCGTCGCCAAGGCGGCGTCGTGGGTATTATTCCGGTTCGGGTGGGCAGGTTTCCATTACCGCGGGTTTTGCGCGGGGGCTTGGCCAGCGGCTAAACTTCCGCCCACGGGCCACTCGTGTCCGGATGTATTGGGGGCATGGAGCGGCTTTACCGTGGAAGCAGATACCCTTCGCACGCTTTTTAGCGAGCATTTTCCCGGATCCGGGCAGCCATTTCTGGTGCGCTCGCCTGGTCGTGTCAACCTCATTGGCGAACACATGGACTACAACGGCTTGCCCGTGTTGCCCATGGCGATTGAGCAGGCGATCCTTGTGGCCTTCTGCCCGCGCGCCGACGGCCAGATTCGCATGCGCAATGTGGATCCCCGCTACCCGGAGGTCACCTTTGAGAACGCCCGAGACCTTCCGCGATCCGCGCAGGGTGCCTGGGACAACTACTGCAAGGCGGCCGTTCAGAAGCTGAATACCGTGCTGGAACCTGCGACGCTGCCCGGCATGGACATGCTCTTCACCAGCACGCTGCCTGTAGCGGCGGGGTTGAGCAGTTCCTCCGCGTTGGTGGTGGCCTGCGCATTGTGCTATCTGGCCGCGCTCGACCAGACCCTTGGGGAAGACATCAGCCGCCTTGAGCTCGCCGAGCACATGGCCACGGCGGAGCACTACGTAGGCACGCGCGGCGGGGGCATGGATCAAACCGTGATTCTCAACGCGATGGCCGGGCACGCCTGCAAGATCGATTTCTTCCCGGTGCGGGTGGAGAACGCCCCGCTTCCCGAGGGGATGTCCATCGTCGTATGCGATTCGATGGTGAAGGTGGAGAAGAGCGGCGAAGCCTTGATCCGTTTCAATCGCGGGCCGCGTTTCTGCGCCCTGGGCTCAGCGCTGGTCGAGGCGCATATCCAGCAAGCCATGGATCCCGACATTGAGCTGGAGCGGCTGGGCGACCTTTGGCTGGGGCCGCTTTGCCTTACCTTCCGCGAGGGCGCGGCCTTGATTGACCAGGCCATTCCAGAGGAGCGCCTCGGGCTTGATCTGGTGGCGAGCAGGCTGGGCCTGGAACCCGCGGCGGTCCGCGAACAGTTCCTGGGGGAAGTGCCCGAGCCGCCGGAGGGCTTCCCGCTGCGCGCCCGTTTGCGGCATCAATACACCGAGTACCAGCGCGTCGAGATGGCGCGCGACGCCTTGCTCGATGGCAATGCCGACCTCTTCGGGGAATTGATGAACGCATCCCATCAAAGCTGCGCCGAGGACTTTGGCATCAGCAGTCCCGAGCTGGACGCCCTGGTGGTGGCGGCCCGGGAATCCGGGGCGCTGGGTTCCCGCCTGACCGGCGCGGGCTTCGGCGGAGCCACGGTAAGCCTCGTGCCGAAGGATGAGGTTCCCAGCTTCATCGAGGGCGTGACGCGACACTATTATGCTTCGAGGCTTTCCCCCGGACAGCAGGCCCCGATATTCGTGGCGCATGCCTCCGACCCGGCGGGTTACCTGTAGCCGGCGCGCGGCCACACGAAGGAGCATCTCGATGGGCAGCGTGAGGGAATGGCTGGAAGCCCGGGAAGACGCATGGCTTGCGCCGCAGGCGCAGCGTGTGTCGGACTCGAAGGGCCGGCTGGAACCCGAAGAGGAAGATCCGAACCGCACGGCCTACCAGCGCGATCGCGATCGTATTCTCCACACGAAGGCGTTCCGCCGCCTCAAGCGAAAGACACAGGTGTTTCTTGCGCCGCTCGGCGACCATTACCGCACGCGGCTTACGCACACGCTGGAGGTGACGCAGATTGCCCGCACAGTGGTGCGCGCCCTGCGGCTGAACGAGGACCTGGTGGAGGCCATCGCGCTCGGACATGATCTTGGTCACACTCCTTTTGGTCATGCCGGGGAGCGCGTGTTGGACGAAGTCTGCCCGGGCGGCTTTCGCCATTTCGAGCAGAGCCTGCGCGTGGTGGACAAGCTGGAATCCCGGAGCGGGGGACGTGGGCTGAACCTTACCCACGAAGTTCGCGACGGCATCCTGCACCACAGCCGGGGCAAGGCCATACTTCAGGGCAAGAAGGCCGCAGGCCCGAACACGCTCGAAGGTCAGGTGATGAGCATTTGCGACGCCATCGCCTATATGAATCACGATATCGACGACGCCATACGCGCGGGGGTGCTGGCGGCGGAAAATCTTCCGCGTGAAGCCGTTCGGGCGCTTGGGGACCGCACTTCGCTGCGCATCGATCGCATGGTGACCGCCGTCATCGAGGGTTCTACTGAAGGCAGAATCGCCTTTAGCGATGGATTGCTTGAGCCCTTTAATGAACTTCGGGACTTCCTGTTTCGGGAGGTCTATCCTTGCGACGCCATCAACCTTGAAATGGAACGCGCGAGCAAGGTGCTGCGCGAGCTGTATTTCCACCTGCTTGAACACCCGGTGGAGGAAATCCTGCGGGGGGACGAAGAGGACAGCCTGGAAAGGCGCACCGTGGATTTTGTTGCCGGCATGACGGATGAGTACGCGATGCACCTCTATCAGAGACTGATGCTTCCCTCGCCGTGGAAGGCCTGAGGAGCGCGGCATGCTGGCGGTCGTGGCAGGTTCCGGGATCGACCTGACCCCGCTTTTCCACAAGGTCTGTTGGCAAAGGCAGTTCAGGGAATTCGCTGGGCTTCGGGACAGCACCGTGGCGGGACATGCCTCCAGCTATTCGATGGGCATGGTGAAGACCCCGGATGGCGGTGAGCAAGAACTACTGCTTCAATCCGGGCGTCGTCATGTTTACGAGGGTTGTGCCTTCGGGGATATCGCGCGAACCGTGGACGTTCTGCGCGGACTGGGCGCAACCCGTGTGCTGTTCACCAATGCGGCGGGCAGCCTGAAGCAAGAGCTGCGCGTGGGTAGCCTGGTTGCAGTGCGGCGCATCCTGAATTGGCCGTGCCGGGCCCTGCGTCTGCCGGTGGAGCTGGACGCATCCCTTGCGGTATCGGGCGCCGATGCCGAGGGAACCTACGCTTTCCTGCATGGTCCCTGCTATGAGACTCCCTCGGAGATTGCCGCCTTGCGCAGTTTGGGCGTGGACCTGGTGGGGATGAGCACCGCCCCTGAATGTCTGCGGTGCCAGCAGGTTGGCCTGCCCGCCGGGGCCGTATCGGTGGTGACCAACGTGTGCGGCGCGGGGCATCTCGGGCATGCCGAGGTTGTCGCCCACGCGAGGGCAGCATCTGTCCGCTTGATGAGCCTGATTCGAGCGAACGTGGGGCAGGTGCCCGAAGCGCCGCTGGATTCGCTATAATTCCCGAATGAGGCCCACGAATCCTTCTGGTTGCGATGGGAGTCTCAGGTCGAGCTGAGTCGCAAGAGGAAAATCCATGCACAAGAACTATGTGCCCGAGACGGGTTTTGCAATTTCCGAGTACCACGATACGCAAGAGATTTACCGCAAAGCGGACAAGCTGCTTTCTCAGCCGCTGCGGAAGCTCAAGCCCGAAGCGATGGAGCGATATCTCCAGTACTACGCCGAGCACTGCCAGGCTTCGAAAACGATGATCGACCAGGCGGTGAATTACATTCCCGGCGGGGTGCAGCACAACCTCTCCTTCAGCTATCCCTTCCCGCTGGTTTTCACCAAGGCAGAGGGGGCGCATCTGGAGGACCTCGACGGCAACCGCTATATCGACTTCCTGCAAGCGGGAGGACCGACGGTGCTGGGAAGCAACCCGGCGGTGGTGCGGGAACAGGTGGAGGAGCTGCTGCGGACCACGGGCCCGGTGACCGGGCTTTTCCATGAGTACGAGCTGAAGCTGGCGCAATTCATCGTGGAGCGGTATCGCGGGGCGGAAATGTTCCGCATGCTGGGCAGCGGCACAGAAGCCTGTATGGCCGCCATTCGCCTGGCCCGTGTGGCCACGGGCAAGAAGCACGTCATCAAGCTGGGCGGGGCCTACCATGGCTGGAGCGACCAGCTTTCGTACGGAACGCGCATCCCGGGCACGGGCAGCTTCAACGCCCATGGAATCCCCAAGTACATCTTTCGCCGCACGCATGAGGTTTATCCCAATGACATCAAGGCGCTCAAGCGGCGCCTTGCGCTCAACCAGCTGCGCGGCGGAACGGCTTGCGTGATGCTTGAACCCGTGGGGCCTGAGAGCGGCACGCGCCCGGTGGACAAGGATTACAATGCGCAAGTGCGCGAACTTTGCGACCGCTATGGCGCGCTGCTGGTGTTTGACGAGGTGGTGACGGGATTCCGCCTCGGCATGACCGGCGCCCAAGGCTACTTTAAGATTACGCCTGATCTCACGGTGTTTGGCAAGGCCATCACGGGGGGGTATCCCTCGGCGGGCGGACTGGGCGGCAAGCGGCAGTATATGGAAATGCTGGCGGCCGGTGTGGGGGGCAAGGCACTCAAGAAGAAAGTGCACGTGGGAGGGACGCTGGCGGCCAATCCGCTCAGCTGCGCGGCGGGCTATTTCACCCTGGTTGAAATGGAGCGCACCAATGCCTGCGAGCTTGCGGGCCGTGCGGGGGACCGGCTGACCAAGGGACTCCAGACCCTGATCGAGAAGTACAGGCTGCCCTACCTCGCCTACAATCAAGGTTCAATTTGCCACCTTGAGACCACGGGCGTGCTGCTCATGAGCGTGAGCCTTGCCCAGTTCTGGACCTTGCTCGCCAAACTGAAAGACATCGAGGCGCGGACGAAGCTCATGCAGGAGTTCGGGGCTGCATACCTGGCGGAGGGTATCGTGACCCTTTCGGGAAGCCGCCTTTACACCAGCGCAGCCTGCACCGACGCGGTGATCGACGATGCGCTTGTTCGATTCGAGCGCGTATTCAAGAATGTGGAAGGAGTTCAGGCATGAGCGGACAGCGCATGAGCGAAGAAGTGGCGCGTATCCAAGTGCGCGACGGCGGACTGAAGCTACTGAAGGAAGGTCTCGTGGCCGGCACTTGGGGCAACGTCAGCGTGCGCCTCGACGACGAGCGCTATGTGATTACACCCAGCGGCCGGGAGTACGAGGAGCTGCGCCCGGAAGACATGGTTATCGTGAACTACCAGACCGGCAAGTTCGAGGGCGACATCAAACCCTCCTCGGAGCGCAAAGTCCACGCCGAGCTTTACCGCACGCGAAGCGACGTGGGCGCGGTGATCCACACCCACCAGACCAATGCATCCGTGGTCGCGGCCGCCCGCCGGGAGGTGCCGCCGATTCTGGACGATCAGGTTCAGATACTGGGGCCCACGGTGCGGGTTGCGGACTACGCCCTGCCCTCGACACAGAAAATGGTGCGCACCTGCGTCAAGGCGCTGAAGGGACGCAACGCCGCGCTCATGGCCAACCACGGCGCCATCTGCGTGGGGCGCACGCTCGACGAGGCCTTCGTCGCTTGTGTCGTGCTGGAGAAAGCCTGCAAGGCCTTTATCGAGGCGGAGTTCCTCGGCGGGGCGAAGACCATCAATATCTTCGAGGCCCACCTGATGCACCAGTTCTACATCAGGAAGTACTCGAAGGAGAATGTTCGCAACCGCTAGGGGTAAGAGCGTTCAGTCGATTGCGTTGATCACGCCAGCTCGAATGGATCAAATCCGCGATCGATGGCCTTAATGCCGCCGTTGCTGTCGCCGAAGGAGGCGACGGGAGCGCCAAAGGCGTTGAGCATGGTGACATAGAGGTTGCAGAGGGGCGTTTCCTTGGGGCTGGCCACATGCTGTCCCGACTCTATGCGGCCGCCGCCGCGTCCGCCCAGCACGATGGGCAGGTTATTCGGATTGTGGCTGTTGCCATCCGAGATGCTCGATCCAAAGAGCAGCATGGTGTTGTCGAGCAAGTTGCCCTCCCCCTCTGGAATCGCGCGCATCTGATTCATCAGGTAGGCCAGCTGCTCCACGTGCCAGCGGGTAATCTCCTGGTACTGTTTCGCCTTCTCCTCCTTGCCTTCGTGGTGGGACATATCGTGGTGTCCACCCGACACGCCGGGGAGGAAAGAAAAGTTGCGGCCGGAAACGTCGTTGGCGAACATGAAGGATTGCACCCGCGTCGAGTCGGTGCGAAAAGCCAATACCATCAGGTCCAGCATCAACTTCACGTGCTCACGAAAATCCGCCGGAATCTTCTCTTCCGGCGCTACGGGCGCTTCGCCGAGCGGCTCGGGCTTCCAGTAGCGAGGGTCGGGCTTCAGGGCAAACTCGATGCGCTTCTCGACCGCATGCACTGACTCCAGGTATTCATCCAGCTTCACCTGGTCGTCGCGGCCCAGGCGGGCGCGCAGCGACCGGGCGTCTTCAAGCACGAGGTCCAACAGGCTCTGCTGGTCCTCACGGCGCCGGCGCAGCTTGCGCTCCTTGCCATTCTCGTCCTTTTCCCCGAACAGGCGTTCATAGACGAAGCGAGGATTGATCTCCTTGGCGACGGGCGTCGAGGCATTGCGCCACGAAATGTAAGAGCCATAGAGGCGGGTATAGCCCACGTTGCTGTCGATGCCCGAAATGACGGGATCGATGCCGAGTTCCAACGAAGGCAGGGGGGTCAGATGCCCACGTTTGCTCGCCGCGAACTGGTCCATCGACATGCCACCCACGCTGATGTTCTTGCCGGTGGTCTTCTCGACCGGCAGTCCCGTGAGAAAGTTGGCCGTCTTGGCGTAGTGTCCGTCTCCGGAACGGCTGTTCGCCTTGTCCAGTCCGGAGAGCACCGTCACATAGTCACGCAAGTCGGTCAGGGGTTCCAGGGAGTAAGGCAGTTCAAACCCGGCGCCGGCCGCCTGGGGAATCCACCCTTCCTGCCACACGCCGTTGGGGAAGTAAATGCATGCCATGCGCACGGGAGGCTTCGCCCCCGCCACGGCGGCGGCCGCCTTCCTGGGGGCCATGGCCTCCAGAACAGGGAGCGCCATGGCGGCTCCCATGCCTCGCAACATCGTGCGTCGTGATATACGCCAGGATTCACGGCTCATTGTGCGGTCCTCACGGGGTTGCCGCGGCACTATAGCGGTGCCGGAATGGGTGACTCAATACAAACTTAACGAACATGGCCTCGGGGCGGTACTCATTCTGTTGCAAGGCGGCCACGCCATCATTGATGACGCATTCGTCGAAGCGTGTCAGCGAACGCCCCAAGGCATAGCCCAGCATTTTCCGTGAAAGATTCCGCGCGAAATCATCCTTGCGTGCGAGCAGGATTTCCTTCAGTTCGGCGGGACCGTTGAAGCTCTGTCCCGATGGGAGCGTACCCAATGAATCGATAGGCAGCCCTGCCTGCTCCTCGCGCCATCGACCCACAGGGTCGTAGTTTTCCAGGCCAAAGCCTATCGGGTCCATGGTTTGGTGGCAGGCTGCGCACTCCGGATTGGCGCGATGCGCCTCGAGGCGTTGACGCAGCGTCATCCCCTCGAGGTGATGTTCGTCCTCCGGCAGGGGCGGCACCCCGGGCGGGGGCGGCGGCACGCGTTCGCCCAATATCTGCTCGAGCACCCACTTGCCGCGCAGCACCGGGCTGGTGCGAAGCGGATGTGAGGTCGCGGTCAGCACGCCCGCCATCCCCAGCACGCCGCCCCGGCGCGCATCCGCCAGCTGCACGCGCCGCATCTCCGGGCCCTTCACCCCTTCGATGCCATAGATTTCCGCCAGGGCCTCGTTTACAAAGGTGAAATCCGTGTGTATCAATTCCGTGATGGGGCGGTTCTCAGCAACCACCGCCTGAAACAAGAGGGCAACTTCCTGGCGCTCGGCTTCCGCCAGGGCCTCGTCGAACTCCGGATAACGGGTTTCATCCGGGCGTGTCAGTTCTCCCAGCTGCGATACCCCAAGCCACTGTCCGGCAAACAACTCGCCAAGCGCGAGCGCCTTGGGATCGCGCAGCATGCGCTTCACCTCGCGTTCCAAGACCTCCGGTTGCCGAAGCTGTCCTTGCCGGGCGAGTTCGAAAAGCGAGTCGTCGGGCATGGAACCCCAGAGGAAATAGGAGAGCCGTGAAGCCAGCGGGTAATCGCCCAGCGGATACACGCCGCCGGCGGTTGGCTCGGGCTCCGCAAGAAACAGGAAATGCGGGGATACGAGCGCGGCCTTCAGGGGAAGTCTTATGGCTTCATCGTATCGGTCTCCCGCCTGGAGCGCCTTGTCAAACAGCGCGAGCAGTCCCTCGATCTCCTCCGGATTCACGGGGCGGCGCCATGCCCGCTCGGTGAAGTCGAGACACACCCGGGTGGCGGCATCGCGCTTAGACAGTCCCCGGCCGGGAGAAGCCGTCAGCAGCGCGCGTCGTGCGTCGGCCTGTTGCTGCCGCACGGGATCGGGCCGTGGCGTCACGCGGGCCTGTCCCTTCAGTCGGCCATGTGCCGCGGTCCTTGCCCCCGAGAACGCAGTCTCGATCACCAGGTCGGCCGCCGCCACATATTTTTCCATCTGAATCGCCGAGATGAACAGGGCATTGCCATTGGTGTCGAAGCCTTCGCCACCCGCGCCATCGGCGGGAAACATGGCGGCGAGGTCCATCTCGATGCCCAACAGATCGCGAATGGTGTTCTCGTATTCGAAACGGTTCAGGCGGCGGCTCATCACATAGCCGGGATACCAGCTCTGGCTGGCCTCGCTAACGATTTGCGTGCAGTCGAGGTCATCCGCCTTGATGCCGTTGATCCACTCGACGAGGAGTTTTCGTTCCTCGTCCGTGGGCTTGGGGGCGTTGCCGGGGGGCATTTCACCGGACTCAATGCGCTTGGCCGAGCGTTGCCAAACCGCCAGTGCTTCCACCACCTGTGGCATCGACTCGAAACGCGCGAGATTGAGGTCGCCTTTAAGTTTCTCGTCGCGATGACACTCGACGCAGTATTTCTGCACCAGCGGGCGAATGGTCTCTTCGAAGGCCTCTGCATTGGCCGTGCCTGTGAGGGCGACCGCGCAAAGCGCCAACATTGCCGAGCAGAGGCGTGTTACTAAAGGCATGCGCATGACTTCCCTCGACCTAGGCCGCTAGCATACCCGCTTTCACTTGCGAGGTCCATGCGCGGCTGAGAGATATCCAGTCAGCGCGTGGCGCCAGCGCGCTCCTCCAGAACGGCGTCAAGCCGTGTCGGATAGTCCGTCAGGATGCTGTCCACACCGAGGTTGAGATAGCGACGCATCTGATGCTCGTCATTAATCGTGTGCATCTGGATGTGGATGCCTTTGGACTGGAGCTTGATCAATTCATCGGGCGTCAGGGCCAGCGTCTTCTCGAGGCCGGGTGAATAGGTGAGCATCGCGCTTTCCGGTACATAAGCGTCCCACGCGGTTCCCCGCAACGCGAGCAGCATCTTCATGGCTCCCTGCGTGTCGTAACACGTCAAGATCTCCGGGGCCTTTTCACGCAGTTGCCGCATGAAG
>JBJOID010000029.1:0-6836 GCA_046047315.1 Candidatus Hydrogenedentota bacterium | reverse complement strand
GTCCGGCGAAGGTGGGCCCCAGCAGCAAATGCAGCTGTTCGGCCATCATCATCCACACATGGCGCTTCAGAGCGAATAAGTCGATGCCGTCCACTTTGTCATACCACTTGGCATAACCCAGCCCCTTGGCCACTACGGTGTTCGGAATGGGCGAGCCATAGTGCCAAAGGCAGAAGGCAATCCAGGGCAGGTAGACCGAAAGCGCCAACCCAACCACTCTCGGCATGCGCCGCCATTCCTTGAACAGGCCGTAAACGCCCACGATGAGACACCAAAAGGCATAGTCTGGGCGGGCCAGCATGCACACGCCCAGACTGATTCCCAGCCAGGCGGGTCGCCATGCGATGGTGTAATAGAGCGACGCGACGAGGGCGAGGGTGGCCAGCTGGGTTTCCATGCCCGCCATCCCCCACAGAATCTGGTGATGCTCGAATGCCGCGTAACCCATCACGAGCACTGTAAGCGGCAGGGGCAGACGCACGGAGGGATGGATGGCGATGGCCAAAAGGAAAAGCACGGTGAGTGCGGCAGCGGGCAGAGACACCAGCTTGATGAAGTCCACGCCGAAGCCAACGTGCATGAGGTCGCCGATGAGGGGAACGAGCACGCTGAGGGGGCTGGTGAAGCCATGCAGGGGAGGCTCGCCGGGACGCAAATGCGTGAGGCCATGTCCTAAGGCGAAGTTCTCCGCATGTAGACAGGTTATGAGCGCGTCTTCCCAGTAGCGCTGCGTGAGCGCCCAGAATATGGTTCGGATGAGCATTGCCCCAAGCGCGATGGCGAAGGCCCACCGCACGGCGGATCGGTTTTCTGGGGCGTCCAATCCTTCGATGGCCAAACCACGTCCAAGCCATACGCGCAGGGAATCCATGTTCAAACCTGTGGCGCGTCGCGTTTTTTTAGTTCCGCAACGATGTGGCGCACGTCCTGGGCTTGATCCTTGGGCACCACCAGCACAGCGTCTTCCGTCACCACCACCACGAGTCCGCGCACACCCGCCAAGCCGACGGCCATGCGGCGGGCGCCGGGGGCGTTGTAGACCACGCAATCCTCGGAATTGATCAGCACGGGCTCACCAACACAACTGTTGCCCGAAGCATCCGGGGCATGCAGATGGTCGAGGTGCGCCCACAGACCCACATCTCGCCAGGGGAAATCCGCCTTGACCATACAGACCTTGCGCGCGTGCTCCATCAGTGCATAGTCGATCGATATGTCTTCGAGCGACTCGAAGGCTGTCGTCGCAGCAGCCTCGTCGCCCGCGCGAAGTGCGGCAAGCATGGCCTCGCCCGCGAGGGCCATTGCCGGACGGGCTTGGGTGAACTCCGCATAGAAGGCGTCGAGCCGCCAGAAGAACATTCCGCTGTTCCAAAAATAGCCGCCGTTCGCGAGGAAATCCTCCGCGCGTTCCCGGTTGGGCTTCTCATGAAAGGCCCGCACCGCCAGGAATTCATGCGCGCCGGATGCTATTGGCTCACCGGCCTGGATATAGCCGAAGCCTGTCTCGGGCGAGTCGGGCTGGATGCCGCATATCACCAGTGCTCCGCTCTCCTCCGCCATCTTCAGCGCGGCGGCTACAGTGGCGGAGAAGCGCTCCACTTCGCCGATCTTGTGATCCGCCGTGACGATGGCGACGCTCACCTCGCCGGGATTGAGCGAGGGATGGTCCGCGAGAATCTTCGCCGCGATGTACAACAATGCCCCGGCGGTGTTGCGTTTGCAGGGCTCCCCCACCACGTTCGCGTCAGGTATTCCGGCCTGCGCCTTTCGAATCACGGGCACAAGTGCGGCGGAGGTAATCACGTAGATCTGTTCGCGAGGAATGCCTAGGGCGAGCCGGTCCACCGCCTCGGCCAACATCGAGCGGTCAGGGTCGGTCAAATGAAGCAGTTGCTTTGGACGGTCCTTTCGCGAGAGCGGCCAGAAGCGCTCCCCCGCGCCGCCAGCCATAATGACGCCAAAACGGTGCGAACCTGGTACGGGCATGAATCCTCCTACGGCTTCACCGCCCAGGCGGGTTCGGGGCGGCATCCGGTCTCTTCCAGCAGTTGACCCAGGCGCTCGGACAATTCCACAAAGCGCGCCGCGTTGGGGTCGTTCTCCTTGGCACGGCGGATAAGGTTATCGAGGGTGCCTGCCTCGGAGCCAATCATGTATCCCGAGAGCAGGTTGTTGCGCTCGCCGGGATCGCTCTCCAAATCGTACATCTCATAGCGGTCCCAAATGCCGTGGTATTGCATCAGCTTGAATCTGCCAGTATGCACGCCGAGCACGGTCGGCGTCTGGGGAAAATTCCGCTCCCAGAAATAGGTGTAGAGAAAGGCATCGCGGCCCTGCTCGGGCTCGGCGGTCAATGCACCCCAAAAGCTACGCCCCATGAACGATGCTGGAACGGCCACCCCCGCCGCTTCGAGGAAGGTGGGAGCAAGGTCCAGGTTGGTCACCAGCGTCTTACGCCGTGCCCCGGCCTCCGCCACGCCGGGACACCACGCAATCATCGGCACGCGAATCGAGGGTTCATACATGCAGCGCTTGTCGATAAGCCCATGCTCCCCGAACAGGAAACCATTGTCCGAGGTGTAAACCACCAGCGTGTTTTCGTGAAGCCCTTTCTCACGGAGCGTGTCCATCACCCTCCCCACGCTGTCGTCCACCGCGCGCATGGTCTCCGCGTAGTCCCGCGCGAAATCGTCAAAATCGACCGTCTCGTTGTACATGCCGTCAACGCCGTGCCAACTCTTACGCTGCTCCCGCACCCAGGTTGGCTTGCCGGCATAGGTTTCATCGCTGTCCGCCATGCTTTCCGGATGCGGATAGGCATATTGAGCATAGCTTCCCTCATGTCGGGCGGCGGGTATGAACTCCGCGTGCACGGCCTTGTGCGAGAGGTACAGGAGGAAGGGCTTCTCGCGCTCGCGTTCCAGAAACGCCACCGCATGATCCGTCAGCAGGTCGGTCACGTAACCGTCCTCGTTGCGCACCTTTTCCCCGTTGACGTTGAAGACCGGATCGTTGTAGACCCCCTGGCCACGGAAGGAAACCCAATGATCGAAGCCCGGGCGCGGCTCGTCCGAGTCTCCACCCATATGCCATTTCCCGACGAAGGCCGTATCGTAACCCGCCTGCTGCAAGAGGCGCGGGAAGGTAGGCAGCTCGGGATTCATAGGGTTGTTGTTGTCCAGCACGCCATGTTGATGGGCATAAAGGCTGGTGAGGATGCTCGCCCGGCTTGGGGAACACAGCGCGGTGGTGACGTAGGCCCGCTCGAACAAGACGCCCTCATTGGCGAGGCGGTCGATATGCGGCGTTTCGAGGAAGGGATGTCCCATACAGGAGAGGGCGTCGAAGCGCTGGTCATCAACCAGCACGAGCACAATGTTTCGTGGAGAAGCGAACGCGGGCGTTAGGAGCACGGCCCCAAGGAGTAAGAATAAACAACGACTCACTGGGCACTCCCTCCCCGCTCCACGCCGGCCAGCCATTCCTCATGAAGCGCCCGGAGTTCCTCGACAATCCCGGGATGCTCACCGGCAAGGTTGCGCGATTCGCGGTGGTCCTCGTCAAGGTTGCTGAGGAAGAATTGATCGACGGGTGGACTTCCCGGGGGCAGCGTTGGATCGACGTTTTTGTGCATGAGCTTCCAGGGACCGCGCCGCACCGCCCATTGTCCCGTGTCCCCTTTGCCGAGATGCCAAATCATTCGCTCATGCGGATCCGGCGCATCCTTGTCATGCAATACGCGATCGAGGTCCACCCCGTCGAGCGCGACATCCGGGAGCGGCACACGGCACATGGCCGCAAGCGTGGGCAGCCAGTCGCATCCATGCACCGGTTGATCGCGCACGGCCCCGGCAGCCAGCTCGCCGGGCCAGCGAATGATGGCCGGCACGCGAATGCCTCCCTCGAAGAGGGAAAACTTTGCCCCGCGATAGGCGCCCGCGCTGCCCCCGCCGCCGTGGGCGCGCTCTTCCACGCTGTGCCCATTGTCGGCCTGAAACAGCACGATGGTGTCCCTCGACAAGTCGTGCCTTTCGAGCGCGTCCAGCATGCGGCCGATGCGCTGATCCATGGTTGAAAGAAACGCCGCGTACAGGTCGCGCGGATAGGGCAGGCCCTTCTCACGGTAATACTGCAACCAGACGGAGTCACCCTGATAGGGGTAGTGCGGAAGGTTCAACGCCACATAGGCGAAGAAGGGGCGCTCCCGGTTCTTCTCGATAAACTGCTCCACCTCCCCGGCGAGCAGGTCGGGGAAGTAGGCGCCGTCCATGCGAACCTCTTCTCCATTGCGGTAGAGGTCGTGGCGGTTCGGTCCGTTCCAATAGAAGAAATGGGAATAGTTGTCGATGCATCCTCCCATATGACCGAAGGAAAAATCGAAGCCCTGCGCATTTGGCATGGTCTCCGGCGTGAAACCCAAATGCCATTTACCGAAGTGTCCGGTGGCGTAGCCTGCTTCCTTGAAAACCTCCGCCATCGTCACCTCTTCGGCGGGCATGCCTTCATCGCCGGGCGTCGAGGAAACGTTTCCGGGCACCCCCGCCTGGAGCGGATAGCGTCCCGTGAGCAGGCCTGCGCGTGATGGCGAGCACACGGGAGCCGGAGCATAGCATTGCGTCAGGCGCACGCCTTCATTCGCCAGGCGGCGAAGGCTAGGCAGTTCGATGTCCTGCGCACCGAAACCGGGAGCGTCCACGCTTCCTTGATCATCGGCGTAAATCACCAACACGTTGGGCTGGCGGGCCGAGGCGGCGGACACAAGAGAAACTATGAGCAAACCGAAAAGACAGGCGAGCGTGGATAGACGGTGGGCCTGCATGTAAATCCCCTCGCACTGAAATCGCGCCAATGCCGGGCCAGTCGCCCGCGGCAGAAGGCTACTCCCCGATGAATCGTTGCAGTGCGTTCACCATCGATTTGCGGCGCCCGGCGCGATCGCCCGACGGAGCGGCCTGCGGATCGCGTGTTTCCGCGCCGCGCCGCACCAGTCCCGCCATATCCGGAGAAAAGTCTTCCTCCGCATCAACCTCGTCAGGAACAGTGCTTTGCGCACGGCGCGCTTCCGCCGCGCGTTCCAGCGCATCCAGCGTCGACTCCCGTAGGGCGCCCTCACCACCATTCAGCAGGGCTGCGGTCTCTTGCTCCACGGGGGGAAGCGACTCAGAATCTTCCGTCCCGGCTGGTGCAACAAGCAGCGTCTCGTCTTCCACGGGAAGAGACTCGGGATCATCCTCCAGCACAGCTGCCGCCGTCACAAGCTCTGTGTCCAGCCGGTCATGGGCAGTGGGAGCTGCCCATTCCGCCAGAAGTTCAGCGTCATCCTCTGCGGCGGGCGTGGTGTCCGGCTCCCAGCGAGTAACTTCTTCCACGGGTTCCGAGGACTCGATGTCCTCCAGCAGCCCCTCGGCCTGTTCGTCCGCACGCTCGGCTGATATGGCACCGCTCATCAATGCCTCGGCGAGTCGCTGCTCCGCCGGGGCGTCCGGCGTGTCGAGCCGCTCCAGGGTGTCCACTTCCAGAAGCGAAGCCCACGCTCCCGATTCATCTTCCAGCGAGCGGGATTCAGTCGCCGCGATTTCGGGTTCCTGTTCCTCCAAAAGCTCGTTCATCTCCATCAGCACAGGGCTCGAAGCAGGCTCCTCGGGCATCGTCGCATCGGAGGAATCCAGCGATGGCGCATCTCCGCTTAAGGCGGCCAACAGGGCGTCTGTCATATCCGAATCGTCGGAATCCTCCGTGGCAACCGGAGCGGCTGGGGCCTCAACTACGGTCGACTGTGAGTCTTCATGCTTGCCCGCCTCCGCCCCGAATGTGGCAAGGGCGCTTTCCAAGTCCTCATCAGCCGCGGCATGCATCTCGGCCTCGGTCACCTCGGCGGCGGCATGCTCGTCGATGGCTGGTTCGCCCCAGGCTTCCAGGGCTTCTTCCAAGCCCGGCGCCGCGGGCTCCGTCAGCAATGCCGGTTCGGCCAAGGAGGATGCCAGTTCCTCGAGCAAGTCTCCCGCGCGCCCGGAGTCGCGAGCTACAATCTGATCGGTATCATCCGCACTGGCTGCTTCGAGTGCGACTGGCGCATCAAGCCCTTCCTGTATCGCGTCGTCGATGGACAGCGGGGCGGGAGATGAAGGCGCTAGCTTGGCGCTCAAGGTTGGAGAACCCTGAATGCGCTCGCGCAGGTTGCGCATGTCGCTCGCCAGACGAATCTGTTCCGCGCGGGCCGCCGCAAGCTCTTCGGTCAGCTTGCGTACCTGAAGCGCATTATGAGAGGCGCGCGCCTCGGCGGCTTCGATTGCCATTTGAGCCGCGGCCAGTTTCGCATCCCAATCCGGAGGCGGCGCAGGCGCGGCGGCTGGCGCACTGGCAGCCGGCACCTGCACATAGTGAATTACTTTCTGTGCGGGCGGCGAAGCGGGGGTGGACTCTGCCTCGATGGCAGCCTGCGCAAGGAACTCCAACTCGAGAAGGCTGTGCTCGAGCTCGGCGCGCGCGGCCACGGCGGACATCTCGATGGCAAGCTGCGATTTGAGCGCCAACAAAGCGGCGTCGTTGTGGGTATCGGCCGTGGCGAGCGCCTTTTCCAGGCGGCGTTCCGCGTCGCGAAGGCGGTGCTCCAATTGCTCCCGCTGACGGCGCTCGCTATCCAGCGCCGATTCGAGGCGGCTCAGCAATTCGGGGCGCTCGGCCCGTCCTCCATTCGCTCCGTGATCCACTGGCGTTTACGGCCTCTCCGCTTGGTCGCACCGCTGTCCTCGCGGGCTCCGGTTTCCAGCATGGATGCGCTAAACGCCCGCATGCTACGGATTTACAGAGGTCCCAGATCGGAAGAGCACACGTCT